>SCQM01000046.1 GCA_004298555.1 Actinomycetota bacterium | reverse complement strand
GGAATGGACAGTCCTATCATCTGCGAGACTCCCACAATTTTGCCTGCTCTCTCTAATTCCAAATGCCGGTCTGCTTCAAGCTTTGTAATATCCCTTGAAGCGTCAATAGTCCCTTTTTCACCTTTGGTGCACACGACTAAAATCACCCTGGCACCAAGCTCAGCCCACAGCGCCAAGGTGCCCCCGCAAGATACGTCCGCATCATCGGGATGAGCATAGAACGCCACGGCTGAAGACGGCACTTTCGAATACAGTCGACTCACTATTTTCCATTCCTGATGTGTAGCGGCCTTGCAAGGCATATCAATTCAAATCGCAAACAGTGGCCCGTGCACTCGAAGAAACATGCATGTGACTACGAAGAATTCGCTGCGTCAAAACGCCAAATGCCACCATTCATTTCCAGAGCCTAATATCGCCAGCCTCCAGTCGAATCAGCTCTTGGCGGATCACCGGAATTGAAACAGCGCCTAGCTTGGATTCATGCAAAGCTACCAAACTCTGGTTGAGGCGGCAAAAACCTTTGCCACCGAAGCAGCAAATCTCGTCCGATCCTCAAGAAATGAGCAACTCTCGATTTCTTCGAAATCCTCCATTACCGACATGGTGACCGACGTAGATAAAGCCGCCGAAAACTATCTCGTCGAACGTATCCACCAAGTATTCCCCGAACACTCGATAATCGCTGAAGAGGGAAGCGACCACAAGGGATCTTCAGAAGTTTCTTGGATAATCGATCCAATTGACGGGACCACGAACTTCATATATGGATTCCCCAGCTATTCCGTATCCGTCGGAGTCCGGACACATGACGACGTGGTAGCTGGAGCCGTCTATAACATTCCCGAGAATGCTCTGTACTGGTCCGGCAAGGGAATGGGAGCATTCAAGAATTCCAGTCAGATTCATGTCCGCGATAAGGTTGCGATATCAAAATCTCTTATCGGTACAGGTTTTGGCTATAGTGCCTTGCGTAGAGTCGCCCAGGCAAAATTTCTTGCAAGCATCATAGGTGAAGTCAGAGATATAAGGCGGGCGGGCGCAGCGTCGCTTGACCTATGCTTTCTTGCCGAAGGCAGGCTGGACGGTTACTACGAGGCGGGTTTATGGCCATGGGACTATACGGCGGCAGCTCTTATAGTTCGCGAGGCGGGCGGGACCATACTTGGCCCGACAGACGAAGAGCCGTCAGGCGAACTGACAATTGGTGCTTCCAACTTGGAGCTGGCGGATTTTTTGAGAAGAAAAGTCATTCCCTTTCTTCCCTTCGAGGAAGACTAGGAGAAGATCTGCTCTAACCGCAGCAGAGTCTTCTCAATCGATATCAGGTTCCTCACCGGAGCATCAATTAGTTGGATAAACCGGACGCTCCGAGCAGTGGAATAATCGAAGCACTCCGTTACTTCGGTCAAGGATTGTCCATCTTCCGCGCTAATTTCATTTAGCCGGTAACGCCAAATATGGCCTCCGAAATGACGCCACGCAATCAATTTGTTCTCTTCGAATTCGATGACCGTATTGGTCGTACGATACGGAACTAGCATTTTCATCCGCATGCCAAACTTTGCAGAAAGGTAAAGCCGCTCCGGACCGTGCAGCACACCCTTGACTGTTCCTGATCCGTCGAATTTCGAATGCAAAGCCGGTATCGCCAAAAAATCAAAAATATCCTTCGCGACAGCAGGTATAACCCGAGAAGAACACACTGCCATGTGTTTGGCATCAAACATTTATGAGTAAACCCCGTTCAGTGAATATTGACACGCACCAGACTACGTTAAGCCTTGGGCCTCTTTGGCTCAGTGTCCTTAGACAGATAACTGAACTCCCGTTCAAAATCCCTGACATCTGCAAAACCCTTGTACACTGAGGCAAACCTCAGATAGCCAACTTCATCTAAGTCTCGGAGATGCTCCAGAACCATTCTGCCTACCCGTTGTGACGAAACCTCCGACCCCTCAGAACGTAAGGTATCCTCGATATCACCAGCCATAGCCTCGATCTGATCGGCGCTCACCGGTCTATTCTTAAGCGCGGACTTCACCCCTGACACGATCTTCGACCGTTCAAAAGGTTCCTTATGACCGGAACGCTTTACAACCAGAAGCGAAAGCTCCTCGACCCTTTCAAAGGTGGTGAAGCGACGCCCACACGAAATGCAGGCACGACGTCTCCTGATCGACCGGCCGTCTTCAGCCGTTCGCGAATCAATAACTTTATCCTCTAGCTCACCACAAGCTGGACAGCGCAATTAGATATTCCACCACCCCAGACCATACGACATATATGATCCTACCGGGATAGTCGACAATGCGTCCGGTGACACTGCGCCACCCTAAACCGCGAAGCTTAAGTGGCACCCGCAGGCCACTCTGGCGCAGCAGTTGCATAAACAATAGTGCCAATCAATCGGTGAGGTTTAGAACAGTCCCAGGTAGAAGAACGAAACCCTGCTCCGAGAAAATCTCCCTGGCGATAAATGGCACTTCAGATGGACTTGGTGCAACCTTGGAAGCGATTGACCATGCTGAATCTCCCGGTCTCACGGTATAAGAAACGGACCAACCGTGTGGCAACGAGCCCGCCGACGGTGTTTTCAGCGAACTGTGGGACATTGAGACGCCGATCGAATAAGCGCATAAGACAAGAACTGAAATCACGCCGAGGATAATCGTATTTCTCAATGCATTGAGAACCGAAGGTCCTCCACGTATGCGGCCTCGGCTACCTGTTCCGTAAACAACTTGGAGCCTTTCTGGGCTGTCTTGCCGCTTTAGTACTGCACCTTGTAGCGCCGCCACAGGTCTTCCTCCCGTCTCATCCCTGACACTTTCATTATTGTACACGAACATATGTTCGTCTATTACTGTTTCTCGAACATTTGTTTGCATCGGCTCGTAGATCCTGCTATCATAAAAAATAAGGGAAGGTCCTTACCATGGATTATTCATCATGGTTGTGACAACGGCGGAGGGATATGTCGGGGCCGAGAGTAAAAGTATTGACGCCAATCAGGCGCTCGATTTTGGAATTTATTATTTCCCAGCAGCGCCTGCGGGGATTTCCTCCGTCCGTGAGGGAAATTGGTGAGGCGGTTGGGCTTAACTCGTCATCGTCGGTGCATGCCCAGCTCAAAGCCTTGCAAGAGTCAGGTTATCTTCGAAAAGACCCAACCAAACCTAGGAGCATCACCGTCAGCTGGGAGAGTGACACTGCCGCAGGGGATCTCTCGGGCGAAACAGAAACTGTACAGGTCCCATTGGTCGGGCGCGTGGCGGCTGGAACAGGGGTCTACGCCGAACAGGAAATCATCGACTCGTTCACCTTGCCAAGATCTCTTACAGGCGGTGGAGAACTCTTTGTACTCCGAGTAAAAGGTGACTCCATGACCGGAGATGCAATTCTCGACGGAGATTATGTGGTGGTGCGCCGTCAACAAAGCGTCGAACCCAATCATATAGCAGTTGTAGGAACTCCTAATGACGAAGCAACAATCAAAAGGGTGACGACAAATGGAGGATACGTAACGCTAATCCCTTCAAATCCCGCATATGCCCCGATGGTATTTCCTGCCGAAGAGATCACGGTTTATGGCAGGGTCGTAAATATTCTTCGGTCGATTTAACTTCCAAGTGCGCGTTTCATAATTCCAAAGGCCGCCTCAATTTCTGAGAGTTCAACGAACTCATCTCTGGAGTGCGCCAGCAAAGGATTTCCCGGGCCAAAATTTGTAGCAGGAATTCCCCTCGACGAAAAGAAGGCAGCATCAGTCCAGCCCAGTTTGGCCTCCGGCATTTTATTAGTGGCAGCTAGCAGCTTCATAATGAAGGGGTCACCCAGATTGGGACTTGCTCCTAAGACGCCCTCCTCCAAAACGATATCGTCGCCCCGATCTCGATCGACCAAATCGGCAAGTAATGACTTGACTGACTGGAAAGCCGCATCAATTCCTTTATTCGGAGCGAATCTGTAATTGACTGTGACGGAGGCGAGATCAGGAACTACATTGTTCGCAATTCCTCCGCTGACACCCACGACCTGCATAGCTTCACGAAATTGCAGGCCATCGACTATAGGGTTGTCAAGCTCTGCATGAGCAATACGATTAATAAGATCCCCCAGCCGATGTATTGCGTTCACACCCGCCCACGGCCTGGCAGTATGAGCCCGCTTCCCAGCCAGCCCAACCCTTATGCGCATTGTTCCCTGACACCCAGCCTCAATGCGGTTGGACGTGGGCTCCATGAGCACGGCTGCATCGCTTTGCAGCAATTCCGGATCCGCATGTTCGATTTCCAGCAATCCGCTGAAAACCGAGGCAACCTCCTCGCATACGTAAAAGACAAGCGTCAAATCAACTAGAAAACTCTCTACCAGCTCTGCCAGGCCAAGCATCACGGCTAGTCCGGCCTTCATGTCTGCGCTTCCCAATCCGTAAATCCTGCGGTTTTCCACGCGTAGAACTTGATTGTCGTCAGGCGGAACTGTATCCAGATGGCCGGCAACGACAACTCGTGATGACCTGCCGAAAGATGAGCGGGCGACTATGTTGTTGCCGATCCGCAAAAGGTCAAGGCTGGCAATGCCCGCCAAGTGGCTTGCCACGAAATCAGCTATCTTCTCCTCATCATGGGAAACTGAGGGGATTGCAACCATGCTTTGGCAGAGCGCCGAGAGATCGGTTCCCATATTTCAGCAACATCTCCTTTTTATCCAACAAGATCTGTCAGGTTGCAACACCGTGGTCCCTAAGGAGGTCATTCAGGCCAGCTTTATCGTGCCGTTCGCCCTCGCTCAAATGCTTGATCACAAGAACGCAGGGCAGACCGAATTCACCACCCGCAAACTTCCTAGGCCTCGTTGCACTGATAGCAACGCTCCAGGGCGGTATCCGTCCGCGGAAAATCTCCTCGCCTGTCTCCGAATCGATGACCGGGATGGAGGGATTCAGAATCACGCCTGCGGCCACGACAGCGCCTTCGCCAACCCGGGCACCTTCGGTAATCATCGCTCTTGATCCGATAAATGCCTCGTCCTCGATCACCACGGGGGAAGCCTGGACTGGCTCCAGAACCCCGCCGATTCCTACGCCGCCAGATAGATGGACTCTTTTTCCAATCTGTGCACAGGAGCCAACAGTGGCCCAGGTATCCACCATTGTGCCACTGCCGACTCTGGCTCCAATATTGACGTAGCTTGGCATAAGGGTCACGCCCGCCTCCAAAAAGGAGCCCCACCTTGCGGAAGCTCCAGGTACCACCCGAACCCCGTGAGAAGCAAAATCTGCCTTCAAGGGAATGCGATCTACGAACTCAAACGGCGCCAGATCCATGGTCTTCATATCAGAAAACCGGAACAACATAAGAATGGCATGCTTCAACCATTCATGCACCACCACCTGATCACTGGCCGGGTCGATCTCCGCTACTCTGGCTTCACCAGAGTCGAGCAAGTTTATCGCCTCATGAACCAGCATGCGGGATTCAACGTCAGATGGATCAACTTCAGCCCTTCGAAACCAAAGCTTTTCAATCCGTGCTTCCAAATCAGTCATCAGAACCTTTCCTTCATTTCTGCCCTCTGGGCAACCAACTCGAGCTTGCCCAAATCCGCCACCATTGCCACACGTACAAACGGGCGTGAATCAATACCGTAAAACTCCCCCGGTGACACGAGAATCCCAAGATCCCTAGCCAATTCTGCAGCCAGCTCGAAACCGTCCTCCAGTTCAGACCTGAACCATAGATAGAAACCTCCCTTGGGAGCGGGCACATCGTAGCCACGCCTGGTAAATATCCCTCTCATAAATTGGAGCCGCTCGGAATAAACCCGGCGCTGCAATTCGACGTGAGCGTCATCCTTGAATGCGATCGACGCTCCGTGCTGCATCGGCCCCGGAACCATCATTCCAGCATGCTTTCTGACGAGTGCCAGATAGTCGACCAAATCTGAGTCACCAGCGTAAAACCCAACTCTTATGCCGGCCAGGTTCGACCGTTTTGAAAGAGAATGGACTGCAACTACATTGTCGCTTCCGTATTTGAGAATCGAGTCAGGTTCGCCTGACCAGGTAAATTCGGCGTAGCACTCATCAGAGAACACCGGAATGCTGGTTTTATTCGCGAAGTCATACAGCGCTCTAAGATCGTCAAGCTCGCCCGTGGGATTCGATGGGGAGTTTGACCAGAGCATTACTGCTCTTTCCAAGTCTTGTGGATTGATGGAATCAAGTTGCAGCCTTCCGCCATCTCCGACAGCAACTGGTACTGGGCGGCATTGCGCGAGCTCTGCTCCAAGTGCATAGGTTGGATATGAAACCGCGGGATACAGCACCGTATCCTTGGACGGGTTTCGCAACTTCAAATACCATGGGGTGCTGGCGACAAACTCCTTGGTTCCAATGCAGCTGGCAATATTGCGTATCGGGATATCCACACCGAATCGGCGCACCAACCAGTCCCGCATCGAGCCTCTCAACTCAACCGAACCCAGCGAAGCCGGATATCCCTTCTCCGCATTAGAACTCGAAAGAGCCTCTACGACTTCTTTGATAGGCGAATCCACGGGAGTGCCTACGCTAAGGTCGATCATTCCACCTGGATGTTTACTTGCCAGCTCAGCAACAGATTCAAGCCTATCGTAAGGATATGGTGGCGGAGTAAACCCCGATGAAACCTCAGATGACATCCTTAATCGTCTCCAGCCCTAAGTGTTGTCCGATATTGGCAGCGCTAATTGGATGGACCCAATCCAAAACGCATCTCCATGCTACCCAATCAGCCTAAAGGCCTAAGCTGGAGCGGCAGTTAGACCGTCACTTGATAATCACGAAACAATTCCAGAGATGCACCTTCAAGGCGCGCCTTCACCCTGAATCCAGCCTCAGACTCCCGCTGAAATATAACTTCACCTTCACGATGCAGCATCGCCAAAAGATCACCCCGATCGTAAGGCACCAGCAGATCCACCACTTTGGCCATAGCGCGCAGCCGCACCGCAATTTCTTCTAGTAGATCATCGAGCCCCTGGCGTTCAGTTGCTGAGACGTAGACGGCATCTGGATACTTCATTTTCAGGACATTCAAATCGGGCTCGCAAAGACGGTCGATCTTGTTGAACACCAGCAACTCGTTCACACCTCCCGCATCAATCTCTCCCAAAACCGTTCGAACCGCCTGCATCCGACCTTCGATATCACTACCAGACGCATCAACGACATGGCAAAGCAGGTCCGACTCTGCAACCACCTCCAGCGTCGAACGGAAGGCCTCCACCAGCTGATGGGGAAGCTTTTTCACAAATCCAACCGTATCGGAGCACAAGATTGCCTCGCCTCCCGGAAGCTCAAGCCTGCGGGTTCTGGGATCCAAGGTCGCAAAAAGTTTGTTAGCTACAAATGCCTTGGCGTCAGTCAGCGCATTCAGAAGGGTTGATTTTCCAGAGTTGGTGTAACCCACAAGGGAAACTGAAGCCACGCGC
>SCQM01000045.1 GCA_004298555.1 Actinomycetota bacterium | reverse complement strand
TTGTTCAACGAGGGATTAAATTCACAAAACAGCATAGTTAAGCGCCATTCTTACCTCTAATGTTGAACTATGTTGCGTAACCCCGGCTCTAAAGAGATGCTTTCAGTTGCAAGGAAAGAGGCACCGGCTGACATCTCTGTTGTAGGTGGAAGGGTATTTTCCCCCGCCACCAAAGAGTGGATAGAGACGGGGCTCGCGATCAAAAACGGATTCATCGTTGGCTGGGGCGATCACGAGGCCCACGAAATCATCGATGTTCGCGGCGCTTACATATCTCCGGGGTTCATAGACGGATATGTAAGTTTGGAGTACACCAAACTTTGGATCGACGCCTTCGTGGACGCGGTGCTGCCTCACGGGACCACGGCGGTTGCATCAGATCCGTACCAGCTCACCAGTGTCTTCGGGGTTCGAGGCATCGAAGAACTCGCTGGGGCAGCTGACAAGCTGCCATTCACCTTCGGGATTTATGCCTCCAGCTCGGCCCAGTCATCGCAATTCGACAGCACTGGCGAGCATGCTGGAGCTATCGAAATTGCCCGGCTCATTCGAGACTACGGTGCAATCGGCGTCGGCGGCCTCTTGAATCAGACAAGAATAATCAATGGAGAAGACGACGCACTGGCAAAAATCGCCGCTGCGCGGGGACTCAGAGTTGTAGGCCACGCACCAGGAGCCACGGGATCCAACCTTGACGCCTACCTTAGCGCCGGAGTCGATTCGGACGTTGCGTGCCTCACCTATGAAGAAGCCCTGGAGAAGCACCGCAAAGGCATGTGGGTTTTCCTTCGCCACGGAACGATCCGCCATAACATCGAAGAGCTTCTTCCGCTGGTAGCAAAGTACGGCACTAAAAATCTGGCCTTTGGCACCGATGAACGCGACCTGGAGACATTGGCTGCCAGGGGCCACATCGATGACTGCCTGAGGATCGCCGTCGAAAACGGCATAGCACCGGAGGATGCGCTGATTATGGCGTCCACCAATCCGGCGGAATTCCATGGTTTTAGCCGCCTGGGATATTTGAGCCCCGGCTATCAGGCGGATCTGGTAATTCTTCCCAACCTTGTCGATTTCAGGCCGTCTATGGTTTTCCAGAAGGGAACCCTGGTGGCACGCTCCGGGAAGACGATGGTGTTCACGGTCCCAAAGACTTCGCCTCCACCATGGATGCTCGAGACAATCCAGATAGACTTGGCGAAAATAGGGCCGGAAAGCTTTTCTCTGCCACAGGCCAGGGGGCAACTTGTAAAGATCATCTCCCTTGGCCAGAACAGCTCGACGGTAAAAGAGGTCGAGCGTGAGTTCCATGCCGATGACCTTTCCATAAGCCGGCTGGCCATCCTTGGCCGCAAAAGCCTTGGCAAAGACGTCGGCATCGGCCTGGTGGAGGGCCTGGGACTCACTCAGGGGGCTATTGCCTGCACCGTCGCGCGGGGGCCCCACAGCCTGATCGTGGTGGGCTCGAATTCAGCAGGCGGAATCGAGGATATGGCAATTGCTGTCGCGGCCCTGATCCAAATGGGCGGAGGACGCGTCGTAGTAAAAAACAGCGAAATCATAGCCTCGGTCAGCCTCCCCATCGGAGGAATTATCTCGACGCTCGGAGCTCCGGAGCTGCTCAAGGAGCTGCAAGCCTCCGATGCGGCGGCAAGGAGTGTCGGTACGAAGCTAGACCACCCCTTCACAGGCCTCGACCAGTTGTCCCTGGCGGTGATGCCCGAACTTCGAATTACAAGCCTTGGCTCAATCAATGTCGTCAACCTTATAAAGGCTGATCCGTTGCAGTCGAACTAATCCGACCAAGACCTCAGGCCCATGGGGCCGCCCGCAGTTGTGCTAGCCTCGAAGCAGTGGCTGTTGCCCGCACCCAGTACAAGTTGCAGACCCCGGGAGATCCAATGGAGCAGGCGGTAATTATCGACATCGTCAGAACACCTGGCGGAAAAAGAGGCGGCAGACTCTCTGGATGGCACGCGGTGGATCTGGCCAGCGAGCCTCTGAAAGCGCTTGTCGAAAGGAACGACATCGATCCTGGCCTGATAGAAGACGTGATCATGGGATGCGTCACTCAGATCGGGGAACAAGGGGTCAACATTGCCAGAAACGCTGTTTTGGCTGCCGGATTTCCGGAATCGGTCTGCGGCACCACTCTCGACCGACAGTGTGGCTCGTCTCAGCAGGCCGCCACATTTGCCGCTCAGGCCATAATGAGCGGCTCGCAGGACATCGTCATTGCAGCCGGAATCGAATGCATGACCAGAGTGCCCCTTGGCGCGAACATGTCCAGTGGTCCCGGGATGCCCTTCGGGCCAAGGATGAACGATCGGTACCGCGCCAATGGCGGCATTGTCCCCCAGGGCATAAGCGCGGAGATGATTGCAGACATGTGGCATCTCTCGCGCGAAGAACTCGACGAATACTCCTTCAAAAGCCACATGCGCGCCCACCTGGCGACCACGGAGCACCGTTTCGACCATGAAATCATTCCGATTGCTGTCAGAGATCCCCAGGGAAGAGAGACGGGCGAGATCTTGTCTGTTGACGAGGGCATCAGAGGGGACACTTCCCCAGAAAAGCTGGCCGGCCTGAAACCAGCCTTCAAGGAGAACGGGAAGATAACTGCAGGAAACTCCTCTCAAATCACTGATGGCGCATCCGCGGCATTGATCATGTCCGAGTCAATGGCCAGCAAGCTGAATCTTAAGCCGCGAGCCCGGTTCGCCGCGTTTGCCCTGGCGGGAGTTGACCCCATTACCATGCTGACCGGCCCGATACCCGCCACGCGTAAAATTCTGGCTAAAAGCGGTATTGCACTAGAGGAGTTGGACCTTATCGAAATCAATGAGGCATTCGCCTCGGTGGTACTGGCATGGGAAAAAGAAATAAAGCCAGATATGGAAAAGGTCAATGTCAATGGCGGGGCAATTGCCCTGGGACACCCGCTTGGCGCTTCAGGCACACGTCTGCTGGCAACACTGCTGAACGAGTTGGAGAGAACGGGTGGAAGGTTTGGCCTTCAGACAATGTGCGAAGGCGGCGGTCAGGCCAACGCCACGATTATCGAAAGGCTTTGAGCATATTATTGGTATTTGGTCGCCATCCAGAAACCAACAGCCAGCAGAACCAGCCCGCCGAGGAGATACCAGTTGGAGGCGCCGCCGGGAAGGATCGTCAGATAATTGACGATAATTAGGAGCACACCAAGGGCCAGGAACACGAACATCGAGATCGGTACCCATCTCGGCGAATGGTAAGACTTGGGCCGCTCCGACTTCGGCGTGTATCTGCCTCTCGGCGCCTTGGCTTTTTTGCTCAGCTTTTCCTTCTTGGATGACTTGGATAACATTTTAGGCCACTGAATCACACTGGCTAGGATAGTAGAGCAAAGCCAGCAATGGGTTGGAGCGGAACAATTACCATCTAAAAAATGGGGAAGCGTGCCAAGAAAAGAACAAAAAATAGTCGTTATCGACAATTATGACTCGTTTGTTTACAATCTGGTCCAGTATCTCGGGGAATCCGGGGCCGAACCGGTCGTATACAGAAACAACAAGGTGAGCGTCAAGCAGGTTCTTGAACTCGAACCTGGCGCAATCCTTATCTCTCCCGGACCTGGCATCCCCAGCGAGGCTGGGATCACCGAGGACCTTGTGCTGGCGGCAGCGGAATCGGGAATCTTGGTTTTTGGCGTGTGCCTGGGTCACCAGGCCATCGGAGAGGCGTTCGGATCCAAGGTGGTAAGGGCGCCCTATCTGATGCACGGAAAGACATCGATGATAAGCCACGACGGCAACGGGGTGTTCAAAGGCTTGCCAAACCCCTTTAGAGCCACCCGTTACCACTCGCTCATCATCGAAAGAGAAACACTTTCCCCCGATCTTGAGATTACTGCGACCAGCGAGGACGGACTGATCATGGGCATCAGGCACAAGACCCTCCCAGTCGAGGGGGTGCAGTTCCATCCAGAATCCATATTTACCGACACCGGAAAAACCATAATTCAGAACTTCCTGGATCTCGCACGCCCAGCGGGCACCAGCCAGCTGCTTGAGCTCTAGCCGGCAGCCGTTGTTGTCGTATTTGGAAACGTAGTGGTAGTGGACGCCGAGGGCGCCGTGGTCGTGGTCGAAGGACTCGGCCCCTGCGATACCACCATGTCAACCGGGGTATTGGGAGCAACATTCGTCCCAGCCACCGGATTAGTCGACATCACATCCCCACTGGGCACAGAAGGCGACGGCTGGTAGGTCACAGATCCCATCGTAAGGTTGTGCGAACCTAACGTATTAGCGGCCTGAGCCAAAGGCTGGCCGACCACATTGGGAACCGCCACCTGAGATGGACCATTCGATACCCCGAGAGTCACTGTTGAACCCTTGGGAGCCTGGGTGTTCGCGGGCGGAGACTCCGAGAATACTGTGCCCGCAGCCGCTGGATTGGTCGAGTAATTGGTGGTTACCTGGAATCCGGCACCCAACAATGTCGACTCTGCTGTTGCCAAAGGCTGGCCGACCACATTGGGAACCGCCACCTGCTCAACACCCGAGCTGACTACCAGTGCAACCGTGGATCCCTTTGTAACCGTGACTCCGGCATTGGGATTTTCGGATAGGACCGTCCCTGTGGATTCGTTGGAGTCCTGCTTGGTGATTGACGATTTGAGTCCGACATTTGTCAGGGTTGCGACAGCGTTGGCTTGGCTCTCACCGATTACCGATGGTACTTGCACTGTGGTGGCGGCCGCTGCTCCGGGAGAGCCTGAGCCAAAGAAGTACTTGGCGCCCAGAAGTAGTGCCCCGATGATAATGAGCAACAAAATGATTCCGATAACGAGCCAGTTAGGCCCGCGCCGCTCTCGGTCAACTGCCGTGATAGGCGCAGTTCGTATCACTTCCGTGGGCTGAGACGCGCCGCCAAATCCAGCAACCAAAGGCAGCGCCTGGGTGGCACCGGGGTCAGTGCCGGCAAGTGCCGCAACTTCTTTATGATTCAGGAACCTTAGAAGATCGTCGCGCATCTCAAGAGCACTCTGATAACGTGCCGATGGATCTTTTGCCATGGCTTTCATAACGATCGCTTCGAGAGCTTCGGGAATCTCCGGCACAAATGTCCTTGGATGCACCGGCTCTTCACGGACATGCTTATAAGCAATTGCGAGCGGGCTGTCTCCGGTGAATGGAACCTTTCCGACAAGCATTTCATATAGAACAACGCCGAGCGAGTAGACGTCGCTCCGGCCATCAACAGCAAGTCCCTGAGCTTGCTCCGGAGGGATATAGGTTGCGGTTCCCATTACTGCCCCGGTTTGCGTCAGATCCCCGTCGGCTGTTGCCGCCCGGGCAATGCCGAAATCAGCCACCTTGACCTGGCCATCCTCGGTAAGCAGCACATTCGACGGCTTGACGTCCCTGTGGATCACGCCGTGCTTGTGCGCGAATGAAAGTGACGCGGCAACCTCGGCGGCAATCGAAGCCGCCTTATAGGGCTCTATCCGCTCGCTCTCCTGTATCAACGAGGCGAGAGTAATACCATCGACAAGCTCCATGACGATGTAATAAGTATTGTCAGCCTCTCCCCAGTCGAAAACCGAAACGATATTCGGATGAGACAGATTGGCGGCGGCCTGTGCTTCCCTTCTGAACCTCTCCACGAAGGATACATTCACTGACAGTTCAGGGAAGAGCACCTTCAGCGCCACTGGCCGGTCCAGCAACTGGTCCTTTGCCATGTACACCTCGGCCATGCCTCCACGAGCGATCTTTTGAATCAACTCGTATCTTCCGCCGTATGGCTTATTTTCCGTTGGGAGCATCGCTTCTATATGCCTTATCTCTAAGCTACGAAAGCCCTAGGGCCGTCTGGATCATCGATTTTACTACCGGTCCTGCATACAAAGCTCCAGTCGAGTTGGGAGCAAGGCCTTTCTGAACGGGGACCACGACCGCAATGGCAATCTTGGGATTCTGAGCAGGGGCAAAGGCTACCATCCAGTTCTCGGATCCACCCGATGAAAGGTTAGCCGAGGTCGCCAAATTTGTCTGAGCGGTACCCGTTTTGGCTGCAATCTCGACACCGGGTATGGCGATTCCCTGCGCAGTCCCATTTTGAACTACACCCACCATTAGCTGCGTCACCTGCGCGGCCGTCGAGGCCGATGTAGCCCGTTTCCAGACTTTGGGAATGTAGCTGGTCACGATCTGGTCCTGAGAGTTCCTAATCTGACTCATAAGGTGGGGAGCCATAATGTTTCCTTTATCAGCTATTCCCGCACTCACCAATGCCATCTGGAGTGCTGAAGCCGAAACGTTCTCCTGGCCAATCGCAGAATAGGCAAGTCCTGGAATATTCCTGTCAAAAGAGCTGGCCTTGGGAAACTGCGCTGCAGCAGCACCGGGGATATCGAGCGGCGGGGTTTGATCGAAACCAAATGAGTACGCTTCGTTGTACATGTTCTGAGCGCCCAATTGCATGCCTATCTGTGCATAAGCCGTATCACAACTCACTGCCAACAATACTGCAAGTGAGCCGCCGCAACTCTCGTGGTCATAATTTGAGAGCGTGTTTACAGTGTTTGGAAGAGCTATCTGGGTCTGATTGGGGAAAGTCTGCGATGCTATTTGCGGTGCGTGGTCAAAAATCGCCGATGTCGTTATAACTTTGAACGTCGACCCCGGGGGGTAGTTCCTGCTGTATGCCCAGCCGAGCATCGGCTGGCTCGGGTCGCTCTGATAATTTTTCCACGCCGCCTCAACGTTGGCCGATGAGTGCCCGGCAAGCAGATTTGGATCGTAGGTCGGATTGGAGTACATGGCCAAAATTGCCCCTGAAGATGGATCAATTGCCACGACCGACCCCTTCAGCGATCCCAGTGCCTTAGCGGCTTCGGCCTGGAGTTTTGCGGAGACGGTAAGCACAACGGTATCAGTTGCATACTTTTCCTGGGTAGAAAAGATGTCAGAAAGGGATGTGTACTGATTTTGCTGGGCCACCAGGTATTTGTTGTAGCTGGACTCGATGCCGCTTGTGCCGTAAATGAGAGAGTCGAATCCGGTTATGTCGGCGTAAAGAGGACCGTTGAGGTACTGCCTTTGATAGTGGAACTGATCCGCAACCGGCACCGATCTGGCGAGAACGGTGCCGTTCCTCGCCACAATCACTCCCCGCGGCTGCGAATTGGCCGACGAAGCAGTGAGAGTGTTTCCCGGCTTGTTATCGAGGCTGCTTGCTTGAACTACCTGCAGATTGTTGAGTTGTAGAAAGAGAATTCCAAACAAGATGATTAAGAAGATGCCAAGCCGTCGTATTCGTTTATCCACTTGCACCAGCCACCGTCGTTGTCGGTGAGGCATTCGCAGCTGTGGTTGGAGGCGGATTCGAAGACAAAGTCCCAATCTGCCTCGACTCGTTCAAAAGGTTATTTATGTAAGTATTTGCAGCTGATAGCGAGGGCTCGGCAATTCCTTTTGTCAGATCAGGCAGGTGATAGGGCGCCACCTCCTGCGTTGTCAATTGCGTATCTCTCACCAGGCTCGGATTGTACCACAGCAATCCGCCTGGGCGGCCCTTGTATATCGCGACATTTGAGTGGTCAAGACCCACATAATAGGAATGATTGGCGTAGATGCCAATCGCGCTCACCCCAAGGGCTAAAACTACGACGAGTATCACAAGAAAGACGAAGCTTCTCAGCAGCGAGGCAAGATGGAACCTTCTCTCGGTCGCCCGCTTTGGCAGCGGCATCGGAATGGCCAAAAGTTCAGGAGACCGTGCGGTGGAAGATGAGATTACCGCATTCACCGGATTCACGCGCACCGCCGGACCGACAACTTTCCCAGCGTTGTCCCGGGTGCGCCGTTCTTTGGCTTCGTCTTCTTTTTTCTCCTTTTGAAGCTGGGAAACAGCAATGAAACGATCCCGCTCCACCATGTCGGCACCGTAGGAGTGCGTGGCGCTTTGCAGCCGCTCTCTCAGCTTGGTCTGGCTTGGCAACTCAACAATCCTGGTCTTCTCCGCTCCAGACGACAGCGGCGCCGGAACCACGCTCTCGACCTGAACTACTATGCAGGTCACGTTGTCAGACCCGCCGTTTGCCAGAGCAGTATCAACAAGTTCCTGCGCCATTGCTTCAGCAGAATCTGACTTGGCCAGCACCTGGCTAATCTCTGGGTCTGCCATCTCATTGGTCAACCCATCGCTGCATAGCAGATAAAGGTCGCTCTGCATTGGGTCAATTGTCCAATGGTCGATTTCGACCTGCGAGTCCACACCCAGGGCGCGGGTAAGTATGTGTTTGGCCCGATGGCTCCCCGCCTGATCCTTGGAAATATCCCCGGACTTCAGCATTTCCGAAACCAGCGTATGGTCGTCAGTCAACTGGTACAGTTCGCCAGCCCTGAAGAGATACCCCCGCGAATCCCCGATATTTATCAGATCCAGCTGGTCTTTGCCAGAGTCGGTAACCGAAAGGAGGCACAATGTAGTCCCCATGCCGGCCAGCTTGGGTTCTTTCGATGCCCGGGAGAGAATTGCCGAATTTGCTTGGCGGACGACTTCCACAATGTCCGAGTTTTCCCCCGAACCGGAAAAGGCATCCTTGAACACATCTATGGCAATTTTGGAAGCTATCTCCCCGCCGACATGGCCGCCCATGCCGTCGGCGACGGCAAAAACTGTCCCAGTGGCAAGGTAGGAATCTTGGTTATTTTTTCTGATGCGACCAGTATCACTTGCCACACCCCAAGAAAGTGAAATCAAACGCTAACCTCAAATATGGTCTGGCCAATCTGTAATCGGTCTCCTGACACAATAACCTGAGGGCCAGAAATTTTCTTACCATTGACAAATGTTCCGTTTGTGGAGTCTAAATCCTCGACATAATAGCCATTTGAATGCTCGTAAACCCTCGCATGCACGCTGGATGCAAACGTGTCTCTTGGAATTGCGATATTGCAGCCCTGCCCTCTGCCAATAGTGATGGTACTTGTGATATTGAATTCCGCCCCGGATTCAAGCGAGGTGCCTGCCACGGCACGCAGCTTAGGTGCAGATCCACTGGAAAAGACACTAGCCTTTGCCCGCCTTGATGCCTTTGGTTGAGCAACAGTTGGAGCCGGTGCCGGTGCTGAAACCATTATCGGACTCCGCTCAGGCCTGGACTCGACCCAGATAGCCCGTAGCACACGCAGGAAAAAGAGCCACACCAATACGACCAGCAGGTACTTGAACAAGTTTAGCAGCGAAACCGGCATAGCTAGTTCTCCACAAAGACGATATGAGCAGCACCTATAATAATTTCATCTTGATTTTTCAATTCAGTCCGTGCCACCCGCACACCATTCACATAAGTCCCGTTAGTGGAACCAAGATCGGTCAGAATTACCTGGTCCTGATCTATAAAAACTTGCGCGTGCTGCCTTGAGACTTTGGGATCGTCTATAACTATCGTAGAACCGGGCATGCGTCCGATACTGACCGCCTGTTTCTCAACAGGGACCTTATGTCCATTTGGAAGAATAAGCGAGCCGCCAACCAGGAAGTTCTCCTCCTCGTTGAACTCGGCATCAATTCTGAAGGTGCTCGGCCTGAACGACGTGTCCTCCACAAGTCTCACCTTAACCGGTCCGGGAAGGCGGTAATGATTCTGAGCGCAATGATCGACCACCAGTTTTTCAAGTTCGCTGCATATCGTGGAGGAAAATCCCTCAAAATCCTCGTAGTCACGGAATGACAAAAACACCTCGAAATTGTTGGGAGCAACCACTCCCTTGACTCCTACTCTACGCTCGATTTCAATTTCACGTATGAGCCGCCGTCCTAATTCCGCAGGTTGCAGGCCTCTTTTCGAGGTGCGTGCAAATGCTCCCTCTACTAAACGCTCAATTCGAGACTCGAAGCTAGATAGACCCATACCTATAATCTACTAATTCAGGATCAACATAGGTATACAGCCTGTTCAACTGGCTTTCAGCCGGCACCGGACTAATCGGCACAACAAGTGCGACTGTCAATCTCAAATCCGCTAAGGTAGTTTTGCTGACGAGCGTAAAGCTCGTGTTTTTGGGCGAGTGGCGGAATAGGCAGACGCGCAGGATTCAGGTTCCTGTATCCGTAAGGATGTGAGGGTTCAACTCCCTTCTCGCCCACTTATTTCCGTGATTCCAGCAGTCATCCGTTGTGGAACTCATGCTTGTAAACGTCGATGCTGGCACTGGGAGCCAAGTCACACTTATCAAAAGCGTCCAGCCATCGAGAGGCGCTCATATGGGCTTTTTCGATCAGAGTCCCAGTTTGAGAAAAATCGAGCGGCGAAACATTCATCGGGCACAGGGCCGGAAATACCCTGAGGTCAACAACACCCCGGTAGCGCTCAATATCTGCAACAAGTCTCTGATGGGTTAGAAGCGAAATAGCCTGCAGCGCGGCACCCAGCGCACTTTTGGGCAATGATCTCAGCGAGCATGCGTATCCTGTAGGAAGCACATAAACCGTTGAGGCTCCAAAGTCCACCGCATGTGAAATCGGGGCGTCATTCGCAATGCCTCCGTCGACCAGCCGCCGTCCATTTATGGTTACCGGAGGGAAGATCCCGGGAATGGCAGCACTTGCGCTAACGGCGTCAACCACGCTCCCCCGGTCCAGCACGACCTCCAGCCCGGTACTCAATTCAGTGGTAACCACCTTCACCGGGACCGGAGCATCCTCAAGCAGGGAATAGGTCAAGTTGCTCTCGAGCAACGAGCGAAATTTGCGGGGATTCACCAGATAATTGTTGTGGCCGGCAAAGCCACGAAAGCCAGTTATCGGCCTGATGGGAAATATGTCATTTCGTCGAACTTTCATCCATATTTCGGCTAGATGCTGGGCCCCTTCGAAGCCCGGCCAGCTGGCAACCCAAGCGGCATTTACGGCTCCTACTGAAGTGCCAACAATTACATCGGGCAGAACCTCGTGCTCGGCAAGGGCTAGCAGCATTCCCACCTGTACGGCTCCGAGACTCCCACCGCCTGACAACACGAACGCCGTCTTCATCGGCGTCAGGCCCCGGAACAAAAGTCATCGGCAAACTTGCGCAGACTGGACCAGCTGCCCAGGCAACGCATACTATATCCCCGACCGCCGAATCGTTTCATTTCGACTCCCATCCAGATCGCAGGCCCGCCATCGGCTGCCAGGGTAATTCTGTCGGATATACCATGGACGACCCGAACCCAGCATAATATGAGCGCTATCAGGGAGCGGTGATTAAGTCGAAGCTTCCATCTGCTGGGCAGCCGACGTGTCTGGGCTAGCTGGCATATTCTGTCGGATCGAATGTTCAAACGACTGCTTGAATCCTCTGCCAGACATCATCCGCCAGCTATTGCGGCTATGACCAGGAATGGCTCGTCCCCATTCGCCACGGCAGGCGGGAGCGGCAAATCCGGA
Source organism: Actinomycetota bacterium (assembly GCA_004298555.1). Lineage (GTDB taxonomy): Bacteria > Actinomycetota > Acidimicrobiia > Acidimicrobiales > Acidimicrobiaceae > SCQM01. Next base: position 17,238 of record SCQM01000045.1, on the reverse strand, counting down.
GGTAGTTGAGATAGATCTTCTCCGCCAGCATAGAAGCGAACAAAAGGCCTGCGCCTTGCTGTCTGAGGATCGCGCAATGCACCCTTTAATGCAGGAAATCGCAACTCAAGCGCGTCGAGCACCAGCTGCTGAGTCGCTTTGCCATCAACGCTGAGTTCAACTTCACGGCTTGCGCCGGCGAGAGTGCATAGGTGATCGGGAAGCCTGACCCGGATCATTTTAGGGTCTGAACCTCAACTGAGAGCACTGGAGGGAGGTCATGGACGATTGCTTGCCAACTGTCTCCCGAATCGCTCGATGCGTAGATCTGTCCTCCAGAAGTTCCAAAATAGACTCCACAGCTTTCCAGGGAATCTACAGCCATGGCATCACGCAATACATTTACATAGCAGTTTGACTGGGGCAATCCTTTACTCAACGGCTCCCACTCGTTTCCGCCGGTCCTGCTGCGAAAAACCTTGAGGCTCCCATCAACGAAATGCTCCGAGTCACTCTTGATGGGAACGACATAAACCGTTTCCGGTTCGTGGGCATGAACGTCGATGGCAAATCCAAAATCTGTCGGCAGATCACCGCTGATCTCGTACCAGTTCTCCCCACTGTCGTCGCTTCTCATCACATCCCAGTGCTTCTGCATGTACAAGACTTCCGGACGGGACTTGTGCATGGCGATCTTGTGCACGCAATGTCCGACTTCCGCAGTTGGATCTGGAATGTATTCTGACACGAGTCCCTTGTTTGAAGGCTTCCAGGTTTCGCCGCCATCCTCTGAACGAAACACCCCCGCAGCAGAAATCGCCACGAATATCTGCCCATTGGATTTGGGATCAAGGACAATGGTGTGCAGGCACATGCCGCCTGCTCCCGGCTGCCATGAAGATCCAGTTTTGCTGGTGCGCAGGCCGGACAGCTCCTTCCAGGTCGAGCCGCCATCTGTGGACTTGAATAGAGCCGCATCTTCGACGCCTGCGTAGACCTCTTCCGGATCGAAATCGGATGGCTCCAGGTGCCACACTCTCTTGAACTCCCATGGACGCGGAGTTCCGTCATACCACTGATGGGTTCCAGCCACACCATCGTAAAGGAATTCATTCCCCACCGGATTCCAGGTAACGCCACCATTGTCTGAACGCTGCATATGCTGTCCAAACCATGAGCTGGACTGTGAAGCGTAGAGACGATCGGGATTAACAGAAGATCCCTTTATATGATAAATTTCCCAACCGGCAAAATGGGGCCCAGAAATATTCCACTGCTTCCTTCCTTCGTCGGAACTCAGAATGAAAGCCCCCTTGCGCGTACCAGCCAATACCCGTACCCCAGTCACTTTTCCCCCAATGCTTCTAGAACTATTTGTGGCAAGCTAAGTAAGTATGAAAATGAAACTAATACATACCTAATACTTTTTCAATGAAAAATTTAAGAGCCTTCGGGTAACCAGCCGGATTGGCGGCGCCAATCCGGCTGCGCGTTAGATCGTCCCAGGCCGCGAAAAACTCTGTGGTTTCCTTGAACTGCGGACGACATTGATTAGCCTGGTTGAAGCATTTCACGATGCAGAACAATCCGGATCAAAGGCCTTTGGTCCGGTGTACGCTCTATAGGGCCGGGGAAGACTTCGAGGAAAAAATTGCACCTTGCTCTTATAACATCGACGTTTGCAATCATCTTTTTGGCGGAGCTTCCAGATAAAACGATGATCTCATCGATCATCATGGGTTCCAAACTGGCGCCACTTAGGGTATTCCTCGGAGCCTCGGTGGCATTCCTTTTCCAGGTGATAATTGCCGTAGCTGTTGGAGGGCTGATATCACGTATTCCAAGAAAGCCACTTGAACTCGCCATAGGTCTTGGTTTTCTTATAGGGGCAGCGCTGCTCATAAGGGATATGAGAACGGATGAAATAGATAAAGAGGAAACGCTGGTGCGGGAGATGGCGCAGGAACATTTCTGGCCCCAAGTTCTGGTCGCATTCGGAGTGATTTTCCTTGCTGAATTCGGAGACATAACCCAAATTGCCACTGCAAATCTTGCAGCCAAGACGGCAGATCCGGTCTCGGTGGGAATAGGCTCTCTTCTCGGTCTGTTGTCGGTCACGGGACTTGGAATTTACTTTGGATCAACGGTGCTTTCAAAAGTGCCGCTCAAACCGGTTCAACTCTTAAGCACGCTGATCATGGCAGGGCTGGGGGCGTTCAGCATTTTGAGCGTTCTGCTCTAGATCACACCTCGACCCAAAAGGGCGGGTGTATCTTCCAGTGATTTCTGCGCTACAACGTCATTTTCTCGAGGTTCACCACTATGGGCTCTGGCGGAATTCCCGAAAACAAAAGTATCGAGTTCCAAATGCCCTCTGCCAGTTTCAATCAGCTGATCGATATTCTCATATCACACACCACTGAATACCGGACGAAGTGCACCACGCTTCAGGCAGAAGCCCTTGTAGACAGAACCAGATCCTGCCTCTTTCACTTTCCTTCGAGGCGATCCCGGACCCAGGATTCGATACCGCGCGTAGCTGCTCTTGCCATAGAGGTCGGATGAAAGGTGAAGCCGTGCGGTGACTCGGGATAGACACGAATCTCAACGTCGTTGCCGGCCACAGACAACCTTGCTGCCATTGCAAAATTGTCTTCAAGCAGGATATCCAGGATCCCAACGATCAGCAAAGTTGGTGGAAGCCCATGAAGACGTCCGAAAAGTGGCGAAATATCGGGGTCGGTGCGATCGATGGCATGGCCCGTATATGCCTCGATGAAGTACTCCCCGGCATATAATCTGCCGCCTGGCGTCTGTCCACTTAGGTCGTAAGCTCCGAACTCCAAGACGGCACCGGTGATCGAGCCTGTCAAACCCCGGTCCCTGAGTCGCATAAGAGTTGACATGGCAAGGTTGGAACCCGCCGAAGCTCCGCCAATCACCACGCGGCTGGTTCCGAATTTCTGTTGCGCCTGATCCAAGGCCCACAGTGCTGCCGTTTCACAATCGTCGGGAGCCGCCGGCCAAGGGGACTCGGGAGCCAGGCGGTAATCAACGCTGACGACCGCGACCCCGGTCGTATCAGCCAGCCGCGCGTTGCGAAAATCGTTTCGTGCCGCTGAATCCATATAGAAGCCGCCGCCATGGATATCCAGGTATACGCCTCGAATCTCATCCTTCTGCGGGGTGATGACCCGCACCGGCACTTCGCGCCCATAAGCCTGGGCCACATGCTCAAGGGCACGATTGGGGGAAGTCGACGAAGAGCGCTCGCTGCGGATGTCCTTCAGGACCGCAGGGTCCCGCAGGTCAGGTTGGGGCGCATCCTTGGCTGCAGACCGCCGCAAATCATAGAATTGTCGGCTCTCCTCCACGTAGGCATCAAGATCCTCGCAGATGAGCCGATGCAGCCCAAACTCCATTCTCCAGGTCCTTTCCCTGATCACCCTGCACGGCGAATCCCAGATGCTCGATATTTAGAGCCCATTCAACCACATATATGTGCTTTCATCATTTCGATTTGTCCAAGGCGCCGCTCCAAACAGCAACGGGAAGCGGGTGGACGAAGAGACGCAAGAAGCGCAAGGTGAGCCAGGCATCATTTGGGAATCAGGCGGGTGCGGATCACGAATGGCGATGCATTTGTAGGGGAGAACAACGGGCCCATTGGCACGCTGATGCACCGGCATAGTGCTTTCGAACCACTGTTTGTGATCGGGTGCGCCGCGGAACTCACAGAGTGCAGCGCAGGTCACCCTGACTCGGCTACAGAGCCGAGAGATCGCAAAAAGAAGCCCCGGGGGCCACTGGGGGTAGGGTTCAGGTTTACCCCTGCCGGGGCTTGACACAGAATAACTTGGCGGAGAGGGAGGGATTTGAACCCTCGGACCCGGTTTCCCAGGTCAACTCATTAGCAGTGAGACCCATTCGACCACTCTGGCACCTCTCCTAATTACACTAGCGACAGTGTAGGAGATAATAACAACAAGACACGCAATGGACTGCTGTCAGACTCCCAAAGTCGAGTTTAACCTTGACGGGCAAGCCCCGCTATACTTCCCCAAGTCGCCGACACATCATCAGACCATTCGAAATAGCTGGAATTAGCAATACAAAAGCCATAGGAGCTGCAAGTTGCATGCCGATACCCATGTCATGACCATTCTTCAAGCAGTAATAATGGGCTTGTTGCAAGGATTTACTGAACTTTTCCCCATTTCAAGCCTTGGCCACTCAGTTATTATCCCTCAGCTTTTCGGATGGACTCAGATCGTCAAGGCCCAAAAAGCCGACAATTCTTTTTTCTTGACATTTCTAGTCGGACTCCATGTGGCGACCGCCGCTGCATTGTTCGTCTACTTTCGCAACGATTGGATCAAAATCATCAAGGGGGTTATCAGAACATTTTCCACCCGCAAAATTGAAACCCCGATCCAAAGGCTCGGCTGGCTGCTGATCGTAGCGACAATCCCTGCTGGGATAATGGGGCTGCTTTTTGAACACCTTTTCAGAACAGTTTTCGCAAAACCGCTCTGGGCGTCATTCTTTCTCTTTATCAACGGAATAATTCTCCTGATAGGCGAAAAGAAGCGCAAAGAGGCAGAAAACTCCCCTAGAAGGGTCCACTCAAAAGGCGGCTCACGCCAGCTCGGAAGCGGTCACCGCCAGCTCGATACTTTGGAATTCAAAGAGGCGGGGGCCATCGGCGTTGCTCAGGTATTTGCCTTGTTAGCGGGAATCTCACGATCCGGGATAACAATGGTAGCCGGACTGGTCAGAGGCATGGACCACGAAGACTCTGCAAGATTTTCCTTTCTCCTGGCGACTCCCATCATCCTGGCAGCGGGACTCTACAAGCTTCCCAGCCTCCTTGGCCACAGCGCTTCAGGGGTGCGTCCTCAAATTCTCGTCGGCAGCATTGCCGCATTTATAGCGGCATATCTTTCCGTGGCGTTCCTCGTGAAGTACTTCCGCACCAAAAATCTCTACCCTTTCGGAATCTATTCACTGGTCATCGGAGCCATCCTCTTCGTACACTTCCTGTAACGACCGATGGACTGGTGCGCTAGGTTTTAGAGTGGCACTTGGAAGGAGACTGGAAAACTGACCCTCATCTACATTGGATTGTTTGCAATTCTCGGCGCCTGGGCAAGATACGGACAGACAATCGCGGTACAAGATATTTTCGGAAGGTCCTTTCCAATTGCGACCCTGAGCATAAATGTGATTGGATCGTTCCTAATGGCATTCCTCTTTACGATTACCCTGGAAAAGCTCAATGTCTCGGGACCGGTGAGAACTGGAATGCTTACCGGCGGAGTGGGCGGCTACACGACCTTTTCAACGTTTTCGCTGGAGACCTACGCCCTCATCCAGGCCGGTCATCTGGTCAAAGGTGCCACATACATCATTTTGTCCCTCCTCCTCGGTCTTTTGGCAGTCATACTTGGTGTATGGCTCGCTCATCGCTAGGAGGTCTCAATGCCTGAAATGACAATGGTCAGAATCTATGTGCTCGAAGGTGAGCGTAGGCATCACAAGTCAATGGCAGACGAGATCTTTGACCGCCTGCACAAGGAGCACAAAATTAAAGGGGTAACCCAGTTCCGGGGTATAGCGGGATTTGGAAGCCATGGCGTGGTGCATCACATGGATCTGGCCCACATAAATGCCCATCTGCCCATCGTTATCGAATTCTTTGATACCACCGAAGTCGTTGAGCAGGCCCTGGTCTGGCTGAGAGAAATTATAAGCGCAGACAAGATCGTCACCTGGAAAATCCAAGTCGGCTGAGCCTATCCGGCATTGAGGCTGCTGCGCCAACAACAGCGTGATCCTAGAGAGGCTTCCGAAGTCTGCCAACTGGACCTTTGGATTTTCCAAAGATTAGAAACTTCAATGGCGACCTGGCAATCAGATTCGTGATCCGGCTGATAATAGCGACTCCAATTGGCCAAAGTACGGTTACTACCAAGGCCCCAAACACCAGCCCGCCTATCACGTCCCCCGGATAATGAGCACCGACATAGACCCGAGCAAACGCAAGAAAAAGACCCAGTACCGCTGCAATCAGCCCCATGGGTGCATCCGCTAGAAGCAGACCCATGATAACTGCTCCGGCAACAGTGGCGTGGTCGGAGGGAAACGTGAAATCGTTCGCCTTCGAAACGAGCACTTCAACCCCCGTGATCGCGTTGTAGGGCCTGATACGGCCTACAAGATGGGAAAGTGGTTGATTAAGTCCAAGTGCAATGAGCGTACCGGCAGCCACCCATAGAACTCTGTCAACTGAGACTTTGGGATTCTGCATCTTTCGGGCCCTGAAATAACTGATCAAAACCAAGACCGCCAACAGCACCACCCCGCCATAAAGTGCATATTCCTTCATGAACGTATGTGCGAAGCCGCTATGGCGTGCAAAATTATTCACGTCCAAGTAAAGACGCCGATCTAAGCTGGATAGCGAACTCATATGGAATCTCCTTCTCGCAGTTCGTGCGTCAGGTGCCTGCTTGGCTTTCTATTGTCATAATCCCGCTACAACGCTAGAACCTCGCGGCGAGACATATGCGTCAAAACCTTCAGGTCAATCTCATTTTCCAATCCTTGACAAACTTATCCGGCACGACCATGACATTACGTCCCCTATGTCTGTTGCACAGGATCGCCATGGGAGAATTTGGAGCTACGGCTCGACTGGCGGTCCAGCCCTACCCAGATTGGTGCTTCGCCGCAATTCCACACTTATTTGCTCGGACTCTGAGATTGATCCCCGGGTTGACGGGGATGCGTGCCGGCAGCTCGGAACTACATAAATGATTTGTATTCCGCTGGTGAAAATTGGCTTGCCGCCTGGCCTACTGAAAGTGGGTTCGAAGGTCGCGAATTCTTTGGGCGATTTCGATGCGGGAATACTTAGTGGGCTTACCGAGGCAATTACGACTGCCATATGAGGTGCTTCTGATATCAATCGGGCGACCTCCAAACTGCTTTCCGACGGCAAGAGCGGCTACCTTCAGGCTCATTCCCCGCAGTTGCAAATAAAAGACTCCATTGCCACGTATTTAAACCAGCTCTCAACAAAACACTCGAGAAAAGGGAACGCATACAAAGAGTCCTCACTTCAGGAAATCGGCCTTGCATTTCAGCCGATCATTGGCCTCGGGCCGGACACCCCGATTGCATCTGAAGCCTTGGCACGGTTCAATAACCCCACCCATCAACCACCGGACCAATGGTTCTCCGATACCCAAAGTGTGGGACTTGGAATTGATTTGGAATTGGCTGCGACGACTGCTGCTTTAGGCCATGTCGAATATCTTCGCGAAATAACCTGGCTTGCAGTCAATATCGGACCGGAGGCAATCACCCTCCCTGAGGTCATAGACCTGTTGGGATTGTTCGATACCTCACGCATAGTAATTGAGCTCACAGAACATACTCGGGCGGAAGATAACTTTCGCTTGGTGGAGGTATTCTCGCCTTTGAGAGGATTTGGGGGAGACCCGCTATCGATGACACTGGGATCAGGATTCTCAAGTTTCCCACACATTATCTAGCTGTCGCCCGACATCATGAAACTGGACGGGGAAGTCATACAAAATGTTGATCAGGATCCAGTCCGAATGGGCCTGACCAGGGCAGCAGTGACCTTTGCAAATGAAACAGGCACGGGTGTCATAGCTGAAGGAATCGAAACCCCCGGTGAACTCAGCGTGCTAAAAGATCGGGGCATCAGATACGGACAGGGCTACTTGCTGGGCAAGCCGTCATCATTGCTGCTAGCTGCATCCAGCTGACCCTCTGCCTTCTCCTTGGATCGCAGACCGACTCAGAAAGCCCTTGAAAGCAGCCCGCCAAAGCAGGTTCGCGGACTTCCCTCCCCCCACATGGCGCCACATGGCGCCACCCGGTTACCAGACCGGATGGAAGGAAAGTGTTGGCAAATTATTCAGTGCCCGGTCTGTAGTCGCTGCCATGTTCAATTGCAAAGATATCTTGAGTGTCAGTTCGGTAGTTGGGGTTGCCTTTAACGGCATCGCGAACTGTCTTTCTTTCATCAATAGCAAGCCGATCTAATGCTTCTTGTGGCGTATTGAGATTGTGTGCCAAGGCGATGCGAATTGCTTTTCTTCTATCAGACGTAAGTGCGGATAGGGTTTCCGGTGGCGTAGCGATATTAAGGGCCACTGCAACTCGGATATCTTCTCTCCCATCGGCCGCCAAGCGAGCTAGTGTTGCAGACGGTGTAGTGGAGTTATAGGCAACCGACGTACGCACCAGCTTGCTCGGATCTTCCGCCAAATCGGCAAATACTGTCGAGGGTGTATTGGGATTCTTGGCAATGTTTCGACGAACCAGTCCGTTGTCGATCTTGGCTAGTTCGACGAGGGATTCAGGAGGCGTGTTGGGATTTCCTGCGACCGCAATCTGAATTTCTTTTCTTTGATCGGCGGCTAGTTTTTCCAGGATATCCTTAGTTGCGTTAGGATTAAGGGCTACTACTATCCGAGTCTGCACCCTCTCATCCGCCGCAAGGCTGATAAGTATGTCTGGGGAAGTGCTGGGATTTCCCGCGACCGATCTGCGAACCCATTTGTTCTCGTCATTAGCAAGCTGAGACAGAAGATCGGGCTGAGTGAATAGATTTTTAGCCACGCTATCGCGCACTTCCCAATCACTGTCTTGAGATAGCCTGGATATAAGTTGACTAGACGTGTTGGGGTTACTCGCTGCTGCAATGCGAATTGAGGTCCTCTGATTTGCTGCAAGAGCTTCCAGCGTGTGCAGCGGGGTAGCGGGATTTTCAGCGACAGAAATTTGAACCAGCTTAGTCTCATCATCAGCAAGTTTCGAAAGACTCCTTTCCGGTGTATTTGGATTTTTGGCTAGCTCGTTTCGCACCCGCCATGAACTATCTTCAGCCAGTTGTTCACAAAGGGTGGGCGTGATATTGGAATTCCCTGCGACTGACATTCGAATGGTTGTCCTTGGGTCTGCGATGAGCCACGACACGGTTGCCGGCAGCGTGCTGGCATTTCCGGCCACTGCAATGTGAATGCGCCGTCTTCCGCTAAATGCAAGGAGGTCTAACACATGTGGCGGAGTGCTTGGATTTCCTGCCACCGCCACTCGGGTTTTTTCACTGATATCATCGGCTAATTCGACTAGGACCGAGGTCGGCGTGTTCAAATTAGAGCCGACTGATTTCCTTACCAACGCCTTTTGATCATCCGAAAGAAGCGCGAGCAAGTTTTTGGGTGTAGATAAGTTTGAAGCAACACTTTTGCGAACCTCCCAATTGTCATCTTTCGCTAACTGGCTCAATAAGTCCGCAGGAGTACCCAAATTTCCTGCCACCGCCACGCGTACCTTCTTACGCCGATTTGATGAAAGCACGAGCAATATTTCAGCTCCTGCATTGGGATTACCCGCTAAGGCAGCAGGTATGGCTTTCTTTCCATCCTGTATCAGCTGTGCTAAAGCTTCTATTGGAGCGCTCGGATTGCCGGCAATGGCCAGACGCACCGATTTGTGCCTATCGCCTGCCAGAATTACGAGAAGTCCCCGGGGTGCATTGAAGTTGGCCGCTACATTTTCAAGCACTTTGACATTCTCAATTCTTGCCAGAAATGTGAGTGAATCCGAAGGTGTAGACGGGTTGCTGGCAACCGCAAAGCGAACCCATTTGTTGTCGTCTTCAGCAAGTTGTGAGAGAATCCCAGGTGGTGTGTTTGGGTTGAAGGCAACCGCATTGCGGATGACCTCTAGATGATGCGATGCTAAGCGCGTAAGTATTTCTGAGTCGGAGGATGTCTGGGCTAATGACAGCTGCTCATTGAGGCTTCCGTCGGTGAAATCATTCATGGCAATTAACTACCTCGGTTAGCAGTTAGTGCACAATTAGCTGACTAAATATGCGTTGGTCCCTACTCAGGTTCAAGGAGGTGCACACACGCCGTACTACCGCAAGATCGCTGTGATTTATGCGAAGGATTTCGAATCCAGTCGGTGGTTTGAATACCAGTTTGGTATCGCAAATGCTAGGAATCTCTCCTTGAGAGTCCGTACCACGACAAATTCATATAATAAGGAATCGGATCTTCTACTTCCAGATCTACTGAAAGCATATCAGATCGCTGCATAGCAAGCTGCATATTTCAGGCAAGGACTCGGCCCAGGTGTAAATATGAAGTGCACTCCATTTCCGTGCCATGCTGGGAATCAGCTGGCGATCAAACTCGTCGAATACCCGCATCATCGATGCGGGTATGGTACGTGTGATGAAATCGTTAGGCAATTAGACCCGACAACTTTGGCATTTCTCCGAGAGGATATTAAGAGATATCAGAACATACTAGGCAGATAAAGTTCACAATGAAATACACAGCCGCGCATGGCAACCCCCGCAATACCAGCGGGCACAATAGCTTTTGAGTGGCTTTTCGGGGGGTTTGCAGCCATTTTCCATTGCTTCAAGCAACATGATAAAGCCGGGTCATTGCGCGCCAGGCAAAGAAGCCTAAGATTGAATTAGGCATTGAACTCAAAGATGTGATTATTTGCGGGTTGATGATTTTGCCTCAGGAGTGGCTGGGGAGTCGGCCCGGCCATGAATGATTTTTCTCAACTGCACAATTCGGATTGACCCTATTGTCAAAACTAAAATGGCTCCGAGGGCCGCGGCGACTATGAGTGCAAGTGCAAGTGGCACGGTACCCGAAAACATGAAGAAAGCGACCTTTGCAGTGCCAAGATTCTGAAACACGAATACAAGGATGATCGCCAAAAGTATTAGAGCTGGCAGTATTCGTGACCAGGCTCGACTTATACGGGTCGAATCAATTCTGCCTCTTGGATAAAGTGCGGTTACATTTTCCGCAGCATTTAATTGATTGGTTTCCAACCGGTCTTCGACCTCAGCATTACCGGCCGAAGGTGATATTTCTGCCGATGATGCTTCAGTTAGCACTGACTGCTTCGGGTTTTCGACTCGAGACTTCGAGCCTGGAACTCGGATTCTCATCGGAGCCCCCGATCATTGCCAAAGTTAGGCGTACAAACTCAAATTGAGCTTTTTCTATTCTACATACGACGAACCCAGGAACTGGTAGTGGAGCGCCATCCCTGCCTCGCTTTTGTTCAGGGAAGCAATCATTGCTCCAATACGTGGTTAAAGTACCACCACTGCTTCCCAATTTAGAAATATGCAGTGTTGTGATTTACTGAACACTAAGGCGGAGTCAGGTTCAGCTATGTTAGGCACCGTATATCCACCCATTGAATTGAGAACATGGATTGAACAATCCGTATTTCGTTCGTCCATTAGGAAAATCAAAGTTTTCGATGAAGTTGCTGCAATGCCAAAAGATGTGAGTCTGAGTCCCGCCACGGTCTGCAGTTATATCCAGGTCGCACAGCGCTAATGCTCAAGTTATCGAATCCTGGCGCTCAAATGCGGTACTCATCCCAATCGAGCGCGCCAGCCATGCCAGGGCCTCGGGCAGACCATACTCCAATTTCAGTCGCTGACAGCCTACTGCTGGTCCTCTTTGCCAAGAGCCTTCGGTGCAACCGGGGCTTCCAACCGTTCCGGCCTGCTCGGAAGGGCAAAAAATACGATCAAGGCTCCGACAAACGCAAACCCTGCACCTACCAGCAAAGCCAAATCAAGTCCGCTAATGAAGGCTGACCGCGCCAGTCCGGCAAGTACACTGCCGGTCGCCCCTCCTACTTGGGCTGCCACTCCAAGAGCGCCGCCTACTGATCCTTCCACTATGTGCATAACATTGCCGGGCACGTGAAATGGCGCAAGCGAAGCAATAATCCGGTCTTGGTACCGGGTCGACATCAAGCTTCCAATCACCGCCACTCCAAGAGCGCCGCCAGTCTGCAAGAACGTGCCATTCACAGCAGAACCGACACCGGTGTGCCTCCCGGGCAATGATCCCATGACAGATTCAGTTGCGGACGGGATTACCATTCCCATGCCAATGCCCAGCATTATCATCCCAACGACAACCCCGGAGTAAGTCGTGCTCGCGGTGGTTCCCGAAATCTGCCATAGCCCGCCCGCGACAATGACAAGGCCTGTTCCCGCAGTCAGCTTTGTGCCTATGAAGCGAACCATAAGGGAAGACAACGGCGCCACTACGGCTATCGCTGCAGCTGCCGGCAATATTCGTATACCTGTTTGTAAAGCCGTATAGCCCAAGTTGAACTGCAGATACTGCGTGAGGACAAATAAGGAGCCGAACAATCCAAAGCTCACCAGGCCTACCGAAGAAACCGCTGCTGAGAATCTCCTACTCCTAAAGAAAGAGAGATTGAGCATTGGATGGCTGCTGCGCCTTTCAAATAAAACGAATAATGTCAGCAAGCCAAGCCCAACCACTCCTGCCACGATAACCAAAGATGAGGACCAGCCGCGAATCGGAGCCTCTATCAGCGACCACAGCACGAAGCCAAGGCCGACAATCGAGAAAATGGCGCCGACCGGATCGGGCCTTTGAGCACTTCGATCTCGAGACTCTGGAAGCACTAAAACAGCGAGCACAAATCCAATGACGGCAATTGGCAGGTTGATTAGAAATACCGATCCCCACCAGAAATGAGCCAGCAAAAGGCCGCCTACTATTGGCCCGATCGCAACTCCGATACCGGTTGTCGCGGACCAAACGCCAATGGCCCTTTGCCGCTCGTCAGAACGATGGAACATGCCGGTGATGATCGATAAAGTCGAAGGCATCATTCCCGCCCCACCCAAGCCCATTAACGCCCTTGCTGCGGTAAGGACCCCTGACGATCCAGAGAAAGCAGCCCAGGTAGAACCAAGGGCGAATATCACAAGACCCGACAGAAAAACGCGCTTGCGTCCAATCCGATCAGCCACACTACCAACGGATAAAAGGAGCCCGGCATAAACTATGAGATAGGAATCGACGATCCACTGCAACTGGGTATTCGTGGAATGCATATCCTGAACCAGAGTTGGCAGCGCAACATTTAGAACCGTATTGTCCAAACTGATCATAAGAAGCGAGATGCACAGGATTGCCAAAGCTAGCCATCGCTGCGGCTCATCAGGTCCTGCCTGTTCCACATCAGTCATGGGACTTCTCCTGCAAAACGCAATTTATTTAAAGAATTGTCAGCTGGCTGCGAAAAGAATGACACTGGCAAAACGATCTGATAGGGATCACGAAACGGTCCTTTCGTGTTCTCAATGTATGGTTAGGCTGTGCCACGTATCTGAGTGTAGTTAATAAAATCCTGATAGATCCAACACAATAAAAATAGTCCCCGAACTGGCATCCCATTGCCAAAACCCGCCGGTGCCGCTGCAGTCCTCATTATCAACTTGCTCTCTGCGCAAGATAATTTCCCTCCCGGGGATTCGCGGCCACTAGTCCCCAATAGGAACGCAGTGCGCACTTGCGCGCCAAGGCCTGCAGACCTGCCAGTCCCTGAAACAATAACCGGGACATCGAGACTGCCCAATAAAGCGCGTTGTCACCAGGCCGCATCCACTCTTGCATTAATCACTCAGGCCTCTATCCGTCCACACGAAGTCCTTTCCTGGACGCAAACAGACACCTGTGAAATGCGAGTTCAGTGCTAAGATCTAGCTCTGCTGCTGCGACACTGAAGGCAACTAATCTTGGGTAAATACCCAGCGTATCGATATTCTTTATATTGTTGATCAACTTAGTCATATTTCCCCATAAGCTGTATTTCTACAACTACTCGTAAAAACGGCTAATGGACTGGAGTTTCTATGACCTTGATCGAAAAACCGTCGCCGCCCGCCCCCGAGGCGTCCCTAGGGCGCGACCCACTGGTGAAAGGGTCGGCCGCGGCTGCACCGCAGTGGCATATTGTGGTTGCCGGCGCCGCGCTGGCGGCCGCACTGGTCTGGGGGGCAATTAGTGCGGCTGGCGCCCAATTAGGCGCGCTCGGGGTTGTCGGCCTCCTGCTTGGTGTCGTGTTGTACAGGGCACGATTCGGTTTCACGAGTGCCTGGCGCCAGCTAGTGGCGGTCGGACAGGGGCGTGCCATCCGGGCCCAGATGGTGATGCTTGCAGCTGGTTCGGCCTTATTCGCTTTGGTCCTAAGCCAACACTGGGGATTGTTTGGTACCACTCCCCAGCCATACGTTTTTCCGCTCGGCGTCAGCCTCGTTGTAGGATCGTTCCTGTTCGGGCTTGGAATGCAACTTGCTGGATCGTGCGCATCGGGCACCCTTTATGTTGCGGGAAGCGGTCAGGGCGTAACCATCGTTACCCTCATTGGCTTTATCGCCGGCTCGGTGCTGGGATCGTGGAGCTTTCCATTCTGGACCAAACGTACGCCCGCGGGTCCAGCAGTTTCGCTGGCCCGGAGCAGACTAGGATACGGCGGCGCGCTATTAATTCAACTGGCAGCTTTCGCCCTGATTGCAGGGATAACACTTTATATCCAGCGACGACGCACCCCTCCGCCCATCGAAGAGTCACCGACTATTCCAGGCTGGTCCCGGCTATATCGGGGGACCTGGCCCTTCATCGTTGGCGCTCTTGGACTCGCCGCCTTGAATGCCGTCACTCTGGCCTTAAGCGGCCAGCCCTGGGGAATCACCTTTGCGTTCGCACTTTGGGGAGCAAAAGCCCTCCAGGGAATTGGGTACAACATAAGCCAGTGGCCTTACTGGCATGCCGGCCCAAATGCGTCAGCGCTGCATCACTCGATTCTGGCAAACGTCACTAGCACGATGGATCTAGGTATCATCCTCGGCGCCTTCATTGCAGCAGGGCTGGCCGGCTCATTCACTCGCTGGCGCCTTCCGCGCCCGAAAACGGCAATAGCTGCTGTCATAGGAGGGCTGTTCATGGGTTACGGTGCGCGCATTGCATTCGGATGCAATATAGGTTCATATTTTTCGGGGATCGTCTCTTTTAGCCTTCACGGCTGGGTATGGGCTGCAATGGCGCTTGTTGGAACATGGGTTGGCATCAAATTCCGACCGATTTTCGGGCTTGTGAATCCAAAGCCCACCGATTCTGTGTGCTAATTGCCATAGTGCTGCGAAGAACAGATAAATGGCCCATCCCGTATATAGAGATGGGCCACATTTGTTTTGTGGCAGCTTTGCCTGAAATTTCCCTTTTGCTCCCCCATTGACTTTTGCCAATGAGATGTATATCCTCTTGGCAGTGGCGACTTGCAGTGCCTGAGCCGCACCTTCGCGGCAATCGCTAACCTAACTGGCTCA
Source organism: Actinomycetota bacterium (assembly GCA_004298555.1). GTDB lineage: Bacteria > Actinomycetota > Acidimicrobiia > Acidimicrobiales > Acidimicrobiaceae > SCQM01. The sequence goes on along the minus strand of SCQM01000045.1, from coordinate 2,009 downwards.
ACCATTACCAAGGAGAGTCCCAATGCCCAATGCACCTATCGCCTTGGACGTCCAATCTGCGACTCCGATCAAGCAGCTCGTAATCGAGCGTACCATCAAGGCCCGCCCGGAGCTGGTCTTTGACGCCTTCACCAACGCGGACCAGCTTAAGAAATGGTGGTGGCCGAACGGCTTCACTTGCCCAGCCGCAGAAGTGGACCTGCGCATCGGCGGAAAGTATCGACTCGCGATGGAGTGGCCGGATTTCATCCCCGCCGCGACCCAGTTCTCCCACTACATGGGTGGCGAATACTACGAGATCGATCCTCCGCATCACCTGGTCATGAGCGGCCGGGCCGTCAACAATGAGCATGGCGAGCTCTTCGCAACGCTCATGGAGGTAACCTTTGACGCCTGCGATGACGGCACCTCGCTCACTGTGCGACAGTCCTACTTTGAGCCAATGCCACCCCCCGAGGTGATGGCCGGTGCTGAACAGGGCTGGTCCCAGCAGCTCGATAAGCTCGAACGGCTTCTTGAAAACTGACTGCGACGAACTGACACAAGGGACATCGGCCATCGAAACGATTACATGAGGAGGTGTGATTATCGGGGGCAGCAGACCAACCAGTTAGCCCCGATCCTCATAGGTTCGCTGAAAATTCTGCTGATAGTTCTTTCACGAACAATTTGAGATACAAAATACCGGTGGAGTGGCATTTCCCCGCATTCGAACTGCTCCCAACTTCCGGAAACTCAGATAAGTCATTTTCCAACTTATAACCCGTTGGATTTGGCAACACGCGAGATGAAACCTCTGAATCCTGCCTGAGTCATTGCCAGGATCTAGTTAGCTTGTGGGGGAAGCGCAGCTCGTATATGACGATCCACTACCCCAGCAGGCGTTAAAGCCGTCTGTGTCGGAGTCCGGAACTGATACGTTAGACGTCTGACCGTTAGGATTGCTCATGACGATCCCATTCGATGAAGTTAGACTGGGATTGGATCCGTTCGCTGTGCCTGGGTCAAATGTTGCAGTCCCAAAATCAGCGAGTGGCAGAACACCGCCCGAGTAAGGAGCCTCCTCGATCCACTCTGCCGATGCCAAAGAAGACGCATAGCTCAATGTTGTCGACCATGAGCCGCCAGTGGTGTTGTCGGTCAAGGTCAATACCCAGGTCTGGGCTTTAGAACCGCCGCCTCCACCTGCTTTGCCGCCGCCCCCTTTGGCCTTCGTGTTGGTTTGTGCCGCTTTCGGGCCGTCAGCGAGCGAGGCGACTATCGTGTCCCCGGGATTAATCGTCATGGTCTTAATGGGCGTCATAGCCTGAGGCAATGTCTCATACCAGGCGTAATATGTGCTTCCACTGGAAGATGCATCCTGCTCGGTTCCAAGTTGTATCAAAGTCTTGTCAACCCTGGTGCACCCGCTGTTTAGGCAAAAGCCGCCAATTCCCACCCATGATGAGGAATAAGAGGTGGCGAAACCTGGCACAGCAGCCACGGTTGGTACAACCCAAGATGCGGTTGCTGAAGTATAGGAACTGCCTGTTGCGTATTTCGCAACCGCGTACCCAGACCAGTTCGTGGTATAAACCTGGTTCTTTGAGTTATGTGCTATAGATCCATTGGGATTACGCACAGGTTGCACTGCTCCGCTCATAAATGGCGTATGTGCAGCGCCTGAAACGCCTGAGAAGCAAAACGTGAGTAGTAGTGGAGTGACAACTCCCTTGGCACCTAAAAGGACTTTCGGCCTCATGGTCCCCCTCCTTCGCCCCGATCTGGAAGACCCATTGGCGAAGGCGTGAATGTACCGATTTCAACCAGCCCGCCAATTAACGAAAGGAGTATAGGGATCTCCGCGACGCGTGTCAAGCTATTTGAAAGAATATTTTCAATTATTTGCTGAATCAGTAGTCATTTTCTCCGGTCGGTTGGTCCACGCGACAGTCAGGAGCACCGGAAGTGCAGAAACTCTGTGAACAAACCACGCAGGGTGCTCTACGTTAGCGTCGAAGAGTGCCGTG
>SCQM01000044.1 GCA_004298555.1 Actinomycetota bacterium | reverse complement strand
AGATTTTTTAAAGGCAATACCGGACATGGTGAAGGCCTGCTTACTTCCGGAATCGTTCTTGCAATCATGGTCATACCAATCATTGCCTCGACATCGCGTGACTTGCTGAGACAGGTCCCGCGCGATACCCGGGAAGGTGGAACAGCACTCGGTTTCACGGACTGGGAGACTAACAAGTGGATATCGCTGCCCTGGATCCGCACTGGCCTGATAGGTGCCTCCGTACTGGGACTGGGGCGAGCGCTAGGTGAAACAATGGCCGTTGCAATGACATCCGGAACAGTGCTGGGGGCGAATCCATCCAACGCTTTCCTGCCAATGACAACGATTGCAGCCACCATTGTATCGCAGCTTGACTCCGCCCTAACCGACGCCACCGGACTGGCCACGAGGACATTGGCCGAGGGTGCCTTACTACTTGCAGTTATTGCCCTGGTAACGAATCTTGCAGCCAGAATCCTGGTTCGCAAAGTCTCGTCTACAGCCCTTCCAGTGGGACGGGGAATCTAGTGACCAACGCTGCCATCGATCCGCTAACTTCCCGCGCCTTTGGATGCACATCTAAAAGAAGGAAAATAAAGGATTTGTCTCTTTGGCTGCTGGCATCTTTATCGCTTGTAGCCATTGTCGGTCCGGCAATCTGGATAATAGGCCAACTCTTTACCAAGGTGGTGCAAGGCTGGCGCTGGAGCGTACTGATCCAGGTGGGATCCGGTCTCGGTGGTGGACTTAAAAACGAGATCGTTGGCTCGGTGGTAATCGTGATTGCAGTCACTGTAGTTGCCGGCACAAGTGGCATTCTTTCGGGTCTATATCTGGCCGAATATGCCAATGGCATTGTCGGAAGCGTGCTCAGAACAGCGTCGGAGGTTCTCTCCGGAGTACCATCGATTGTTCTTGGCTATGTGGGTTACGTCGCACTTGTGGTGTATTTCCACTGGGGCTATTCGCTTGGAGCGGGCATTCTTGTCCTGACCATTATGGTTATCCCATATATAACCAAGTCAGCGGAGGTGTCACTTAGACACGTGCCAACTTCGTACAAAGAAGGCGCTACAGCTCTGGGAATGCCGAACTCCGTAATTTTGCGCAGGATTGTGGTGAAGACCGCCCTGCCCGGAATAGCGACTGGAATGATCATTGCCACTGCGATAGCCGTGGGTGAGACAGCACCGCTTCTTTACACGGCTGGCTACTCGCAGTCGCTGCCAGCCTGGAGCCTGACGCATCGCCCTATAGGATACCTGACCTATGCAGTTTGGACTTTTTACAATCAGCCATCGGCTGCCGCAAAGCAGCTCTCGTACGATGCAGCAGGCATTCTCATCTTCGCCGTCGTGATGCTGATAATAGCTTCCAGAGTGGTAGTGGCTATCACCCAGAAACACAGCGAGTTCTGAGCGACACTCTGCGCAAGTGTCGTGGAACAAACAAATTCGTCAAAAATCAATGCCAAAATCCATTCTTTAATTTCGGATAGCTGCACCAGAGCCAGAATTTTCAACGCAATTGCTCATGGCAGTAGACTTCGGCGAAATTAAACTCCAGCCGGAGCCGAGCTAAAAGGCAATCCCCCCATGACCTTTCAGGAAGACCGGAACTCCCCGTAACTCCTCTGCTGCCAGCCTCGGGGATGCAAAAACTAGTTTTTTCCAGACCAGCGTCACCACTGACTCAACCACCGCGAAAGTCACACCCTGGTGCCATAATTGACATCCAGGGCGCGACTTTTGTCGTTATGACCAGGTTAGTTTTGTCGCTAACCCGCAGTACCCGGGGCGGGACTCGAACCCGCACGCCTTGGGGGCAGAGGATTTTGAGTCCTCCGTGTCTACCATTCCACCACCCGGGCAAAACGCTTTGGAAAATGCTGAATTCACTGGTAAGCGACCAGATCAATCTAGCTTTGTCATCATAGATTTCCATCAGTTTCGACGAGTAAGAAATTCAATTAAAATAAATGAAACAAATAATGTAACTATTTAGTGCTTGTCGAAGTCTAAGTATAAAAATTGTGGCGATGTGCTTCGATTCCAAGCGAAGGGTGGAAAAATAGTGCAAAAAACCCAAGCTGGTGTTAACTGTACCGTCTTAAGATGCATAACATTTAGATCCAATTCTTCGTTAGGCAACCCTGGAGCAGGAAGTTGATTGCATTCACCTTCCCGGGCCAAGGTTCCCAGCGACCAAACATGGGTGCACCATGGGTCGATCATCCTTCATGGGAGCTAGTCAAGGATGCCAGCGAAGCCACCGGGAGAGACATCGGCGATCTTCTTCTCAATGCAAATGCCGAAGATCTGTCGATAACCAGGAATACGCAACTGGTCACATTCACGATGTCGATGGTAGTCCTGGATGCGATCGAACGGTTGGGCGTATCTCCGGCAATGTGCGCCGGGCACTCATTGGGCGAATACGGAGCGCTGATTGCCTCAGGAGCTATTTCGTTTGAAGCCGGGGCAAAACTTGTCTCGGAGCGTTCAGAGGCGATGCAAAGCGCTGCACATGAATTTCACGGTGCCATGGCGGCACTGCTTGGAATCTCCGACGCTGATGCGGAAGCCACATGCCATGAAGCTGGAGACCATGTATGGGTAGCAAACTATAACGCACCGGGCCAAGTCGTGATCGCCGGACTTTCGGATGCCGTGGCCAAAGCAAGCGAAATTGCGAGATCCAAGGGCGCCAAGAAGGTCATGAACATACCAGTAAAAGGTGCCTTTCACACACCGTACATGAATTCGGCCAGACAGCGCCTGCGAAAGGCACTCTCAGATACAAGGTTTTATGACCTTGAGGTACCGGTTGTGGCGAACGTCGATGCTATGCCGCATCAAAGGGCGTCAGAATGGCCCTTGTTGCTTGCAACACAACTGACCTCACCGGTAAAATGGACACAGTCGTTGGCAAAACTGGCTGAGATGGGCACAAGGACGCTTGTCGAGGTGGGTACCGGTGGAGTGCTGACCGGACTTGCAAAGCGAACCGTGCCCGACCTGGACGCAATCTCTGTAGCGACTCCAGATGATCTCGACAAGCTGGTGCTTTTGATATCTTCACAAAGCCCGCTAACCCCACATATAGAACAGCATCAAGGAGAGCACCTTTACATATCCGAGAGAATGGTGGTAGCTTCGCAAGCTGGTATTTTTGAGCCATCCGAAGCTCTCACCGGATTAGCAGGATCTTCGAACGAACATGCTTCCCTGGCGACGATAAGCGTGGGTCAACCAATAGGCACCATATCGGGCATAGAAGTCCGGTCTCCGTTTTCGGGAGAGCTGATGGGTATGATCGCGATGTCAGGAGAACGAGTAACAATTGGACAGCCAATTGCATGGCTACGAACGATAAGGGAATCATGACAATTCGTGGATCGCGAATCACCGGTTGGGGAACAGCGCTTCCAGATCAGATTGTGACAAACGCCGACTTTGAAGCTCGGCTCGACACATCAGATAAATGGATCACCGAACGCACCGGAATCAGAGAAAGGCGCTTCGGTGGAACGACTGCTTCATTGGCTGCCGAAGCAGGAAAGATGGCCTTGAAATCGGCGGGCCTCGTGCCAAGTGAAATCGACCTTCTCATCCTGTCCACCACTACACCGGACCTAACCACGCCGGCAACCTCCTCTGTAGTTCAAGACCTGCTCGGAACCGGTGGCGGAGCCTTTGACCTGAACGCCGCTTGCGCTGGCTTCGTGTATGCGATGGTCGTGGCCGGAGGAATGATAAAAATGGGGACGAATCGAGTTCTTGTCATAGGCTCTGACACCCTTTCCAAAATAACTGATCAAAACGACAGGTCTACCGCAGTTCTATTTGGTGATGGAGCGGGCGCGATAGTCATGGAAGCAGACCCCGTTGAAGACAAGATCCTCTCTTATGACTTGGGCGTTGACGGCTCGGCAATGCCGATACTGTACTGCAACCATGGCGGTTACATGACAATGGAAGGCCGGGAGGTCTTCAAAAAGGCTGTCCGCGTTATGGTCGAATCTGCAAAAAATGTCATAGAAGGGGCCAAACTAACCAGCGACGATATCGACCTTGTCATACCCCATCAAGCAAATCTGAGAATAATTGAAGCCGCAAACCAGCGACTAAAAATACCTATGGAGAAAACCTCTATAGTCCTGGATAAGACGGGAAACACATCTTCGGCATCGATTCCATTGGCACTCGCGGCAGCTGCCGACAGTGGCCGGCTCAAAGAGGGTGAAATCGTTCTGTTCTGCGGATTTGGTGCCGGAATGACCTGGTCAAGCACGATCGTGAAGTGGAGCAAAGAATGAGCTCCAGGACGGTACTCGTAACCGGAGGTGCCAAGGGCATCGGCCGCGCCTCTGCCAGCTTGTTTGTGAGAGCCGGCCATAAGGTTGCTGTGACCTACAGGAATAATCCAGTTCCCGACGAACTAATTGACAGCGGCGTTCTGCCAATCAAGTGCGATGTTTCCGACCCGAGCCAGATCGCGGAAATTTTTCCCCAGATTGAGGCTGCATTTGGACCGGTAGAGATACTTGTCGCTAACGCCGGAATGACCAAGGACACGCTGATGCTCAGGATGGGTGAAGCTGCCTGGAACGACGTCATCCAGACCAATCTGACCTCCGCCTACCATCTCACCAAGCTTGCCCTTCCCAAAATGGTCAAGGGGCATTGGGGGCGAATCATTTACATTTCATCGGTCGTCGCGCAAATGGGCGTTGCCGGACAGGCCAACTATGGTGCTTCCAAAGCTGGGCTGATAGGACTGGCAAGGTCGCTCGCACGTGAGATCGCATCGCGTTCCATTACCGTCAATGTCGTAGCACCAGGAGCAGTCGACACAGACATGTTTAATATCCTGGGCGCAGAGAAGATAAAGCTCATGATCGACCAGATCCCGATGCAAAGGGCGGCTTCCCCGGAAGATGTGGCTGCAGCGGTCGAATTCCTAGCTTCTGAACAGGCTGGGTATGTTACCGGCGTTGTTTTGCCTGTTGATGGGGGTTTAGCGATGGGGTTCTAGTGCTATAAACAGCCTTGTCTGGGCCACACCAGCAAATGCATAATCTCGTAGGAAAATCGGCCAAGCGGCTGAATCAATAATTCAAGCAAATGAAAGGAAACATCAGATGGACGAGCAGGCTACTTTCGAGAAATTCCGCGAATGCGCGGTGGAGGTACTGGGCGTCAAGCCCGAGCAAGTTACAATGGAGGCCCGATTCGCAGAAGATCTCGACGCGGACTCCCTTGACCTGGTTGAACTCGTCATGGCTCTTGAGGAAGCATTCGATATTACCGTCGAAGAATCAGAACTTGATGGAGTTGACACGGTTGCCGGTGCCTATGCGCTCGTGACGGGCAAACTCTAATGAAACTGACCTGGGGCCCTGCTGGTCCAAGTGACGGCATCGAAGCACCTTACAAGGTTGCAATCACTGGAATCGGAGCAGTTTCCTGCGTCGGAATTGGCAAAGAAGCATTTTGGAACGGGATCTCCCAGGCTGAAGTCGTTGGTGACCGGCATATTGTCGATTTCAACCCCTCCAACTGGCTAAATCCCAAAGAGATACGCCGAACCGACAGATTCAACCAGTTCGGCATCGCTGCCGCCGACCTGGCGCTTGCTGATGCCGGGGAATTTGAGGTGGATCCGAAAATGGCCGGCGTCATGATGGGCACCGGGATCGGCGGCCTTGAGAGCCTGGAGAACCAGGTAATCCTCCAGTACGAAAAGGGCGCAGGCAGGGTTAGTCCTTTCCTTGTCCCGCTCATGATGGCAAATGCAGGTTCTGCCTCGCTTTCAATGCGCTACGGATACCTTGGTCCATGTGAATCGACTGTTACAGCATGTGCTGCGGGAACTCATGCCATCATCAGGGCGGCAAAGACTATTGCCTCCGGCAGATGCAAAGTCATGCTCGCAGGAGGGACCGAAGCAGCAATGACTTCTACCGCATATGCGGGATTCGTCAATATGACTGCTATGTCCAACGTAAACATATCGAGGCCTTTCGATAAGGAACGTGACGGGTTCGTCATGACGGAAGGTGGCGCTGTCCTGGTTTTGGAAGAGCTGGAATTCGCCAAATCGAGGGGAGCAAAAATTTACGCAGTTATCGCGGGCTCGGCATCGAATGCCGATGCCTTCCACATTACGGCCCCTGCCCCCCACGGAGTTGGTGCAGCCGGTTGTATGAAGCTGGCGATAGAAGATGCCGGGATGAAGCCCAGCGACATTGTACATATCAATGCCCACGGTACATCGACTCCGCTCAACGACCTGTCCGAATCAGAAGCGATACTTTCTGTATTTGGTTCTGACGCACCGCCAACTACATCTATCAAAGGTGCGCTTGGCCACGCGCTGGGAGGCGCAGGAGCACTCGGCGCGGCTGCAGCTGCATTGACAATAGAACAGGGTTATATTGCACCTACCGCGAATACGAAAAACATCGATCCGGAAATACACATCGATGTTGTCATCAATGAACCGCGAAAGATTAGTGCAGGTCCGGTGATTTCCAACTCATTTGGATTTGGAGGCCATAACGGATCCATCGTGATGGTACCGCCCGAATAAGCAAAAGCACGCGCCGAAATCAAACACTACAAAAAGAGACCGCCAAGCGGTCTCTTTTTGTAGCTGCTCTGTTCAAATCTTGGAAACTCTGCCAAATCGGACCTCGACACCACAACATAAATCCGCCCTGGAACTAGGTTGTATATAGATGACAGTTTCTAGTACGGAAAAGAATGCATATAACAGAAGACCCATCTAACATTGCGCCCGCGGACCAGGCCTTTGGAGTATTTTCCAAGACGCCCCCCTGGCTGATAGACCCTCAGAAACTGGAATGGCTGCAATCTATAGATTCCATTCGAGAGGATTCCAAACAAGAAGTCCCCAACCTTTTGAGAAAAAGACGCTTACCGCCAGGCTTGCGGGTTACGACCACTGCTTATTACCTTGGCCAGGCGCTCGGAGCCTGGAAGCTATTTGATCAAAGAGGTTCGAGCTCCAATTCAAGATCCGGACTTGCGCGTCGACTAAGAAAAGCCTTTGAGACGCTGGGCCCCACCTATATAAAGCTCGGCCAGATAATCTCCAGCGGAGAAGGTATTTTTCCGCCGGAACTGGTCGAGCAGTTCAAAATGCTGCGTGACCAAGTGCGTCCGGAACCCTTTAATCTCGTGAGAGCAACCATCGAGCGTGAGCTTGGAAATGACCTCGAGTCCATCTTTTCCGAATTTGACGAGACCGCCCTTGCGGCGGCTTCCATTGCGCAAGTTCACAGGGGAAGACTGAGGACAGGCGAGGAGGTGGTCGTCAAAGTTCAAAGATCCACAATTGACCAACTTGTCCGCGAAGATCTCGCGGCAATGAGCTGGTTCGCTCCGGCGCTGGTGGGCAGGATCCCAGTCACCTCGCTCGCGAATCCCCCATCTTTGGTCCAACTGTTCGCCGAAACGATCGTTGAGGAACTTGACTTCAGACTCGAAGCCGCCAATATGCTCGACATCGCCCGAATCCTCGTTGATACGAATCAAACGGCTCTCGTAGTTCCCAGGCCGCATCCAAAGTACGTTACGCGAAAAGTGCTTGTAATGGAGAAACTTTCAGGGTTTGCCTGGGACAACGTCGAAGAAATGCGAAATGCCGGAATCGATACCTCGGCCGTGATTAGGGCTTGCATGATTGCATTTATGGAAGGTGCGATGATATATGGAATCTTCCATGGAGACCTCCACGGCGGCAACCTCCTCGTACAGTCGGATGGCATAGTTGCACTGCTCGATTATGGAATAACGGGGCGGCTGACCGAACCAAAGCGGCTCGCATTCCTCCGGTTATTGATGGGTGCCACGATAAATGACGTCCGCGTCCAAGTCGCCGCGCTGCGCGACCTTGGCGCCTTGCCTGCAGACGCTGACATAGAGGAAGTGGTTCAAGAACTTGGACTGGAGGGACCTCCGGTCGACCCGACAAAGCTCACCCCGGAAGAGCTCACGGCACAGGTGAGGGAGGTGACCAAGGCTTTGCTGGGATACGGTGCCAAAATGCCAAAGGAGCTGATGCTTTTTATCAAGAACATGCTCTTTCTTGATTCATCTATGCCACAATATGCGCCAGACGTGGATATCTTTGCTGAAATTACCAATCTGGCGGCGTACTTCGCCTCGAAGCACGGAGAACGCATTGCCAACGATGTCGGAATCGATCCAAGGCAGATGCCCGTTGACCTCCAGGGCGTAAAAGGGTCGCTTGGTCTTGATAGCTCCGTCGAGCAGATGACTTATCGAGAATTGCACGAAAGACGCGAGGTGATTCGTAAAAGAATGCTGAACCGTCAGCGCCCAAAAAAACGTATTTTGCCCAGCCTCAGAGGACACTGAGTCCTTTTCAGCCTTGACTAACAACTCCAATTCCAAAACTTATCCGCTTACTGCTGGAGAAAGCAATACCCCTACTGGTATACTTGTAAACACCCGGAATTGTGCAAACTCAACCGATGAAAGACACGAGGTGGCAAAGTGGCATTTTACAAGACTGTCCAGAAGTCCCTGGACGACACGAGAACCGCAATCACGGAGTCGCTTAAAAACTCTGGATTTGGCATCCTGACCGAAATCGATGTTTCAGCGACTATCAAGTCAAAGATCGGCGTGGAGCGGGATCCATTGATTATTCTCGGTGCATGCAACCCCAGGCTGGCTAACGACGCGCTCAATAAAGACATCGGATTTGCGCTCTTGATGCCATGCAATGTCGTATTAAGCGAAGACGGTGACGGCACTAAAATCTCAATCATAGATCCACACGATCTAATCAACGATGCTGAAATGCAGCCTCTCGCGGATGAGGCAGCAGGCCTGTTGAAAACCGCCCTCGATAAAACCGAATAAGGCCAAAATTCCTCGGGCATATTCCGAAATATACTCTTGAGAGCTGTAAGCAAGACAACTCCAGCGAAACTCCCTACTTGTCGTCCAGGGCTTTTCGAAATTCGCTCATGAAATCGAACGCTCCCTGAGGCCCCCCGCCCGCCAGTAGTCTTCGCACTAAAGCTGAACCAACAATGACACCGTCTGCTATGCGGGACACTTGAATCGCCTGATCAGCCGTAGAAACGCCGACGCCCACCAGAACCGGCTTGCTGGTGTACTCCTTGAGCCTGCGAGCTATTTCCGAAGCCGACTCGGCCAGAGAGTTCCGCACGCCGGTAACCCCCATCAGCCCAACGCCATAAACAAAGCCGTGGGAATTATCCGCCAACCGCCGGAGCCGTTCTGGCGAAGTCGATGGAGCCGCCAGCATGACATTGTCAATGCCATTTTCTCGGGCTGATTTCATCCACTCCCCTGCCTCGTCAAGCTGCAGGTCAGGAATAATCGAGCCGGCAACGCCACATTCGGCAAGTTCCTTGGCAAACCTGTCGTGTCCTGCATGATGCACGATGTTGTAGTAAGTCATAACCGCAAGAGGAACCTCAAAAGAAGATCGCCGCAGATCGGACAGAATGCCGGCTGGAGTGACACCTGCCTCGAGCGCTTTTTGTGATGCTTCCTGGATGATAGGCCCATCCATGATTGGATCAGAAAATGGAATACCGACTTCAACGGCATCAGCCCCAGCATCTATCACTGCATGAATAGCTTCGACCCAGTTCCCGAATCCGGCATTGATGTAAGGCACCAGTAGCTTACGACCTGAATTCTTCTTGTCTGTCAGCGCCTTTTCCAAAGCTCCCATCGACTCGTTTGCCATTAGCTGGTCTCTCCTAGAATCCGGGCAACTAATTCGGCATCCTTGTCGCCGCGTCCTGACATTGTTACAAGCACGGTCGAGCCGAGCGGGATCGCTTTTCCAGCCTCACGCATCACGTACGCCATCGCATGAGCCGGCTCAAGGGCTGGAATGATGCCCTCCAATCTCGAGAGAATCTGCAAAGCGTTCAACACCTCAGCATCGTTAGCGGTAGCATAGGCCGCCCTGCCGATTGAAGACAAATAAGAGTGCTCTGGACCGACGCCGGGGTAGTCAAGGCCCGCGGAAATAGAATATGCTTCGAGGACCTGGCCGACATCATCCTGCAGAAGGTTAGAGCGCATGCCATGAACAACTCCGGGGATCCCATGAGTTATTGCTGCGCCTCCCTCGGGTTCAACGCCAACCAGCTTTGCCGGAGTGTCCACGAAACCCGCAAAGGTTCCCGCTGCATTTGAACCGCCGCCCACGCAGGCAACCACATAATCGGGAACGCCACCATCCAGGATCTCCCCAGCCTGCACCACGGCCTCGTCCCCGATAATGCGTTGGAACTCTCTGACCATGAACGGGTACGGATGCGGCCCCATGACCGATCCAATGCAATAATGAGTGGATTCAACGCTCGCGACCCATTCTCGCATTGCCTCGTTTATAGCATCCTTCAGGGTGCGCGAGCCAGACGTAACCGAAACGACCGATGCTCCCAAAAGCTTCATCCTAAATACGTTGAGCGCCTGACGTGCGACATCCACTTCGCCCATGTAAATTACACAATCAAGCCCGAGAAGTGCCGCGGCCGTTGCTGTAGCGACGCCATGCTGGCCGGCACCAGTTTCAGCAATCATCCTGGTCTTGCCCATCCGCTTTGTAAGCAGGGCTTGGCCGATAACGTTGTTAATCTTGTGACTCCCGGTATGAGCCAAATCTTCCCTCTTAAGTAGAACCCGAATACCAAGCTGCTCCGAAAGGCGGCGTAATTCGGTAACAGGAGTGGGCCGTCCCCCATACTCAGTCAGAATGCGGTGATATTCATTTGTGAACTCCTGGTCGGCCCACGCTTGTGTGAAAGCTTCCTCGAGCTTGAAACACGCTGGAATCAGGGACTCAGGAACGAACCGTCCGCCATACTCCCCAAAACGACCAGATGCTGATGGCGCACCCATAATGCTCAAGGCTCTTCCTCCCAATCAAATACCCCTTCATTCGAACTTTGCAGTATTGCCGTCTTCTGCGCAATCAGATCTTGAAGAAATGGATTCATACCTGCCTCAGGATCTTCCAGCACGCCGTGAACCTCCGACAAGGCAGCCCTGGATCTTGAGATGAATGCCCTCAGCTTCGCAGGATCTTTTTTCCCGGGTTTGGCCTCAATACCCGATGAAACATCAACACCGAACGGTTTAACAACACTTATAGCTTCAGCAACGTTAGCTGGATTCAATCCACCGGCGAGTATCAGGCGTACGCTTGCTGAAAGTCCTGCGATACCAGACCAGTCAAAAGGCTGTCCAGAACCTGGTATATCAGAGTCCAGCAGAACTGCGCTTACTTGGTATTGAGAAATCCTGTCCAAGGAGGGCCGCTCGCCGGAGAATCCCTTCAACACCACCGGAATACGAGATGCAACGTACTCCACATTGTTTGGACCTTCGGAACCATGGAGCTGGGCTCCGGTAAGTCCGATCTCGTGCACCATCCTTATCACCGATTCCGGCCGCTCGTTGACAAACACTCCAATCGTCATGACTTCCGAGGGAAGTTGCCTGACGATATCTTTCACCTGTTCCTTGGAAACCTGCCTAGGTGATGGCGCAAAAATGAATCCGACCGCATCGGCCCCCAGTGCAACAGCCAGCAGTGCATCGCTCTCATTAGTGATACCGCAAATCTTGACGAACATCTACATATCGCCCATGCCGGCCTGAATAAGTTCTGCGAGGGAGACTCCCGGATCACTCGACCTCACCAAGGTTTCTCCAATAAGGGCGGCATCATAACCCATGCGTGCAAGGGAACGCATCTGATCCGTAGTGGAGATGCCTGATTCACATACTCTGACCGTAGACGCATCAAAAAGGGTGCTCAGAGTCAGGGCCTTGTCTGGGTCAACCTCAAAAGTAGTCAGATCCCGTTGATTCACACCAATTAGGTCGGCACCAATATCTTGAGCCTGCACAAATTCCGGCTCGTCGTGCACTTCAACCAATACGTCTAAACCAACTTCCTTAGATATTCCATATAACTCTGCAAGCTCGTGGCCCGAAAGAGCAGAGACTATCAGGAGCACCGCGTCAGCTCCATGTATTTTCGCATCCAACACGTCATTTGCGCTGATCGTAAAATCCTTCCGCAGCAGCGGAATTCTTACAGCACTTCTGACATTTGACAAATCAGCGAGGGAACCTGAAAAATACTTTTCATCTGTGAGAATGCTTATACAGCTCGCACCATGCATTTCATAGGATTTTGCCAAGGCCACCGGATCAAGCGCCGGGTTGAGATCGCCCTTTGAAGGGGATCTCCTTTTGATCTCCGCAATTATCGACACTCCGGGACCAATGAGCGCCTCTCTAAACCCGAGGCACGGTTCCGAGTCCAAGGCAATTTTCAGGAGCTCGCCCGTCCTTCTGGTATCGGACTTGGCCCATGCGCGGTGATCTGAGATAATTTTGTCTAGATAAGTTGCCATCGTCAATTAGATGTTATTTGCCCTGCCGCAAAATTGTTGACCCTGCAGCTATTTACCCTTGAATCATCTCCAACTATTAGCCCTGGACGAGTGCTATCGCTTTACGCAAATTGCCCAATTCCACGCAATGCACGTCGCAAAATTCAGTGGACACCTTCGTGAGAAACTCTCCACCAAGTCTATGGGTAAATCCCAGCGCAATCCCACAGTCGCCGGGTTCGTAGTAACGGTAGGAGGTTATGTTGAACGCCAGCTTGCCGGCCACTTCAAATTCAAGGCTATCCAAGGTGGTGGACTCTAAGTCAGCAAAGCGGATCAGAAAATTGGTTAAGCGCTTGGGAGTTTTGTAGCCCCTGGAGTCGACTCTTTCGATAAGTTCCTGGCCCGTGTAACAACCTTTTTGAAAATCGGCGCTGCTCCTTATGTAATGCTCTCCCAATTCTGTCGGGTTCATTCCTGCCTTGATTTCAAAACCCCAGGCCGGCTCGCCCGCAAGGATCCGAGCAATCATAGAACGATCAAAAAATTCCACATCGGAAAGGAATCCCGCTATCTCATCACATCCAACGGTGGAATAGTACTGCTTCACAAATATCTCACCCACCTGCCTCAGAGGAGTGAAACCCGAACTATGAACATTTGCATCAATCAGGCTCGATAATTCCGCAATTTGAGCTTCGCTTTCGCCGGAGAGATGTATGACACACCCTGAGCTAAAGGTAAAACCGACCTTGGTTCGCAGCCGAAAACGCTCCAACCTCTTGTGGACCTCGATCCCAGTTCCAAAGGGCGAAAAAAGCGCATATTCATTGTCACCCAGCATCTGCACGCCTAGTGGAGCGACCATGGAGCCGTCCGGATCAAGAAGAAGTGATCTTTGGGCTTGGCCCAACCCTAGCGATTCGATGCCCGCTGAAAGCTGTCCATTGAGGAATCTGGTAGTCTGCTCGCCGGATACAAGTGTCACGTCGGCTTCCTCAGTCCATATCAAAGAACTCATTCGTCACTCACCATCCTTTTCCTTCAATTCGGACTGCATAAAACGTGGGGCATAGGCAAGTCGAATCTCAGTTCACGGTTAGAGATCTTCAGACTCGAACTTACGGGCGGCCGAAACAGCAATCAGAAGCGCACGGGCCTTATTGGAGCACTCTATATCCTCCGCCTCTGGATCGGAGTCCGCGACTATTCCAGCACCAGCCTGTATGAAAGATCTGCCCTCTGAATCGCAAAACAGAGTCCTTATTGCAATCGCCGCATCCAAATTCCCGGAAAAATCCACATAACCGATAAACCCGGCATACGGCCCGCGTTTCACGGGCTCAAGTTCATTGATGATTTCCATGGCTCTTACCTTGGGCGCCCCAGAGACCGTTCCTGCCGGCAACGTAGCCCGGAGCACGTCAATAGCACTGCGATCGGGCCTCTTTTTCGCTGACACCTGTGAGGTCATATGCATGACATGCGAATATCGTTCCAACACCATGAGCTCGTCCATAACTTCCGTATTGAACTTGGCCACTCTGCCTACGTCGTTTCTAGCCAGATCAACCAGCATCACATGCTCAGCGACCTCTTTGGGGTGCTCCAAAAGTTCCGCCGCTAGTGCCTGATCCTCAAGATCAGTTGTGCCGCGTGGCCTTGTCCCTGCGATTGGCCTCGAAATAACACGGTCGCCAACCACCTTTACCATCGGCTCTGGAGACGATCCTGCAACGGTGATCGATCCGAATCGCAGCAAATACATATACGGCGAGGGATTCAGTTGGCGCAGAACCCGGTAGAAGTCGACCGGGTGGGCCCCTAAATCAAATGAGAACCGCTTGGACAATACCACCTGGAAGATATCTCCAGCAGCAATATATTCCTTCGCAACTTTTACCGCATTGCAATAATTCTGAGACGAGAGGGAACTTTCTGCTGCAACGGGGTCAATCGAAGCATCTATGGAAAGTTTTAACGACCCAGCAGATGAAGCACTCAACTCAACCCACATATCATTCACCCGGGCCAGACCGTCCTGATATTTATCATTAAGTTCTTCGGCCGTTAGATCTGGACCGGCCAAAACATTAGATACCAAAATGATTTTTTGCTTCCAGTGGTCAAAAACGGCAATATCGCCAATTAGGCGCATCATCGCATCGGGAAAGCCATACTCGTCCGGAGGAGCCGGAGGTAGTTCCTCAATCTCCCTTATGACGTCATAACCCATATATCCAACAAAACCGGCGTGAAGAGGCGACAGCTCACTTAGATCCGCTGCTGTTATATTTGCCAGCAGCGAGTCGAGGGTCGAAAGAAATCCGTCTGGATGGTCCGGTAACGGAAGATCCACATCGCCCAGGATCTTGAGGTCTCCAGAAATTAGCGATACTTCAGCCAAGGTGTTGCGCCCAACAAATGAAAACCTCGACCATCTTTCACCCTTATCCACGGATTCGAGCAGAAATCCCTCTTTCTCATAACCCACAAGCGAAAGAAAGGCCGAAACCGGCGTCAGAGTATCGGCAAGATACTGGCGGTAAACGGGTATCAACTGATAGCCCTTGCCGGTGTGGTAAGCATTTCGAAAGTCGTCAAAGCTACTGGAAGTCATCTACTCCGCGGGCTCGCTTCCATTGGTCAAACCCCTGTAAAAACAACTGAAATTTCCGGTATGGCACGCGCCGTGCCCTTGTTGCTCCACCTCTAACAACACAGTGTCGCCATCGCAGTCAATTGCCATGTCAAGAACTATTTGCCTATCTCCTGAGGTTTCACCTTTAGCCCATAACTCTTTGCGCGACCTTGACCAAAACCACGTTCGCCCGGTTTCAATAGTCTTTTCCAAAGACTCCCTATTCATCCAAGCCATCATCAGGACCGAGCCTGATTCCCTTTCCTGGACTATTGCCGGGACCAAGCCGTCCGCCGTGAACTGCACCAGGGATATAAGATCTTCTGGAGAGATCCGCATATTGAAATTATCTGCGATCATAGGTAAAGCCCCGTCTCGTTCTCATTGCTCGCCGAGGCCACGGCGTGAATATCCCTTTCACGCAAAATCAAGTAATCTTCACCCTGGACCTCGACCTCATAGCGATCATCGGGTGAGAACAGCACTTTGTTGCCGGGCTGGATTGACCGGACATTCGGACCGACAGCCACTACTTCAGCCCAGACTAGGCGCTTTGCCACCTGCGCCGTGGCGGGAATCAAAATTCCTGCACGTGAGTGGCGCTCGCCGTCGTTGGTCGGGATTTCCACTAACACCCTGTCGGTGAGCATGGTTATAGGTAGACGTTCGTTGGAGGAGATCATCTTCATTTACCTTACTTGAGAAGTAACAACATGGCTATGAACCGTACGGCCGAACTGGTACCCCAGAACGGATCAGCTCATCTTTAACCGCTCTGACTGTAATCTCGCCAAAATGGAAAACGGACGCTGCAAGCAGAGCATCCGCATGGCCAGAAACGGCACCTTCGACAAAGTGTGAAATAGTTCCTACGCCTCCGCTTGCGATCACAGGAATCGATAGTGCGTCGGCCACTCGGCTCGTGAGCGATATATCG
The DNA here is from genome assembly GCA_004298555.1 of Actinomycetota bacterium. Classification (GTDB taxonomy): domain Bacteria; phylum Actinomycetota; class Acidimicrobiia; order Acidimicrobiales; family Acidimicrobiaceae; genus SCQM01. The sequence goes on along the minus strand of SCQM01000044.1, from coordinate 12,313 downwards.
AATCCATCCTTGGTCCCATCACGATCCATTGAGGTCAAAAGAATCTCTCCCGCCCCTAGGGACTGTGCCTTTTGGGCCCATTCAACTACATTAATGCCAGTGGCAACTCTTCCACCATGGGTAAACACCTCGTAATTGTGCTGCCCTGAACTTTTGGCATCGATTGCCACCACGACGCACTGGGAACCAAACTCGTGAGCCAGATCGCTTATGAGTTTAGGGTTCGCAATCGCGGCGGAATTGACCGAAACCTTATCTGCGCCGGCGCGCAGCATCAATCTGGCATCGTCATTTGAACGAATCCCGCCACCCACAGTGAAGGGAATAAACACCTTCTGTGCCGTAGCGAGAACGACTTCCGCCATTATCTCCCTTGCATCAGACGAGGCAGTGATATCTAAAAAAACAAGCTCATCGGCTCCGGAGTGATCATAAAACTCGGCCAGTTCAACCGGATCGCCAGCATCACGCAGAGATATAAAGTTCACGCCTTTCACAACACGGCCCTTGTCCACATCGAGACAGGGAATGACTCTCACGTTCGGCATATTCTTACGGCCTCCCCCACATCCAACCTGCCGTCGTGGACAGCACGGCCGGAAATAGCGCCAAAAAGCTCTTTGCCTCTGAAATTCAGACCCCTGAGGTTTACAAGATCTAAAGGGCTTGCTACCCCTCCGGAAGCGATCACATCAATCCCATGGTCGGCGCCAAGCTCCAGCAGCATCCTCAGTGTCTCCAGGTCAGGACCTTCCAACGTGCCGTCCCGGCTTATATCGGTCGCAATCACTGCCGAGGCGCCGCGCTCCGCCAGTGCAGGCAGCACCTCAAAAAGATCCTTACCCGAACCTTCAAGCCAGCCTTGGACCGCTACTTCGCGCCTCCCATCGCGCCTTCGGTAATCCAGGCCCACGGCTACACCATCAGAATGCATCGCAGCTACCTGACCTACCAGTTCCGGATTATCGATAGCCATAGTTCCAATTATCACGCGTGTCACCCCGGCATCGAAAAGCTCTTCAGCATCGCTGATCGACCTTATCCCGCCGCCAACTTCAACGCGCATGTGAAGTGTTCGGCAGATGTCTCTTATAACATCCCTATTGGGACCTGATCTTGAACGAGCGGCGTCAAGATCGACTAGATGCAGCCATCGCGCCCCTTTGGCCTGAATCGCCTCTGCCGTCTCCAAAGGGTCTCCATAGGTAATCTGGCGGTCGAAGTCGCCCTGAATCAGCCGTACGCACTGTCCTTCGATTAGATCGATCGCAGGTATGAATTCCATTTATACCATCGCCTTTCGATCACAGAACTGAACAAAATTAGAGAGCAGCATCAACCCTGTGGCCGACGACTTTTCCGGATGAAACTGAGTTCCGAAGATATTCTCTCTCGATACTACGGCGCTGAAACTGTTGCCGTAGTTACACTTTGCAACGGTGGCATCGGTTATCTCCGGGGCATACGAGTGCACAAAATAAAACCAGGGATCGTTGGGAAGATTCTTAAACAGAAAGCTTTCCTCCCCGCCGTTTACATACTCAATTTGATTCCACGCCATATTAGGCACCTTCGGCGCTCCCTGCAGCCGCCTTACCCACCCATCGAGAAGTCCGAGTCCGGGAACGTCCGGAGACTCCTCAGAACCCTTGTAAAGCATTTGCATCCCGACGCAAATACCCATGAGTGGAATTCCCGAATCGACAGCTTCCAATACCATAGACCCAAGTCCGCTAGACTCAAGCGCGCCGACACATGATCCAAAAGAACCGACCCCGGGCAGAATTATTCCGGTCACATCCGAAAGCCCGCCCGGGCGATCCACAAGCATGGTATCGGCGCCTATTCGCGTTAACGCTTTATATGCGGAGCCCAAATTTCCGATACCGTAATCAATGACAACTATCAATTAGATTCCTAACAACTTTCCTGCTCTTTCGCGAGCTGATCTTTAAACGATATAAAGTCAGCGGGGAAATACTTCGGCAAGCCACTCAACTTCCCAGCGCAGCTACCGGTCTCGGTGCCCACGAATGCAATGCCCGTGCCCAGCGACTTGATTGCTAGGCTCTCAATTCGCTGCGAAGCTTGCGGTGCGAAAACCCCTGTAAAAGATAGCTATTTTGCTCGGCTAGCGCGCCATATACATAAAACTTTGCCGGCAAGTTACAACAGACCTTTGGTTGATGGCACCGAATCCCCATCGATTGCGACCGCCTCCTTAAGGCAACGCGCAAAACACTTGAAAATAGCCTCGACGATATGGTGATAGTTCCTTCCCCGAACCACATCAATATGAACGCTGATCCCCGACGTGGAAACAAATGCCCGGAAGAACTCCTCAGTCAGCTGAGGATCGAATCCCGGTGTGCCGAGTGGACTTCCGTTGCCCAACTCGCCGTTGAACTCGAGAAATGGCCTACCCGATAGATCAAGGGCAACTGATACAAGGGCCTCATCTAGTGGCAGGGAGAGGGAGGCAAAGCGCCTGATGCCGACCTTGTCACCAATCGCCGACGCGAAAGCCTGTCCAAGCACAATCCCCGAATCCTCGACAGAGTGGTGTGCATCGACATTTATGTCTCCCTTGACTTCCACGTTCAAATCGGTGCCCGAATGCCTGGATAGCTGAGCGAGCATGTGGTCAAAAAAAGGAAGACCGGTCGAGATCGACTGGAGTCCGGTCCCATCCAAATTCCACGAAACGCTGATTCTCGTCTCCGCGGTACTCCGCTCGACGACTGCACTTCTATCTCCTTGAGTCAACCTAACTCCTTAGCTCTGCGAGCGCCTCAGACAGCACTTTGAGAAATCTATCATTTTCCTGAGGCGTACCTATCGTGACTCTTAGACAATCCGATAACCTAGGCCACCCAGAGCAGTTTCTCACCAGCACGGACCCATCGACGAGCATCTTCCAAAGTTCGTCACCTTTGCCGGACGGAGCACGAAAGAGTATAAAATTTGCGGACGATTTCCAGTAAAAAACTTCCAACGCGTCAAAACCTGTCTCGATCTGATAGCGTCCGGCCAAAATCAGATCGAGCGTTGCCTGCATGGTATCGAGATGATCAAGCGCTATCAGTCCGGCCTCCTGCTTGATCGAATCGATGTGGTACGGAAGGCAGGTAGCCCATAAATTGGCAATTATCTCTTTGGAACCAATCAGATAACCCAGCCGAAGGCCCGCCAGAGACCACACCTTTGAAAATGTATTAGAGACAACAATGTTCGAATGTGCCCGCGCAAGTTTCGAAGCGCTGAATGACGCAAACTGCCCGTAAGCCTCGTCGATGATAATCAATGGATCGGGATCCTCGGCGAGTTTCGAAATGATCTCGGGATCCTCATCTAATCCGGTCGGATTATTCGGCGAACAGAAAAATATGATATCTGGCCGGTACTTCACATTTGCATCAAGCACTGCCGCCATTTCCAGCCTGAAATCCTTAGCACGCTCAACTTCGACAATCTGCGTTGAAGTTACCTTGGCAGCCTGTGAATACATGGCATATGTGGGCTCGAAGGTCATCGCTTTGCGCCCGGGTCCACCATATGCCAATAGCAGAGTAGATATAACCTCGTTGGATCCGTTGGCAATGAATATTTCGTCAGGGTCGACCTGATGCAGTTTCGCTAAAGCCTCCCTCAGCCTGGTCGCGGTCCTGTCCGGGTATCGGTTAAGGGACAAACCGCCTATAGCCTCTCTCAGATCTGAAAGGAATCTATCGGACGGAGCGAGTGGAGATTCGTTCGTATTCAGGCGAACATCGACCTTAACCTGGGGAGAATGGTACCCGCCGAAGAGAGCGAGGTCCTTTCGCATGCTAGGCATCTGATTTCCTCATTTCAACGCTCATCTCGTGGGCGATCAATCCTTCGGCTTGTGAAATAGCTGCAACATGGGGAGCCAGCAGATCAATACTATGCTGCGTTGCTTCGACAAAATGGACGTGCCTGACAAAATCTCCGACCCGCAAGGCTGAACCGAAGCGGGCCGATCCATATGTTGGCAGAACATGGCTTGGCCCTGCCACATAGTCTCCTAGGCTTGCTGGCGAATACTTGCCAAGAAACACCGCTCCCGCGTTCTTGACTAAATCTGCCAATTCCTGACTCGAGTCACAAAGTATTTCCAGATGCTCCGGCGCTATAGCATTGGAAACTTCAATTGCCTGCTCACCATCACGCACCAATATCGCGTAACCGCCCTCAGCCAGAGTGGCTTCAATTTCAGCTCTGCGGGGAGAAACCCTAACGATTTTGTCCACATTCTCCACTACTTCATCGATCACGTTCTCATCCCAGGAAATGAACCAAGCCAACCCATCGGGGCCGTGCTCGGCCTGCACTACCACATCGACTGCAGCCCAACTCGCGGGTGTCGTCGAGTCGGCAATCACGACAACCTCTGAAGGACCGGCGAACGACGATGGAACCCCTACGTCCTGGGCAACCTCGCGCTTTGCAACAGAGACATAGATGTTCCCCGGTCCGACTATGACGTCAGCCCGCTCCACGCTTTGTGTACCGTATGCCATTGCGGCAATTGCCTGCGCCCCCCCCACACAGTAGAGATGGTTCACTCCGGCTATGTATGCCGCAGCAAGGGTAGCATCATCCACCTTCCCATCCGGGCCGGGAGGCACGCACAAAACGACCGTTTCAACACCAGCCACCTTTGCAGGAATAGCAGTCATCAAAACCGACGAAGGATACCGCGCTCTTCCGCCCGGAACATAGCAGCCAGCCACGCCTACCGGTATCGTCCTTTGGCTTACCTGCAGCCCATTAGCGGTGTAGATCTTTTCAGATTCAAGTTCCAGCTTGTGATATTCGGTGATCGACTTGGCAGCTAAATTCAACGCCTTCCTCAAAGTGGGAGTGATCCGACGATAGGCAGCTTCCAGCTCCTGAAGATCGACCACGACGGAATCAATATGCACGCCGTCAAATGCTGCAGTGAGTTCGATCAGAGCCCTGTCGCCGTCCCGGCGTACCTGCTCAATTATCGCCCGAACGGCATCAACGGGAAGTTCCTTAGTTGTCTTAGGCCGGGGTAGGGAATTCAGGTAGTCGCCGAAGCTGGCGCGGAGATCAAGTTTTTTTAGCATACGTATTTCACTCTAGTTTGACCAGCTAGATCAGCCAACGCCAACCTTGCCACATCGCCCGCGAGATCAAGAGAACTAGAAGCGAATGCGGGTACAGATCCGGTGTTAGCAGAACAGACTACCGCCAACTTCTGCCCCGGCACAAGAAAGTTGGCGAACAAAGCATGCCGAGAGCCAAAACGGCGTAGCTCCCGCAGCAAATCCGCGGCTAAGTTGGCTTTTAGCCGAAAGCAGAACCACAAGGAGCCAGTCATGAACCCCGCCGACTCGAAACACCAGTTCCAGGCAGAACTTTCATCTCTGGGTACCGCCATAGAGGAGATTACCGCAAGAATCACAGCGATCGCCGATTTGTTAGCCAAACAAAAACTTGATGGCTACGCACACGACCTCTATCAGGCAGAACGTTCTCTGAAATCAGCGATGCGCTCTATTACAAAAGTCAGGCAATCGTAGCTGAGGGACATATATCTGCTAAGACGCAGATGTTGCATCTCGGTTTTCTTGCAAGGCACACATTGCGGCCATGAAGGATAAGACGCAACGAAAATGCACCAGCCTCATCGGAGGGAACCCAAAGCATAAGGTCCCTCTCGACCTTCACAGGATCCTTCTCGGTTGTAAGCCCTAGACGCAAAGCGAGACGCAGCACGTGCGTATCCACGGGTAATCCGGGTTTCGAAAATACGACGGAAAGCACAACGTTCGCCGTTTTTCGCCCGACTCCCGGCAGAGCGGATAGCTCCTCCATCGAATCGGGAACCTCGCCGCAGTAATCCGACAAAAGAACGCTGCTCAAGGCCAGAATGTTCCGCGCCTTGTTCTTATAAAACCCGGTTGAATAGATGAGCTTCTCTAACTCCGCTGGAGATGCCTCAACCATCTCCAGCGGTGTCCCATACCTCTCGAAAAGCTTCGGCGTCGTGGCATTGACCCTTTCGTCAGTACACTGCGCTGAAAGAATCGTAGCGACAAGGAGCTGAAACGGAGTTTTGAATCGAAGAGCGCACAGTTCGCGGGCTGTACCTGGATACGCGAAATCCAATCTTTTGATAATTTCAAGTCTGCGTAGCGTCTCTTTTTTGCCTGCTGCCGCCACAATAAACCCAATCCTACATAGCCTGAATAACTAATTTGAATAAGCCCAACTGCGATTTTCACCGATATGAGCCATCCACGAAAACTGACTCAACTGCTGCCAATCACTGTTGCTAGGGGCCCATATCGCACTTCCATCGACGTGCAACCAATATAAATAGACTTCAGTTCGAATACGATGTTGACACTCAGGTTAATCGATAGGACGCGGGTGTCGACAGCTCAAGAATTTCTAATATTCATTGCGGCCTTTGGGGCCGGTGCTGTAAATGCCGTGGCTGGCGGAGGATCGCTTATTTCCTTTCCAGCCCTTCTGGCTGTTGGGCTTTCCCCAATATCTGCAAATGTAACAAACTCGATTGCGGTTTGGCCTGGTTATGTCGGTAGCGTAATTCCTTACCGGACCCTGATACTTGACCAGAAAGAGAGGGCTGTCAAGATTTCTGGACTGGCAGTATCAGGATCAATTATCGGCACGATCATCTTACTCAAAGCCCCTCCTCATGTCTTCAAGGTATTGGTCCCCTACCTGATATTTGCCGCAACCACACTTTTAGTGATTCAGAAAAAGATGCTCATCTTCTTCACCAAGCAAGCAGTGACACATCCCAAAGGTTCGGACTTCTCCCTCAATGCCGGAATTTTCATTGCCTCTATATATGGCTCCTACTTTGGGGCAGGGCTTGGCATAATGCTATTGTCAATTTTTGCGAGTTTCATTCACGACGACCTGCAACGTCTCAATGGTCTCAAGACCCTTCTCTCGCTAGTTATTGCCACCATAGGATCGGTGGTCTATGCGATATTTGCACAGGTATCGTGGATAGCCGTTGCAATCATGGCGATTTCATCGTTGCTCGGGGGCTATTTTGGTGCAGGTTTCGCCCGAAAGTTGAGTCCAAAAGCTCTGAAGACGTCCGTCATTATCTTTGGATATGCTATTGGCCTCATCATATTTTTCAAATCATGACCGGCGCACATTCCTTTTTGTAGAAGCCAATCCCCGACAGCTGCCAGTCCCCGATTTTCTAAAGGCGGGCCAGCAGGCTGCGCGCAATCGCGCATCGCTGATCTTTCCCCTGGCGCCATTATTGCTCGTAGACTGGTTGCGGATACAGTAATTCAAACATGCGAGCAAGGCCCAACAAGCCTAGGCCAGTGGCGGCAGGTGCAATTCACTCCGTCGGGCGGGCTGGCAGAATGCTCATCGTCAAACTAAATTCTCGCTTTGGAATGGATGCACCACTTCCCGCAATATCGCCAGCAGGGCCAGCTTTCACCCCCGCTCGAGGCCACAACGCCGTTGGCTATACGGATAAAGGTCAGTCCTGCAATGTGCTCCTTTCTCATAACACATTCGGCCACCGTCATTGGCGCCTCCTCGGCGCGACAGAGCTCTGTTATTTCAATAAATCAATTAACAATTAGTGTGAGTGATAGTATACGCTCTATGATACTGAGTATGATACTGCTATGAGTATTAAGCATTCATTGTTAGCCCTTCTCAGCGAAGGTCCAAAATACGGGCTCCAGCTTCGGCAGGAATTCGAGGCCAAGACCGGCCAGGTATGGCCTCTCAATGTCGGCCAAGTGTATACGACACTTCAGCGCCTTGAGAGCGACGAGCTCGTCGAGTCCGACGGCCTTGGCGAGGACGGCCCCCGCAGGACGTTTCGCATCACCTCGAAGGGAGATAGCGAGCTCAGTACCTGGCTGCACACCCCACCGGATCTGACTTCGCCGCCGCGGGATGAGTTGACCATCAAAATTCTGGTGGCGCTCGATCTATCTAAGGTTGATGTGCACGAAGTAATACAGGTGCATCGGCGTTACGTAGTCGAGTTGATGCAGCAATGGACGCGACTAAAGGAAAATGAATCTGGATTCGATCTTCGCTTGGCGCTCGCGATTGACGCCGAGCTCTTTCGACTGGACGCGGTTGTCAGATGGCTCGACGCGGCGGAAAGCCGCCTAAACCGTGCCTTCAGCGAGCCACCGCGAATCGAAACTTCACAACCACTACGACTCCGACGGCGAATGGGGGTACGGTAATGACCATACTTGAGCTTGAAAATGTCTCCAAGACGTATGGCGGAGGTCCAACCGAAGTTCATGCGCTCTCCCACGTATCCCTCAGTGTTGAAGCCGGTGCCTTCGTGGCGGTTATGGGCGCCAGCGGATCTGGGAAGACCACTCTGCTCTCCATTGCGGGGAGTCTCGAAAACCCAACGAGCGGAGAGGTTCGCATCGACGGCCGCCCTCTTTCATCGATGTCACGAAATGACAAAGCACGACTGCGCCGCCGCTCGATCGGCTATGTTTTCCAAGACTTCAACCTCCTTAATGGACTCACCGCCGTCGAAAATGTGTCACTCCCGCTTGAACTCGACGGGTTGCCAGCGAAGAAGGCGCAGGCCGTGGCCATGGAAGTATTGGACGGACTTGGCCTAAGCGAGCGTGCTTCGAGCTATCCGGATCAGCTTTCGGGCGGCGAAAGTCAACGAGTCGCAATTGCTCGCGCCGTGGTTGGAGAGCGGCGCTTGCTATTGGCCGATGAACCATCCGGAGCCCTTGACTCGACGAACGCAGAAGCAGTGATGCGCCTGGTGCTCGCCGCATGCCACCGCGGCGTCGGTGCAGTAGTGGTAACCCATGACGCGCACCTCGCCTCGTGGGCAGACCGCGTTGTCTTCCTGCGTGATGGCCGCGTGATTGATCAGACGATGCCGCCAGCAGGTCCCGAATCACTGCTTGCTCCAAGTCCCGAACTATGACTACCACCATGCATGGACTGATAGCTGAATCCCGCCCCGCTGACGGCGGTGTACCTGCCCGCCGTGCCGTTATCCGCTGGGCATGGCGTCTTTTCAGGCGCGAGTGGCGTCAGCAGTTCCTGATCCTTGCACTCATTACCATAGCGGTGGCTGCTACAATCGTGGGTTCAGCTACCGCAAAGAACGATCCCCAGCCGGCGAACTTCGGCTTCGGCACGGCGATGGACGCCGTGTCCTTCACGACTTACGACGCGCATACAGCGGCCATCATCGCAACCCTAGAGCATCGCTTTGGACGCGTGGAACTTATCGAAAACGAGACGCAGTCAATCCCTGGTTCAATAAAGACCTACCAGATTCGTGCGCAGAATCCACATGGACCCTTTGGCGGGCCGATGCTCTCTCTACTCTCTGGGCGCTACCCATCAAGTGCTGACCAGGTAGCCGTAACGAGCGGCATCTCGTCGGCGCTCCATCTCAGGGTAGGCGTCACCTGGCTAGTCGGGGGCGTAAAACGCCAGGTGGTTGGCATTGTAGAGAACCCCCAAAGCTTCCTCGACGAGTTTGCGCTCGTTATACCTGGGCAGGTAAAGAATCCTACGGAAGTCACGGCGCTATTTGATGCTCCAGCAGCTTCTTTGAGCTCGATCGGCAATCACGTGCAGACCCCGGCAACGGTTGCGCGGTCGAAACTGCTCAATCCTGAGACAATTTCGCTCGCCGCCCTTGCACTGGGAATGCTGCTCATCGCGCTTGTCTCGGTTGGTGGATTTACTGTTCTCGCGCAGAGGCGGCTTCGCTCGATTGGGATGCTCGAGTCGACCGGTGCAACTGACCGCCACGTTCGCCTGGTCATCAGTGCAAACGGCGCCGTAGTCGGCATCGTCGGTGCAGTCCTCGGCTTCACGCTCGGGCTCGTCCTCTGGCTCGCCTACCGCCCGGCTCTAGAACAGAGCTCGCACCACGTCATCGGAGCATTTGCGCTCCCGTGGACAGTGGTGATCGCCGCTATGGTGCTAGCAGTCATCGCGGCATTCTTGGCGGCCTCCCGTCCAGCGCGGGCCATTACCAAGGTTCCAGTCGTCCAGGCGCTGTCAGGACGGCCAGCACCTCCTCGCCAAGTGCACCGCTCCGCGCTCCCCGGCATCGTCCTTCTTGTTGCGTCGTTCCTGCTTCTTGGATACTCAGGTGCAGAGAGTTCCGGTGCGGCCGGCGCGCCGACGAGCGGGAGCAATGGCGCGCCCGAGCTGCTGCTCGGGCTGGCTCTGCTAGTCCCAGGGCTGATCCTGCTGGCTCCGTTCTTCCTGTCGTTGACCGCGCGCCTTGGTCGCCGCGCGCCGATCGCGATACGCCTCGCGCTTCGCGACCTGGCCAGATATCGGGCGCGCTCTGGCTCGGCGCTAGCGGCGATCACCATCGGAGTGCTCATACCAGTGATCGTGATGCTCGCTGCTGCAGCCCGCTACGGAAACGTCCTTGACTACGCCGGCCCAAACCTCGCCCCAAATCAGCTAGTCCTCCACGCCAACATCCCGCCGCCGCCGGGGACCATCACTAAGGGACCTAACGGCGGTCAGATCGCCCAGCTTTCCGCGACTCAGGCGGCGAGTCCCGCAGAACTGGCGGCAAACGCCAGCTCGATCGCAAACTCGCTAAGTGCGCAGCTCATCCCCCTAGAGACGCCCAATGCGGGATTGATGGGAACCCACCTGGGTCGGCAATGGTATGGAGCAATCTACGTCGCAACCCCACAGCTGCTTCAGTCGTTCGGGATCAAGCCCGCCGAGATCAACCCGAACGCCGACATCTTGACCTCGCGCCCAGGCCTTTCGGATGTCTCGGGCATCGGCCTCAACTATGCGTCCGGCGGCAAGTACGGACCATACCAGAGCTGCGCCGCCACGAACAGCTGCCTCGCAAACCCGGTGATCCAAGAGGTCAGAACCCTGCCGCGCGGGACATCGGCGCCGAACACGGTGATTACCGAGCACGCCATGCGCGAGTTCCATATCCAGGCGACCACGAACAACTGGCTGGTCCAAGTATCGCATCCTTTCAATTCTGCCCAGATCAGTAGCGCCGAACTCGCTGCCTCGACAAAGCAACTGTTGGTCGAGGCTAAGAACGACGAGCCGACTTCGTTCGCTATCATCGGCTGGGCGACGATCTTTGGCGTCGTGATAGCACTTGCTGTGCTCGGGATGTCAGTCGGGCTCGTCCGGAGCGAAGCTGCGAGCGACCTCCGAACGCTTACCGCCGCCGGCGCGTCAAGCCATACGCGGCGAACGCTAACGGCAGTGACGGCTGGCACGCTTGGCTTTCTTGGCGCGTTCCTCGGGGTAGTGGGCGGTTATATCGCAATGATCGGTTGGCTGAGAAGCAACTCGCTGAACGGGGGGCTAGCCGCACTCGGAAACATTCCTGTCGCAGACCTGCTCCTCATTCTCCTCGGCATGCCAGCATTCGCAGCAATCGTAGGCTGGCTCTTTGCCGGTCGCGAACCTGCCGCGATGGCACGCCAGCCGATCGAGTAACGCCCAGCCAAGAAAACCTGCAAAAACCCGTTACGGCGACCCCCGCGCCCTATTGGTTCGTGCCCGAAATCTGCCGTACATTCACGCTGTTTGCACATCGGCGCCTTATGCCTGTACCCTCCTGGGCAGGCTCGCTGGTCAGCTCCGCCGTATCGAATACACGATCTCACAAGCGTTCGAAGTGGAGCTACTTGAAGCCATTTAGGCAGTTCACGAGGCTTAAATGGAACAGGGGGAGAACCGGAATGTCTCGCAATTCTCCCCCAATCCATGCTAAACTTCATGGACTAGCGAAAGGTATCTTACGAAATCTGACTGGCCACCGCAACATAACAGCCAATGGATGCTTGCTATAACCATAATTGGTCGGACATTATGACAATGCGTGACTCAATAACCACACAGCGCGCATTTGCGTCTCACCAGTTGATATTTTGCATCTCAAGTTGGCTACCGAGCTCCTGAAATCTTCATCACGCCAATCTCCAGTCCGTTAGTGCGACCATCCGTTGCCATACGAGCGTGTTCTAGCAGCACGCTCATACTGCTTCCCCTTGCTGGGTTTTGGTCATCGCCTCGCCACGACTGGCCTTCCCTGCGGGCGGGCCTTGCGGTCGCTCCTCCGGCAGCGGGCTCTCCCACCGTCCGAGCCAGGGTCGGTGCCGCGGGGACCGTCGGCCGGGTATCCACTGGGGCGCTTGACCCGACTGGCGCACGACTGGCATTTGACTCCGGCCGGTTGCGAAGATTCAGTGCAATCCGCATCCCGGATCTGGATGGCTCCGCAACCCGG
>SCQM01000003.1 GCA_004298555.1 Actinomycetota bacterium | reverse complement strand
GGCTTCGCGTCTCCAGCGGCCACAGCAGAGAATGCCAGCGGATTACTGAAGATAGGCGGGGTATTGTTGGTGTCGGAGCCTCCGGATTCTACGGGCGGGCGCTGGCCGGAGGCCGGATTAGATCTTCTTGGATTTTCCCTGCCTACTTTTGCTAGATTTGAGTTTTCATATTGTTGGATGATCAAGGATCGGAGAGTTTCAGGGAAGTTTCCTCGTGAGGTCGGTATTCCCGAGAAGCATCCGTTGTTTTAAATTGTTCCACGTGGAACAATAATTTGAAAAGTTTTTGATGTTCCACGTGGAACATCCAAAGAAGTTTTGAAATGCAGGCAGACATAACCGGTAGTGGGCTATGGTTTTAGCGCGAGCTGGAAGGAAGTAAATTGTCAGAAGCTAACAGTGGAGTGCGCGTAATCGCAATTGCCAATCAGAAGGGTGGCGTTGGGAAGACAACTACGGCAGTCAACCTTGCAGCTGCCCTGGCTGAGATGGGGAAGAGGATCCTTGTGATCGATTTGGATCCGCAGGGAAACGCCGGTACCGGTATGGGCGTAGATGCGCGGTCTTTGGATTATACGATTTATGACGTGCTCATGAAGGACGTTCCAATCGAAGATGCAATTGAACCAACTGCCGTTAAGAATTTGTTTGCCTGTGCCTCGACCATAGACCTGGCTGGTGCGGAGATAGAACTTGTTTCAACATTTTCCCGTGAACTACGATTGCGCAAGGCTTTGCAGCCAGTCTTGGAGGATTACGAATTCATCTTCATTGATTGTCCTCCATCCCTGGGACTTTTAACTATCAATGCGCTTTGCGCTGCGACGGAGATAATGGTGCCAATTCAGTGCGAGTATTACGCGTTGGAGGGACTGAGCCAGCTCTTTAGAAATGTTAAGCTCGTGCAGAACAGCTTGAATGCATCCTTGGATATCTCCACCGTGGTGCTGACGATGTATGATGCACGGACGAAACTTGCAGAGCAGGTAGTTGAGGATGTCAGGAATTTCTATGGCGACAAAGTTTGTAGAAACGTTATTCCACGTGCAGTTAGAATCTCTGAGGCCCCATCATTTGGCCAGCCGATTACAGTTTTCGATCCGCATTCTCGGGGCGCCATCGCTTATAGGGAATTAGCCAAGGAGGTTATGGATGTCGCGTAAGAGTGGTCTGGGTAGAGGGCTTGGGTCACTTCTTCCTATTGGCGAGAGGGGAGAGGATAGTTCAATCTATCGGGAACTTCCGTTGTCATCGATTTCTCCGAACTCAAACCAGCCCAGAAAAGTATTTGACGAGGAGAGTTTGAATTCTTTATCGGCTTCGATAGCGGCGATAGGGGTTCTCCAGCCGATTTTGGTAAGGGCGAGGTCTGAAAATAGCTACGAGATAATAGCTGGCGAGAGGCGATTCCGGGCTGCGAAACGTGCTGGGCTTGATCGGATTCCAGCGCTGGTGCAAAGTGCCGATGAACTTGCTTCGCTTGAAAGGGCAGTGGTAGAGAACCTTCACAGGCAGGATCTGAATCCTTTGGAAGAGGCCTCTGCATATCAGCAGCTGATCGAAGATTTTGGTTTAACTCACGAATCACTCGCTCTGCGTATGGGCAAGTCACGTGTCTCGATCACCAACTCATTGAGGATCTTGCAGTTGCCACCCAGCATATTGAGCATGATAGGCCAGGGGCTGCTTTCTGCCGGGCATGCTCGAGCTTTGCTCGGTTCTCCTGACCGGAATTTCCAGGAGAAGCTTGCGCGCAGGATTGCGGATGAAGGCCTCTCAGTCCGGGTGGTGGAGGAGGAAATTCGGAAAGAGCGCGAGTCAATAGCAGATATTGGTTCCGAGGATCCGGCGGTGTCCCGCCGTAGCAGCAATGGGAAAGCGCCTGCTAAGCCGGCGGTGGTGCTTGAGCTTGAAGAAATCCTTGAAGAATTGTTTTCAACTCGTGTCAAGGTTGATTTTCTCTCGTCCGATCCCTCCATCCAAAGGGGTAAAGTCGTTATTGAGTTTGCGAGCCTTGAGGATCTGGAGCGCATCTATAAGGTGATACTTGCAGATACTCTGGAGCAGTAGTAAAGAGTGAGGATAATTCTTTAGTTAATGCACAGGGTGTGGATAACTTTGTGGATTACGTTGAGATCAGGTGGAGGAAATCGCCTGAAGTCCACTCGTTCATAGCTCTTGTAATGGCAAAAGAGGTTTTGGGAGTGTTGAGGACCCAGAAGGATGCATCCTGTATCGAGAGCGATACCGCGGTCATCTTGGTCTCCCGCAGGACGGGAACGTTCAAACCAACAACTTTTATATCCAAGCCGCATTCTGGTGAATTCATATGTTTGGCAATGAGCTTTGCCAAGGCCAGCCCGCTGGCTGAGGTATAAGAAAAGCCCTGGTAGAAGCGGATTTCCTGTTTACCCACTTGCTCTTCGATGTGTATGCATATGTCCGATTTCAAAGCATTCGCCAAGTTTGCAAGAGTTGAAGCGTCCGGGTGCATGATTACCTGTGCACGAGCTCCTTTGAAAGCGAGAGCAGATCTCAGCAGCTCTGCCGGTCCACCCATGAAGCCCTGATGGGTAATAACAATATTGAGTTCGGTGATTCTTGGAGTTTGAGACCGGATAATCTCTAATTCTTTCACTGAATGTACGTTTGTTGAAGAGTCACGAAATACTCGCAGCAGCTCGTCGACTGTTGTCGGTCCGCAAATCCCGTCGATTGGAAGGCCCACATTTCTTTGGAAGTCCTTGAGCGCTTTTAATGTGTCAGGCCCAAAGATTCCATCAACCCGCCCCGCATCGAAGCCAAGCGAACCGAGTCGATTTTGGAGCTCCGCTACATCTTCGCCACGGATCATCGGAGTGCGGATGTACAAGAGCCGGTCACCCAGTCGATAGCTAGCTTCCAGGACCGACTTCCAGGTAAGCGCATCACAGACTCCGTTTTGAGGTAATGCTCTCGATTTTTGGAATTCCAGAATTCTGCCGGAAAGATCATTTCCGGGTGATTCGAATCCGAGCTCCTTTAGGTGGCGGCTTAGCGTCTGCTCGCCTGGTAAAACATCCTCCGGGTATTCATCAGAGTTGTTGGGCGTGGAGCTTATAAGTGAGGTTCCAGATCTGCTAGGAGCTGGCTCTTTGGCTTGGCCCCCACTATCCTTGCCACCGGCTGTCCCTCTTTGAAGAGAATCAGGGTCGGGATGCTCATGACTTCGAAGCGGCGCGCCGTGTTCATCGCGTCGTCTACGTTCAGCTTCGCTATTGCCAGCTTGCCATTCTTTTGTTCCGCGATCTCTTCGAGGATCGGAGCGATTATCTTGCACGGGCCACACCATTCAGCCCAAAAGTCTACGAGGATTGGGACGTCAGAAGCAATCACTTGTTCATCAAAATTGGAATCATTTAACGTCAGCGTTTTTTGAGCCATAGTTTATCTCCAAATACAACATTCTTGCGGTTATTTCAACAGGGGGGGGACTAGCTTTCAGACTCTTTCAGCCATTTTTCTAGATCGATTGCAGCCATGCAGCCAGAACCTGCAGCAGTGATGGCCTGCCGGTATATGTGATCCTGGACATCGCCACAGGCAAACACTCCTGGGATGTTGGTTGCAGTACCACTATTAGTGATTATGTAGCCGACATCGTCCATGTCGATCTGACCTTTGAACAAATCCGTGTTAGGGGAGTGGCCTATAGCCACAAACAAACCTGTCACTGGGAGTTCTGTGTTTTCACCCGTTATGTTATTTGTGACGGTAATGTGCTCTAGAGATTTGTCACCATGAAGTTCAGTGACTGTTGAGTCCCAAATAAATGAGATCTTGGGATTGGCGAACGCGCGATCCTGCATGATCTTCGAAGCTCGCAGCTCATTGCGCCGATGGATGACAGTGACACTCTTGGCAAACTTCGTGAGAAATCCCGCCTCCTCGAGTGCCGAGTCACCACCACCAACTACAGCAATATCCTGGTCTCTGAAAAAGAATCCGTCACAAGTGGCACAGGTTGATATTCCATGTCCAATGAGTTCGGTCTCACGGTCGATATTGAGCAAAAGAGATCGGGCACCGGTTGAGATGATCACAGCATCAGCGATGTACGCTGGCTCTTCGCCAGTTTGGTTGCTGGTCCATACCTTGAATGGGTGCTCGGAAAAGTCGACTCTGGAAACCTTGGTGGTATTGAATATTGCTCCAAATCGTTGAGCCTGGCTCCTGAAGTTGGACATCAACTCAGGTCCCATGATTCCTTCTACAAAGCCGGGATAATTTTCGATATCCGAAGTGAGCATTAGCTGCCCACCAGGCTGATCGGTAGTGGAGGATGGCTCACCTTCAATGACAATAGGACTCAGATCTGCACGTGCCGTGTAAATCGCAGCAGTCAATCCTGCTGGGCCAGAACCAATTATTACAACCTTCACCTTTTCAGACACTGTAACCTAACCTCAAATAAGACCGTTAGCGGCGGTTTGTCCGCTTCATCCATAGCAACAAACCTAAGATCGTAATAATTCCACCTATAACAAAATAGGAGATCCAGACGCGGTTTCCAAAAGCGTAGACATCGAGGATTCTCACTGCTGAAACAGAGATTAGGATGCCCACTACGGCCAGAGCCACCAAGGCAAGAAGGCCGTAAATAATCACCCGGGTAATTTTTGCCAGTGGGGCCACGGTCTTCCCACGGAGAGTTCCGACAACAGACGCTATGGTGTCTGCCGTACGGGTCTCCCAAGCCTCTGCCTGCGCTGCCGATTTATCTGGAGATGCCATAATATGATTTCCTCCAAGGTCTGTGATCAATCTAGCTGGTTTTTCCCGATGTGCTTAGGATCACTAGTTAGCTCAGTGTTCTAAACGTTATGCCCATAGTCCTAGGTCCGGCATGCGTTCCAATTACAGCCCCGATTTTGGCGATTTTCAAATCATGGATTCCGGTGGCAGCCTTCAGCTTCTCAGCAAATTCATCGACATCCGGAGCGTTTGCATGAATGATGGCGAGGTCAGTGATTGCGCCATAGCCAACCACCTTTTCGATCAGATAACTGAGAGCTTTGCCCCTGGTCCTTTGCTTTGAGTCAGCTTCAATTATGCCATTTCGAACGTCAATAATAGGCTTGAACGAAAGAAGTGATCCAAAGAGTGCAGCCGCTTTACCGATTCTGCCGCCTTTTCTCAGGTTGTCCAGCGTGTCCAAAGCTCCAAACGCATGGACGTAGGGTATCCGGCCATAGACAAGGGAGGCGATATCAGCAGCGCTGGCTCCCTTCCTGGCTTCTATTGAGGAGGCTATGGCAAGATTTCCCATGGCAAAGGTGGCCAGCCTTGAATCAATCACTTCAATTTTCAGGTCGTTCTCAAAGGTCTTTGCTGCCAGAATGGCTGCCTGGAAGGTTGCGGAAAGGTCAGATGAGAGGGTTATGCAAACGACCTGGTCGAACCCCTCATCCCGGGCATTGCCAAACGCAGCCTCGAAATCTCCTGAAGAAGGCGCTGCAGTTTGCGGGAATTCCTTCGAGGTCTCGCATAGTTGCCAAAATTGATCAGTGGTCAGGTCCCTGGTGTCGACGTATTCCCGTTCTCCAAATCTGATTTTCAGCGGGACAATTTCAAGGCCATATTCCAGTACCAAGTCCTGGGGAATGTCTCCTCCCGAATCCACGACAACTTTCACACTCACTTAGTGACTCCTGTCTGTCAATGAGTCAATCTGGGTTCCAATCAGCGTCACCACAGCAAAAACAATTGCTCCCAGAATAACCTCGAGAATTACCTCAAAAAGTAAATGTAGTCCGGTTGCTATGCCAATTCTAGAGATGAGAATTCTAAGTGCTGCGTACATCGCAACGGATGCGGCCAACGAATTGATCCAGGGTCTTAGCATTGCCGACAGGTTGGGGGCAAGCTGGTTCCGCACCAGAGTGGCAAGGCCCGCGAGAAATGCCACCGAATACGCGATTGACAGAGAGATTGCCAGTCCGTAGGTACCATATCGCAGGTGGAGTGTCACGGCCAAAATGATGTTCAGGCCGTTCTCGAGAAGGTAGAGGACAAAGACAATACGGGTGCGCTTGATCGATTGGTATGCCTGCACAACAGCCAGGTAGCCGGCAAAGCCCGGCAATCCCACAGCGAAGCCATTGAGCGCTCTCGTTGTAAGTCCAACTCCGTTTGGGTTTACCGCCCCATGTCCCAGTAAGAGTGTCAGCACCGGGCGGGAAATTGCGAGATACGCGAACGCTGCCGGAAACATGATCGTAACCGACGATCTCAGAGCCATTCCTAGCCTTTTCTTGTATCTTTCGAGCTGACCTTGGCTAAAGGAGCGTGCTAATTCCGGCATAATTGCCGCCATTATGGAATAAGAGGCGATGCCATACGGGAGCTGGAAAAAAATATAGCCGTAGGTGTAGGCGCTTACCGTTCCGGGCGTCGAGCTTGCGGCAATGGCGAGAATCCAAAACAGAGCAACCTGGTTCGCAATTACAAAACCGATGGTCCACCCTGATATTGCCCATATTTCATGAATTGCCGGATTTCTGTAGTCGGGTTGAAAGCGGATTCTTGCGCCTGCCTTTTTCAAAGAAGGCAGGAGAAACAGAAATTGCAGTGCGACGCCGGCCGAGGTTCCGACTCCAAGGAGGAGTATAGGTACCGAAAATGCATGGACAGATCCAAGATCCAAGGATTTTTTCGCTATCGAGAACATGAGAAACACGAATATGGCAACGATATTATTGACCACCGGGGCGTACGCGGGGGGTGCGAAAACTGACCTGGCGTTCAATATCGCCGTAAGGAGGGCAATCAGGCCATAGAAAAGCAACTGCGGCGCGAAATAGCGCAGCAGGAGGGTTGCGACCCTCTGCTGCTGGGCGGCAATTTGTGTGTGATTGACAATTAGATAAAGGTGAATTATCGCTGGTGCAGCGAGTTCAAACACCGCAGTCCCAACCACTAGGAGCACCAGGCCGATGCTGAAGACCGAGGAAATGGAGTCCCACGCCGATCCTTCGTCGTCTTTGGCAAAATGCCCGACGAACACGGGCAAAATGGAAGCAGAGATTATTCCGCCCAGCAAAAGGTCATAGATTATGTTCGGGGTGTTATTGGCGAGGTTAAAGGAGTCGGAAAAGGTGCCGATTCCCAGTGCGTAGGCCAATGCTAACAGCCTGAGCAAGCCGGTCAACCTGGATACGAGCGTCCCGGAGGCCATCGCCAGGGCATTCACCTTCGCGGAACCGAAACCCAGGCTCAGGTTGGGCTTTCTAAGATTTGCCATAGTTAATTCTTCTCCCGAACGAGGCGCCTGTTTCTCCTATGGCCGCGTCTAAACGACTGGATCCACCACAGCCCAAGTACCAGGAACGCTCCAAGGGTCAACACGATGCTGACGGCAGAGAACGCAGTAGAACGTATCTCAATCGATGTATTTGCCACCGCGAACTGTCCGTTGGTGGTAAAGAGCTTTGCGGTAATTAGATAGAGCCCCAAGGTTTCCGCATAGATAGGTATGGAAATCGTCGTGTTGGGTCCGTTAAGGGTGACTGGAATTGTATTGCCATTGGGGAATGACAGGCGATCGGAGGTGATGACAAGGATGCCCTTGAACGGCACCTTGAATTGGGAAGTAATGGCAATTGGCAAATGCACGCTTCTTGCCGTCACCGTGAAGGCCTTGTTGGAAGCCAGCGAAACTTTGCTTGATACATTGTTGACGACCGCCTGGCTCAGGTTGAGGAACCTGTTTGAGTTTTTCGGAGACAAAGTTGAAGAAAGTGAAGCCAGGAGATTGTACTGTGCCCCGGTTAGATCGCTGTTTTGGCCCAGCGACGAAGTGAGGGCGGCTATATCATTGGTCAGACTATTGAATCTGGTCGGGTCAAATGCCAGATACGGTGCGGGGGTTGCCAGCTTTCCGTAGCTCAGCTGGTCGGCGGATGTAAGTGCGAATGCTTTGTTCAGGCTTACGGTCTTGATGAAAGGGGAGCTGGAAACATCTGTCAGAATCTGAGTCAGTACCTGGGCATCCTGGGAATTGGAAACTTGGAAAAGAGTGCCCACAACCCGTGGACTGGTGTCATTAGGTTGGTCAAAATAGATCTGGGCCAGGTCGGTTGAAAGCTGATTGGCATCCCTGTACGGTTGCGAACGTGAGCTGATGTCGGCTTTCAGTCCGCTGTCATCGGCGAGGACTGTAAGATTTTTCCCGACACTGGTGGCGAGAGCGAATGGTTGTGACAAGGAGAACTTTTCGCTGAATGGGACGAAGTACTTGTCCGAGAGCATGATGTCGGATGCGCCCAAACTTGCTAGCGTGTCGGCATTCTGGAATGTCAGCCCTCCATGCACAGCCAGCGGGCCTAGCGACGTCAGATGCTGGTGCAGGAACTGCTCGGTCTGGTTCCGTCCAGCAACGAGTTCCTCGCTTATGCTTGTGTTTAGGCCCGACGATCGCAGCTGAGGAAGATTTACCGGTACGAAGCCGGAGTTGATTATCTGGTGGCCGGGTTTTTGAGACCAGCTCAGGAGTTGGTCCAGCGTCGATTTGACAGTGCTCGAGTGCGATGCCTCCGCTTCTTGCAGGACCATCCCAGGGATATTTAGCGTAATGTTTGCGCTGGGATTGGCGCTGACCGCCGAAACAAGCAGAGACAAGGAGTTCAAGTCGTTTACGGAGTTGCCTGTGAAAGGAGCTTGAACCACAAAAGCAAAGTTCAATGGGCTCGACACCTGAGAAGATGGTTCCAAAGCAATGTCTGTGAGTGCAGTGCCAATGATCTGGGAACCCTGAACGAAAACTGCCAGCAGCGGATATACCCCGGAGCAGTTCGGGGAACAGTAGGGGATTTGGATGAAACTGGTGGGCACTGGCTGATTCAGGAGTGGGCGTGAGGGTGCGGTCTCCGACAATTCAAAATTTAGAAGAGGTTTGCCAGCTGCATCGTGGGAAAGCCGGTTCAGATCCACCGGAGGCGATGATGCGATTGGCAGGGATTTCAGCCCGTATTTCATGATTACCTGAAATTCGGATCTGGATTGGATCTTGGAAAACAGTTCCAATGATACGGCGATGCCGTTCTGGCCAGCCAGGGATGAAGTATCCAGAGTCAGCGACTGTGTCGTATCGAGGTGGACCCAGGTTGGCCCGGTGGAAACCTGCAGATAGTCTTCCTGAGGTGCGGGGATGGTTGAAGTGGTTGACTGGCTTGGCTTTATTGTCGTGTTTGTCGTGCTTGCGGAGGGCTTATGCGGACTTTGGTGGAGGACCAAGATTCCAATCAAGATTATTACCATAACCACGAGCATGGGCCCCCGCCAGGGCGGTATGCGCTTCGGGCGTTCATGATCTGAGTGTTCAGGAGGATTCAACATATTTGTCTACGCTCCAGCGCGTACAGAGATTGGCCCAAGCATGGTGAAATACCATGACATAGAACGCTAGCCAGTAAACCCCGAGGGATAGTCGTTTCCACAGGCAATTTTAGGCACCGAGATCCACCTCTAGGATGTTCAGCCTCTCCTGCAAAAGCGTGAATCCCATTTTTAGATAGAAATTCAAAGCCCTCTCATTTTTAGTCTGCGTATTGACATATTCTTCCCGTGCCCTCCAGAATCTGAGCCATCCAAAGCCATCTTGCACGAGCTGCTGCGCAATGCCTCTTCCTTGGTAATCGGGATCCACCGCCAAGCGCTGCAGGTAACCTTTTTTGTCTCCAAGTCCTGTGATCGCGTATCCGGCTATTGTTTCTGATTTGGACTCCGGATAGAGCGCTATTCGGAATCTGGCTCTGGTGGTGGCTTCTATGGCTTCCTGTAGCCCGGCAACATCCATGGTCCAAAAGCTGTCGAAGCATTTCTCGTCCAGTTGGACTACATATTCGAGGTCCGACCGTATTGGCTTTCTGATTCTTATGTCCTCCATATTCTGAGAGGACGCAGTTGGAGCGAGAGAGTGCCTCAGGACGTGGAGCTGTTCCTTTACGGTAAAACCACATTTGAGGAAACCGCCGATTTCATGGTCCATAAGCGCGCTTGAATATATCGTGCGGTAGCCGGACTTCATGGCTCGTTCTATGCCGATTTGTATGATTCTGCTATTCAATGGTTCGAAAGCAGCTAAAGGAGTTATCTGGGCCGTGCTGTCGGAAGAATGCCAAGGGCCGATCCGAAGGTGTTGGCCGTGGGCCTCTATTATCTCTGATGGTTTGGTTTCCAATGAGCTTCAAACTCCAAGTCGCTACCCGGTGTGTGCAGCTTGCAAATGTTACATTCGTATTGGCCGGTAAGATGTGTGCAAATGGTAATTTTATTTGGGACTCATCCAAAATACATTGAACATGACACCGGATCTTTGCACCCTGAGTCCCCTGAGAGGCTCACTGCCGTCAGACGAGGGATCGATATAAGCAGCATAAAAGACGAAATAGAGATATTCGAGCCCCAGCCTGCGACAATCGAAGAGATAAGCAGAGTCCACGACGTATCTTATCTTGACGCCCTTCGCAGATTCTGCCTGATGGGCGGGGGAACCCTCGATCCAGATACGACTGCCAGCATTGGTTCGTGGGAGGCCATGCTTCTTGCCGCGGGTGCTGGTCTGGACGCTGCCAGAAGAATGCGTGCGGGGAAGGCCGATGCCGCCTTTCTAGCGGTCAGACCGCCGGGCCATCATGCTGTCAGAGACCGTGCGATGGGTTTTTGCCTGGCGAATAACATAGCTGTCCTGGCCGCAGATCTCGTTGCGCAGGGCGAAAAGGTTCTCATCTTCGATTTTGATGCGCATCACGGAAACGGGACTCAGGAGATGTTTTTCGACAGCGCATCAGTGTTGTATGTTTCATCTCATCAGTACCCGCTTTATCCCGGTACGGGGAGGGCACGTGAGGTTGGCATTGGCTCCGGGACTGGGTATACGCTGAATCTCCCATTTCCCGCCGATACCACAGGTCCGACATTTCGTGAGGCGCTTGATCGAATGGTTGCCCCGGTTGTGGAGGCGTTTCTTCCCACCTGGACGCTGATATCGGCAGGCTTTGATTCCCACAGGCGTGATCCGCTTACCGAGATGGGTCTCACCTCCGCAGATTTCTCAGACCTGACGCTATGGGTTCGTCAAATGGCTCCGTCCGCAAAGGTCGTGGCGTTTCTGGAAGGCGGCTACGACTTTGCAGCTCTTGAACATAGCACGGCATCGACTCTGGCAGCACTGGCCGGCGTGTCTCTCAAACCGGAGCCAAACAGCGACGGCCCGATAAATTTTGAGATGATCAAAGCTATGGAAGAATCCAGGAAGAGAGCGCTCTCCGATTGAGCTGTGTGCTCGGAAAGTCCGCAACTGCCGTGACTTCGAACTGTACTCGGCGGAAATAAAAAAAGCTCAGTGGATCCTCCCGAGTGGGAGGATCCACTGAGCTTTTTTTATTTCCGCCGAGTACAGTTCGAAGTCACGGCAGTTG
>SCQM01000043.1 GCA_004298555.1 Actinomycetota bacterium | reverse complement strand
GTGACACCGTCGATGCCAATTTGGAATTGGGTCTTCCTGTTGATTCGAGAGAGTATGGGATAGGTGCCCAGATGCTGGTAGATTTGGGCATAACAGATACCCGTCTCATAACCAACAACCCCGCAAAATATGGAGGACTGGAAGGATTCGGTCTCAACATAATTGAGCGTGTCAAGCTTCCTCCTTCCGTAAATCCCGAAAATATAAATTATCTACGAACCAAAAGGGAGCGCATGGGTCACCTTCTTGATGGGTTGGACGATTAGGCTACTCGAAGTGTTTTTTCTGATGCGCAGGAAGGTACGGTTCAATGTCCAGTTACAGTGAAGCGGAAGCTCAGGCTTATTCCGGATCACTGAAGGTCGCCGAAAACGACGCCTATGTACTGGTGGCCTCACGCTATAACGATTTCATAACCAGGGAATTGATTGACGGGGTTACGAATGGACTGAAGTTTTACGGCGCGTCGGAAAAGAATATCGAGCTGGTCAGGGTACCAGGCGCGATGGAGATACCGCTGGCAGCCAAGTGGCTGGCCGCCACAGGCCGATATTGTGCAATAATCTGTCTGGGATCTGTGATAAGGGGCGCAACTACTCATTACGAAGTGGTGGTGAACGCGTGTTCCGAAGGCGTTGCCCGGGTTGGTCTGGAGTCTGGAGTCCCGACAATCTTTGGAGTCTTGACCACCGAGAACATTGAACAGGCAATTGAGAGAAGTGAGATGACTTTAGGGAACAAAGGCCATGAATTCGCTGCGACAGCGATCGAGATGGTTGCCCTGAAGCGTTCTATTTAGTGGTCAGCAGTTGACATTTGAAACGGAATGGTTTGATGCTTCGTTTAGTGCTTCCCAAAGGTTCGCTCGAAAAGGCGACTCTCGAGCTGTTTTCCCAGGCCGATCTGGCCGTATCCCGTTCGTCTGATGTGGACTATCGTGGGCGGGTCGACGATCCACGGATCGAAGAGGTCCGAATTCTGCGGCCCCAGGAGATTGCAAACTATGTGGCTGAGGGACGGTTCGACTTTGGTATCACAGGCCGGGACTGGATCGAGGAGACAGGGGCCGATGTTATAAGCCTCGGTGAGCTTCATTACTCCAAGGCGACTTCAAATCCGATACGGATAGTTCTGGCAGTTTCAAATGATTCTCCGGTGCTTTCGAGCAAAGATTTGAAGCCAAATTTGAGAGTTTCAACCGAGTATCCGGTACTGACAAAGAGATATTTCGATTCGCTCGGGATTCCTGCACAGGTCTCACTGTCCTATGGTGCTACTGAGGCGAAGATTCCAGACATCGCAGACGCCATAGTTGAGATTACGGAGACTGGAAGAGCTATTCGGGCAGCAGGTCTGCGAATTATTGACACCATTCTTGTGTCATATACAGAGGTGATCGCCAACCGTGACGCGGCTTCGGACCCGGTTAAGCTGCACGCCATGACTCAAATCATGACTTTACTTACAGGTACTCTGAAGGCCCGGGGAAATGTCTTAGTAAAATTGAATGTTTCGGAGAGCGATTTGAATGCAGTGATCGGAACTATTCCGTTCATGAAGGCTCCAACCATCTCAAAACTGTTTGGGGATGTGGGTTATGCAGTGGAGGCTGTGGTGGCAAGATCTCAAATCAACACCCTGATTCCCGCCCTAAAGGATGCCGGCGCAACTGACATTCTGGAAATACCGTTGTCAAAAATTGTTCCGTAAATGCAGGTCAACCCGTTGACACTCGGAATCAGCAGGGGAATTGTGACCCAATTCGACAGGGAAACGGGTCTGGGCATCATTGCTTGCGCCGACGGGACCGAGTTGCGGTTTCATTGCATAGCTATAACTGATGGAAGCCGTTCAGTTGAGGTGGGGGCATCGGTCTGTTTCCGGGTGTTTCCCGGAATGAAGGGAAACGCAGAGGCCGGCGTGGTAGAAAAGCTCTAGTCTGCCTTCGGAGGCTCGTCAGCCAAAGGTGACATTTGAATGAAAGCGAGCCGCAGTTGGGACAAGCCGTCCTGTATCTCCTGTTCGCGCTCGTCGAGGCGGCCTTTGACCGATGAGGCGAGGCCGGCAAGTGCATCGATGGCAAAGGAGGCATCCTTGAGTCTGGGTGGGCTATCGGATAGATAGATCGCGGCAAGTTCAAAGAGCCCGAAGCAATGGTTTGCTATTACTATTTGCGGGCTGGTTGAAAGTATCTCCTTCCGGAGCCTTTCCAGGTCGGCAAGACTTTCCTGGTTTTCCTCACCGACGGCCCTGTCACTTGTCTTTTCGGGGTTGGGGGTGTCCGACATCTACTATTTCTCCGCTCTTGAATCGAATCCAGCATCGTGCTGTTAGACTAACCTGGAAGTTTAACGGGAAAGCGGGGCAGGCAGGATTCGGCTCCCACCTTGTCGCTCTCAGAGTTGACAGGGTCGATTATAGGCAGGATTCTCCTTCGCCTTCGCTTTTTCGTGCACGGTTAGAAACTATGAAAGAGATTTTGTAGTTGGTGATGAAGGAGTGATGCCGAATAGTCGCACCCACAACAAACGAGCCTCGTATCAATGAGCGAATTAGAGCTAGAGAGGTTCGGCTTGTAGATCCAGAGGGCTCTCAGCTCGGAATTAAGAGTCTCCAGGAAGCCTTGGCTTTGGCCAGACAGATGGACTTGGACCTGGTTGAGGTAGCTCCCATGGCCGTCCCACCGGTCTGCCGGATTATGGATTATGGCAAATTTAAATTCGATGCGGCACAAAAGGCAAAGGAATCGCGTCGAAAGTCCATACATACGCAGATTAAGGAGATGAAGTATCGGCCAAAGATTGGTGCTGGCGATTTTGACACTAAGACCAGGCAGGTAATGAAATTCCTGCAGGAGGGTCACAAAGTCAAGATCACAATCATGTTTCGAGGCAGGGAGCTGTACCATCCAGAGCTGGGAAAGAGCATCTTGGACCGCATAGCAGAGGAAGCTCAAGCTGTGGGCAGGGTAGAGACAATTCCTAAGCTCGACGGACGAAATATGATCATGGTTCTTGGTCCCGACAAGCGGAGTGCAACAAAGTCTGCTAACTCCAAAGAGGATCAAGCTTCTTCAGAGCGACCTGAGGGCGAAAAGTCTTCGAACGGCAAACCCCGATAATCCAAAGTCGCGGTGAATTAGCTGCCGTTTCCATCGACGTTGATGGGAAAGTTTAACATTTAGTTCATAGAGCCTGGCTTGAGAGCAATGCCGGGGAAATCAAGGAGTTTTAAGATGCCCAAGATCAAGACTGACCGAGGCGCAGCAAAGAGGTTCAAGATCACGGGAAGCGGCAAACTACGCCGGCGTAGGCCAAACAGGTCTCACCTGCTGGAAAAGAAGGCATCAACCCGCACCCGACGTCTTGGGCGTGAGGCAGATGTGGCCAAGGGTGATCTTCGTCAGATTCGAAGGATGCTGGGCATTTAGCTCTTTTGATTTTTTATTGTCTAGGTTTCGAGGTCAGGAGTAGAGATGGCAAGGATAAAAGGGGCGGTATACGCCAAAAAGCATCATAAAGCTGTGCTTGAACAGGCCAAAGGCTATTACGGCAACAAATCGCGCAGTTTCCGGTCTGCCAATGAGCAGGTTCTGCACTCAATGGCGTATGCCTTTCGTGACAGAAGGGCGCGTAAAGGCGAGTTTCGCAAGTTGTGGATTCAACGTATCAACGCCCAGGCTCGGGTTAATGGAATCAGCTATTCCAGGCTGATCGCGGGTCTGAAGGCTGCAGAAATCTCCATCGACCGCAAGGTATTGGCGGATCTGGCAGTGACCGATCCGCATGCCTTTTCAGTGCTTGTTGACAAGGCGCGTTCGGCACTTGCAATTTCTGATTGAGTAGGGGATACCACGGTCAGCACGCCTCTTTCTTTCAAGCACCACAGAATTGTGCGCCTTCGGAGACTTCTCCGAAGGCGTTCTTTGCGTGAGGCGGAGCGCAAATTTGTCATAGAAGGCCCCCGGGCAGTCGAGTCGGCTCTCGTCTCAGGTGTCGAAGTCGAGGCTATCTACTTCGAACCCTCAGCCGGCATAATGGCGAAGAAAGTTTTGGAACTGGCGGCCAAGATCGGCTATCGCACCTATGAGACCGTTCCCGGAGTGCTGGAAAGGGCGGCAGACGCGGTAAGCCCTCAAACCTTGGCAGCCATAGCTTCATTTGTTGATGTGGGAATGTCCGATCTTGATCTTGATTCCTTTATTGTCGTTATGGCGGGTGTCCGAGACCCTGGAAACGCCGGAACAATCATCAGAACGAGCCTCGCCGCGCGGGCCTCTGCCGTAATTCTTTGCGACCAGTGCGTTGACATTTACAATCCAAAGACTGTGCGCTCAAGCGCTGGTGCTCTGTTCAGTGTGCCGATTGCGATTGCGGATACTTTTGCGCAGGTCAATGGCTATCTCAGGTCCAAAGGCTATAAGTTGATCGGGACTTCTTCCCATGCAAGCACGCCTTATTGGGATGCGGATCTTGCGGGAAACGTTGCAATTGTTCTTGGTAATGAGGGTAGCGGTCTGGATGCTTCTTATAGTGAGCTCTTCGATGAATCTGTAACGATTCCAATTGATCCAGTTGCAGAATCGCTAAATGTCGGCGTGGCCGGATCCATCCTAATGTTCGAGGCCATGCATCAGAGAATGGATTCTCCAACATAGATCCCACAAGGCGCAAGAATGCGTAGGATTGTGCCTGATTGCAGCTGTTGATATCAGGAGGCTGGCTTCCTGGCCCATGACTGGCGCGACCGGGACCCGGCCCATAATCGGGGGTTGCAAAGCCGATTGCAGTACCTAGCGCATCCCAGGGAAGGCGGATAAGGCCAAACCTTGCGATTTGCTCCCTGGCCAAGCTTGCAAAGGATCAGGAAACTGAACCCAAGCTAATTTGCGTCCCTTTGCGGACCTTGGTTCGGTCCCAGCGCGAGCGATGGGATGCATGAGAGAGTTTGCGCAAGCCAGGATGCTGTTTTGTCCCCATCGAATCTGGCAAATGATCGCAATCACCCACATTGGATGCACCGTATTGGCGCGTTCAGTTATCCTGGATAATTACAAAGACGAGCTAGAGTTAGTGGGTTTTGGGCCAGGATGCTAGTTTATATCATGTCCTGGCTGAAGATTGAAGATTACAGGATCTGAACCCAGCTTATCGGTCTTAGTCGCGTTTAGGAGTTTCATTAGGTGTCTCAGCTGTCGCTGCAGGAGATGATTGACAAGTTAGATGAACTGAAGCGGCATTTCCGCGTTTCGGTGGCCAATATCAGTGACTTGGAGCAGCTTCATGAGTTGGAGGGTCAAGTTTTTTCAAAGAAGGGCTCCATTGCAGCACTCAACAAGCAACTGGGCTCTCTTGACCAGGAGTTGCGCCCACTTGCTGGCGCGGCGATAAACCAGGCACGCGCCGAGATGAAAAATGATTTCGATCGGGCATTGGCAAAGACGCTTTCCGAGACGCGCTCCAAAGAGCTTGAGGTCGAGAGGCTTGACCTGTCAGAGATCGTGGCTGATTCCAACTTTCGTGCCGGGCGGGCTCATTTGATCACGCGTACCAGGGAGGAACTCGAGGATATTTTCATTGGAATGGGCTTCACGGTCGAAGAAGGTCCCGAAGTCGAAACCGACTGGTACAATTTCGAGGCTCTCAACATGCCTCCCTATCATCCTGCCCGCGCTGGGCAGGACAGTTTCTATCTGAAACATGGAGATCCCGAGTCTATGCTGCTCAGGACTCAGACAGATCGGAAGAGC
>SCQM01000002.1 GCA_004298555.1 Actinomycetota bacterium | reverse complement strand
TTAGAAACTACTTGGAAGTAACATAAAACTGCTATTGCAAGTTTGAAAGTGAAATTCCAGCTGCATGAACATGCTTCCCAGCGAAAGTGGAGATTGCCACCGGGCCCTTCAACCAGGCTTATGGCCGCTGACAAGGCACAATAGATTGAAAAGAAGATTCATGGTCAAGCTTTGTTCCCGTGATTGGCAGCTCTTCATGCATCTACTGCCAATGAGACAAGACCTCTTGGGATGTAACCACCAGTCCAAAGTTGTTTCTCACGTTTTTGACTGTTCCTTCATGAAGGCCCTTCTCATAGGCGCTGGAGCAGTCTTCGATCAGGGTCGCGAAATAGTCAGCACAGGTCGCATCGCGAAGAGTGGTCTCGACGCAAACGTTGGTGGCTACCCCGCAAAAGAGCAAAGACGGCCTGTTCAGCATCGATACCAGCTCTGTGAATTCCGGCGAGCTGAACGCGCTGTAGCGGTGCTTTGTCACCACATGGTCCCCAGGCCCAGGTTTGATTGAAAAGAACTCAGCACCCCAGGTGCCGGGGACGCAGTTGGGTACAGACTCCTTCTCGCCTGTTCGAAACCTCCAAGACTCAGAGGTCGTGTCATCTGAATGCGTGGTTCGCACGAACACTATCGGCACCCCGGCCTCATGTGCGCCATGGATCAGTGTCTCGAGTCTCGGAATCAGTTCCACTGCCCCGGAAACATCCTTGCCAGTCTTGGCGACAACGCCGTCAGGACTGCAAAAGTCATTTTGCACATCAATGACAACCAACGCAGACTGTCCTGCATCGAGCCGATCCATTATCACAAGGACTACTCCTTACCAGTCAGGATTCACATCCCTCAAAGCCCAATACCACCGGGGCCTTGATCCCCATAGATGAGAATCGTATCACTGGCTCAGGCACTGGCAACCCTCAAGTTGAACTTGAGACCTTCGGCATCCTCTTTTCACCTACCAGCCGTGGGCTGATCTTCCGATTGTCCAGTTACCCCTGCTCCAAACGCGCATGAATACCTCTTCCAGAGTCCAAGCACTGAAAGCAAAGCCAGGTAAGCGTAACTAATGGATCACCGAAACCCAACCAGCAAGGGCCAGAAGCGTAACGAAAAGAACCGGTACAGTCAGCACCACTCCGGTCCGGAAGTACTGTCCCCATCCAATCTTGATCCCCTTACTCTCAAGTACGTGGAGCCAAAGCAGGGTTGCAAGCGAGCCGATCGGAGTGAACTTCGGACCAAGATCTGATCCGACGACATTGGAATATATGAGAGCCAGCCGGGAGACGCCGTGCGCACTTGATCCTGCGATAGATATGCATCCGATCAAAACGGTGGGCAGATTGTTCATGACTGCCGAAAGACCAGCGACTCCAAATCCGCCCGCCAGGGTAAGAGGAACAATTCCCGCGTGTTGAACGTGGTCTATCGCCCTGCTCAAATAGTCGGTCAGTCCGGCATTCCTTAGGCCAAAGACCACAAGGTACATGCCCAGCGAAAAGACAACTATTTTCCAAGGTGCGCTCAGAACCACCTTTTTCACCGAGAGTACCTCGGATCGACGGGCCAAGTACAAAAAAATTACAGCAACTATCGAAGCCGGTACAGACACCGGCACTCCCAAAGGCTCCGAAGCAAGATACCCAAGGAGAAGGACACCGAGAACCACCCAGCTGGCGCGAAAGAGTTTCACATCTTTGATGGCCTTTTTCGGACTGAAAAGCTTGTCCGGGTCGTAGCTCTTTGTGAGCAGTTTTCGATAGTAAAGATAGAGGACTCCCAGACTTGCCAGGAAGCTCACCAGATCAATCGGGAGCATGGTCGCGGCGTAGGTGCCGAACCCGATGTGAAAGTAGCTTCCCGAAACGATGTTCACCAAATTCGAAACCAAAAGCGGCAGGCTCGTGGTGTCTGCCACAAATCCCGCAGCCATCACAAATGGCATCGATTGGCGCGGGGAAAAACCCAGCACCCGCATCTGCTGGTAGACGATCGGAGTTATGATCAGTGCCGCGCCGTCATTGGCAAAGAGGGCGGCCACCAGCGCGCCAAGGATTATCACATAGATGAAGGCTCTCAGAGTATGCCCGCGAGCTGCGCGCAACATGTGAAGGGCAGCCCATTCGAAAAAACCGATCCGATCCAGAACCAGCGAGATGATGATTACCGCGACGAATGTCAGGGTCGCATTCCATACGATGCCCCAGACAGTTGCAACATTGTCAAGGTGAACCACGCCCAGAGCCAGGGCGACCACCGCGCCGCCTGTGGCAGACCAGCCGATGGAGAGCCCCCTGGGCTGGGCGATGACGAGCGTGAGTGTGACGATGAAAATGATGGCGGCTGCCACATCGAGCTGGTGTGCACTCAGCAACTATCTCTCCAATAAAAATCGATATAAACGGATTCGAACAACTCAGACCGGTCCCTCCTAGCGCCCAACACTTTGCGCACCAAATAAAGCGCAGGTGGCAGAACCAGACAAAAACAGTGCCTGCTAAGCGCAGGGATGACGCTCTTTGGAGGCCGACTTCGCCCGCCGCGACAACGCAAGCAGAATCCCCGAATATTCCTCCAGCCGCTCAGGCACGAGCCGGTAATAAGTGTTCCTTCCGACAGCTTCTGTCTCAACCAGTCCGGCATCACGAAGAATCTTCAAGTGATGTGAAATGGTGGGCTGACGCGCTCCAGTCATATCCACAAGGTGGCAGGTGCAAAGCTGCTCATCCGCAAGCAGCCTGATGATCTCGGTGCGGAGAGGATCGGCAAAAATACTTAATCTATCAATTGAAGTTGATATCAACATATATTGATTATAAGCTAAACACCGAAGTTCGCAAATCCAAATATGTGATTGTTTGAAATAAGTTGAACAGAGAAGTTCCGAATGTACTAAAAGCCAAGGAAGTGCAATCTGGCGGATCTTGCCACGATTGCCAGGATTTCGCACAAAGGATAAAGGTGAATAAAGTCCCAGAGGTACTCTTCGTTTGCATCCACAACGCCGGCCGCAGCGTAGCGGCTTCCGTGCTCTTGGAGCACTATGCCCAAGGCAGGGTCAGGGTCTCCTCGGCTGGTTCGAACCCGGGCAAAGATGTAAATCCTAATGTCGCACGAATACTAAAAGAGATGAATCTCGATCCTTCGAAGGAGTTTCCCAAGCCGCTGACCGATTCTGCCCAAAAGCAGGCGGACATCGTCATCACCATGGGATGCGGCGACGCCTGCACCTTCTATCCGGGGAAGAGATACATCGACTGGGAACTTGAGGACCCCTCGGACAAGCCACTCGACGTGGTCCGTGAGATAGTCTCAGAGATCGAGCGCAGAGTCGTTGGACTGCTTGACGAGATCGATACCGGTGCCTGACTCCCCCGTTTCTAAAGGTGAACATTGGCGGCATTTGATTCCGGCTCAAACCCTTGACCTGGGTTTTCTAGGAAAGACACTATTGCTAATGCGGGGACCAGACAAATCGAAGGTTATTGGCTAGGATTAGCTGCACAGCCGAGTGTGAGAGGGTCAAATGAATCCCTTAGAACGCGCGATCCATCGAATAGACAGCCTCCAACAGGGATCTAACCGGGTCGGATTCATCTGGGGAGTGATAAAGAAATTTGGAGACGACCAGGGCAGCTCCTTGGCGGCTCTAATCACATTCTTTGGCTTCACCTCGATGTTCCCCCTTTTGCTGCTGGTAGTGACAGTCCTTGGATCCATTGCCGGACGCAACTCCTCGATCACCAACCAGGTGGTCAACTCCGCGCTCTCGCAGTTTCCGATACTTGGATCGCAGATAGCAAACAATATACATGCCCTCCAGCACAAGAATCTTTTTACGCTTGCGGTGGGAATCATCGGCTTGGCTCTCGGCTCACAGGGAGCCAGCCAAGCCAGCCAGTACGCGATGGCCCAAGTTTGGAACATTCCCCAGACCAACCGGCCCAACTACTGGTCGAGACTCGCACGCACCGCTGAACTGTTCTTCATATTGGGAATCTTCTTCCTATTGGGTGCCACCCTTAGCACATTTTCGGGCTTTTCGTCGCCGAAGTTCGCACTGAGAGCACTCGCCCTTGTTCTATCGCTTGTGGTGAATCTTGCACTATATCTAATAGCCTTTCGCATTCTCACCCCAAAGCAGGTTGGCACAAGGCAGCTTTTCATTGGGTCGGTGGTGGGAGGAATCGCCTGGACGCTCCTGCAGCTGCTTGGAGGTTATCTGGTCAGCCATCAGCTCAAGCACGCCAGCCAGGTGTACGGCTTTTTTGCCGTGGTCCTCGGACTTCTCTCCTGGATTTATCTCGGCGCCCGGATACTGATATACAGCGCCGAGATCAATGTGGTGGCTGCCAGGCGGCTTTGGCCCAGATCGATAGCAGGGCCCCCATGGACCAAGGCGGACGAAAAGGTCATGAGTGCGCTCAGCAAGCAGCAGGACCGGTCGGCATCTGAACACATCACGGTTGAATTCGGCGAGCAGCCAAACGAGCGTTAAGCATCGATAAAGTTGGAACCTTCAACAGGTTTAGACCAAAGCCGGCACATTCAAGCTAAACAATCCGTTGCACCATAGCGCCGGGTCCAATAACCTACAATATGTGAATCCATCGGAATATCTTCTCGGACTTGTCCTGGACATACTTGAGCATGAGCCCAAGCCGCTCATAGAGATCGTCCATAGTCTCGCGGAGAGGGGGATAATCAGCAATCTTGACTCTCCTTCGGATGACCTGTCGAGGATACTTGAAGAATCCGATGACATCTGGTCGGCAGCTACCGGTCTTTACAACAGAACCGACAAAATGCTCAACGGCCTGTGTTTGACGCACAGGATTACACGCTCAGAGATCGAACACGATCTTATCCATGTCTTTCCCGATCTAGATGGATTGGATTTCAACCTGGACACCATCTACATGTCCGCTACTGAACAGTTGAAAATCGTGTATAGAGACTTGGACGGCATTGACCATGCGTCCGAGCATGGATCCTACATCGGTCCACCAGGCTGGCTGAGTGAATTTTCTTCTGGAGACCTTATTGCATTCCGCAGAATCGCTGACACCTATATCATTTTCCGGCCGGAGGCGTTAGGCCCCGGCCAAGTGGAACAGCAGGCTCTGCTGAACGCGTTCAACAATCTCTACACAGACGCCAGGGGTGTGGAGCCGATGGAGATGCTTCTAGATGCCCTGTGCGAAGACCCCTCGCTATTCCGCGAACCAGTCCCTCCTATTCAAGAGCTCTGCTACAACCTTCTTCTGGAGCCCAGGGGCATATGGCTGGGGCCAATAATCGAAGAATGGGATACGCCGGGGGGAGTCTGGTATACGGAGAAAAAGAACAAATTAGCCGAGGACCTCGGTTTCGCACAGTGCTGCACAAAAGAGTTCGAATTCGCCCTGGCCGCATGGAAGACCTGGAGAGACAGCAAGCAGGCAAACCTCGACTACAAGGCGGTGCTAAACGCACTCTCCCACGACATGGTGGCCACCGGTTTCACGTCCTGGGTGTTTCAGTACGAGAGTTCGCCCTATCGCTCAGTTGAAACCTTCATGACCGATCTCGTCTCATCAGGAGGATCCAAAGCGGCGGCAGGATATTACGTCCGTGCGATATCGCGTGCTCTCGAGGGCAAGGCGATCCTGGCTGAAAAAGACCTCCAGATGGCGCTCCGGCATGACCCTAAATTCGAAATGGCCAAGATCGAACTGGCAAGCTTTTTTGCGGACCGCGGAGACATCCAGGCATATATAAGCGCACTGAGGCAGTGCGATCCGGCGCGGGTTCTGGGACAGATCAAAGAAGCCGAGGCGCTCCTTCCTCCTTATGCCCCCACCGACCGCAACCAGCCATGCCCGTGCGGATCGAGGCTCAAATACAAGGCCTGTTGCCTTAAGTCACCCAAGCTTTCGACCACCACACGGATCAACTGGCTGATTCAACGGGTCACCCGCTGGATGGCGCGTCCCGAACGCCAGGAGAACCTCTCCGACTACTTTTTGACCTTCAACGAAATGCTCGGTGAACCAATCGAGGATGACTACGACAATTTCATTCTTGACGTGGCCATCTTCGAAGGCGGCGGGATCGACGAGTACATGGGTCTTCGGGGAGAACTGTTGTCGCCTGTGGACCGCCACATTCTCGAAACTATGAAGAACTCCAAGCGGGAACTGTTCGAAGTAGTCGAGATCAACCGGGGCCAGTCGCTCACACTCAGGGACACCCTGACCGGCGAATACCTGACTGTGAACGACCAGCTTGCCTCGCTCGACTGCAAAATAGGCGACTATATCCTCTCGAGGGCGATCAATTCGCTGCAGGGCCGCCTTCTCATCGGCCAGACTTTGAGGATCAACTTGAGGCAAAGGGACGATCTCTTGAATCTTCTCCGGCACCAGCCCGAACCATTTGACTTCCTCGGCTGGTTCGCATCCACGCTGAAGCCGTTGAGAATATTGAATTTCGACGGGGAGGAGATCATCTTCACCAAGGCGGTGTTAAAGCCAGACAATGCTGACGGCGTGGCAGCGGCACTAACCGAGAAGCTTGGTGAAATGACCAACGGCCAATGGGTTGTATCGCGCCCATGGCCCGATTCAGATTCTATAAGCATCGCCACACTGACAATTGAAAACGAAATGCTGATCGTGGAGACCAATTCGCCGGAAAGGCTGGAGCAGACGTTGCAAAGGCTTGAAGAGCTGATCGGGCGGTTTGAAGTGATCGAAAACACTCAGCAGACAATCAGCTCGATCGCAGAGAATTTCACCGGCCATGTGGGAATCGATTCCGATCAGGATCTGGAAGAAGAGATCAGAAATGTCATAGAGTCGCACATCGAGATGATGGAGGATCGCTGGCTTGACGAGTCGATACCGGCGCTCGGAGGGCTCTCCCCGCGTCAGGCAATGAACGATCCGACAAGAAAAGAAGACCTCATCCGTCTGCTCAACGAATTCGAAAGAAATGAGACCCGGCTGAAGAGCACCAAGAACAAGCAGACAGCGGGATTCAAAACGGCACGCATAAGGAAAAAACTCGGCTTCGAGTAGCCGCTGCCAGCCGGCCGCTGCCTGGTGATTTTAAGGTTTGAGATCGAATGCGGTTCGAAGAACCGTTCTGAGCGAATGACCCATCAAGAGCCGCTCCTCCTCGGTCAGCCTTTCCACAAGCCTGGTTTCCTCGTGGTTATAAAGCGGAAAGACTTTCTTTATTGTCGACTCCCCAAGCGGGGTGATCTCGATGATAACCCTGCGCTTGTCAGAGCCGTGGGGGACCCTGAGGCAGAGTTCCCTTTTCTCCAGTGTTTTAACCACTCCGGTAAGCGTGCCCTTGGTGATGCCTGCCCTTGACGCAACCTTGTGGGATTCGGAATCGCCCCAAACCCAGAGGGTGAAAAGAACTACGAATGCTGTAAAGGACAGATCGTATCCGGAGAGCACTTCGCGCTCCATATGGTTTCTCATCGTGGAAGCAACCCGGTAGACATTTGAAATGACCCCATATGCGACGAAATCTATCGGTTCATCGCCAACGCGGGCCTGCACATCCTTTTCTGCCTGTATGAAGTCCGCTGAGCTGTCCTCAGCATCTGCCCATGCCATGGTGTACTCCAATATCACTAAGTTTCAAGACCGCGCCAGTGCAACAGTTAGCTTGTTTCACAAGATACCAGCCCGACATAGGTCCGCGACGGGAAAAGCCGTCTCTAGATTTTGCCCGCCTTGGAAAACTCTACTTCCCGAGCACTGAAATTTGATGATGAAAGTTGCAGGGCTTACTTGCATGCGACCAACCACAGCTGCACGCCGATCCATGAACACACTGAATGAGCTGCGTTGCATTAGTGAGTTTTGCGCCGTAAAAAGGGTGTACTGAATCCAGCCTGAGCGGACCGGGAAAGCAAAGTTGGCGGAAGTTACCGCGCTAGACTGCTCGGCCTGGGCGAGACGTCCTCCCAGTTGGTCACGCCCCATGTCAGCACCAGAAAATCGGAATCCTCCTCGCGCGTGGAGCCGTGATAGTGCCGCTCAACGGGTGGCACGCTAATAAGCTCTCCGCGGTTCAGTCGAACCTCTCCGTCGGTTTCGTTGCCAA
>SCQM01000042.1 GCA_004298555.1 Actinomycetota bacterium | reverse complement strand
GGGAGTTACTGGCGCGTCTATGGTTCGGAGCTTACGTTTTCAATAAATGGCGTGAGCCATCATTTTCCGATTTATTCGCTAATTTCATGGAAGGGCGAGTGGTACATAGTTCACCTGGGACCCCCTACCAGTTGACCCGCAAAATTGCGATACCGCGTGTTCAATAAGAATACGGTGAACAGCCAGGTTAACAATATGAATGGGAAAGGTATTTTTCCCTCTTTGGATTTCACGTTATTCTTCAATGGCCTGTAAGTTAGACAAGGCATTGAATAGTAATCCCAGTAAAAGATTACGGCTGATGTGGATTTGCTGGGATGGCAGAGTTGTTTTGCGGAATTTTCGGTGAAACTTCCGGTTTTTACAGATAGAGATTTAAATAAGAAATATTTTACATATTTGTAATTACAGAGCTGAAAATGTGGCAAAAAAGAGATATGTTTTGATTACGGGCTAGCACATGTTCTGAGATGAAGTTTAAAGCAGGGTTGAGATGTATGAGCGCTGCTGGGCGGATCAGCTGAAAAGATTTGGAAGAGGATCTTGTATTTTTCAGCTTGAAGCTTCTCTAGGTGTGTGTACTTTCTAGGAACGTTTGGGCAAATGACTTGGAATGATTTTTCCACGGGGTGTTTAACTCCACAGATTTGTGTTAGGGCCTCAGATGCTACGGCTTCCTGACGCCTGGACATGGGATTTCTGGTTGGCCGATACCGGACAGGAATTCCACCTCTTCTTTTTGAGGGCATCGCGAGCGCTTGGAGCTCCGGACAGGCGGCATTACCGCGCAAGTGTTGGTCATGCAGTATCGGCTGATTTATACAATTGGAGCTTGTTGCCAGATGCATTGGTTCCGGGCGACCGCCCGGCTTTCGACGACATCGCAACCTGGACAGGATCGGTGATCAGTGGTCCCGATGGCCTTTGGTATATGTACTACACGGGTATTTCGGCTGATGAGGGTGGCCTAGTGCAAAGGATCGGCCTCTCGACTTCCGAAGACCTGATCCGATGGAATCGGCATCCCGACTTCAATGTGTTGGGAGCTGATTCCCGATGGTACGAAAAACTTGGTGAGTCGTCTTGGACCAGTGAAGCTTGGCGGGATCCCTGGGTCTTTTGGAACCCGACGGATAAAATGTGGCACATGTTCGTCACTTCGAGAAGCAATAAAGGTGACGAGGACAGCAGGGGCGTTGTTGGCCACCTTCTATCGAATGATCTAATTCACTGGGAGGTGACGGCTCCGGTCAGCCAGCCAAATTGTGGTTTCGGTGTAATGGAGGTTATGCAGGTTGAGGAGGTTGAGGGAAGATCGGTTCTCCTGTTTTCCTGCCCTCATCCTGAACTGTCGGCTTCGAAGCGCGAGAAAGAGACCAGAGGAGGAATCTGGGTTGCAGTAGGAGACGACTTGCTTGGCGGATTTGACGTTGCCAATGCTCACTTGCTGAGTGACGACCGTCTCTACAGTGGCCGTTTGGTTCGTAACAGGTCGGGAAAATGGATGCTCCTGGCTTTTCACAATCAAGACGCAAATGGGGAGTTTGTGGGCGAGGTAAGCGACCCAATCCCGGTTACCTGGGATGATGACGGCCATCTAGTATTGGTCGATTCTGGCCCATCGCTCCAGCTGGTCGAAGACATTGCTAGGACGGAGATAACTGAGGTGAGGTCGTACGTTCCTCCGAAAGTGGCAAGAGCTTAATGCTTATCTGTTGAACTGAGCTTGAACCAGAAGTTCCGTTCAGTGCAGCTTTTTTTCGAGATACTTAGCGTGGTTTCGGAACAGCCTCAGCTTGTTTTCCCCTACTTTGTCGCGCATTTCGAAGTTCTCTATCCCCTGGTCCTCATCTTCAGCGAGGCATAGTACACCAATCTTGCCCTCATGCTGGTTGTGATGCACGGAATATGCAGCCTCTCCCACATCCTCCAATTTATAAGTTTTGGAAATAATCGGATATAGCATGCCATTGTCCAGGAGCCTGTTGGCTTCCCACGCTTCCCTGTAATTCGCGAAATGGCTGGATTTAATGCTCTTTAGCTTCATCCAAAGATGGCGGTTATCATACTCAATCATGTAACCGGTGGTTGCAGCGCAGGTCATGATTACTCCGCCCCGCTTTGCGACAAAGACGGAAGCGCCCATTGTCTGACGTCCCGGGTGCTCGAACACGATGTCCGGGTCATCGCCCACTAGGCGTCTGATGTCGGCGCCAAGTCTTCGCCATTCGGACTCATCCTGAGTGTGGTCGTCCTTCCAGAAGCGGTAGTTTGCCGCCCGCCGATCGATAACGGCTTCAACACCCATGTCGTTCAGCAGCTTAACCTTATCCGGTGAAGAGACCACCCCCACTGGAATCCCTCCGCCGTTTAGGACGTACTGAACGGCATATCCACCTAGACCTCCGCTGGCTCCCCAGATGAGAACCACGTTGCCCTGCCTCATCGACGCTCCGTTTTGCGATACCAACATTCGGTAGGATGTGGAGTTAGTGAGCGCGTTGACTGCGGCCTCTTCCCATGAGAGGTGGGATGGTTTGGGCATGATCTGGTTGGCCTTCACTACTGTAAGATCACCGAGTCCGCCGAAGTTTGATTCAAAACCCCAGATTCTCTGATTGCTTGAAAGCATCGAGTCATCGTGTGCTGACGGGTCTTGATCATCGACGTAGTTGCAGTGGATGGTGATCTTATCGCCCACCTTCCAATTCCTTACTGCCGAGCCGACCCTGATTATTACGCCGGCACCGTCGGAACCGACTACATGGTAGGGAAGATCATGCCGCTTTTCCCAGTATCCCGATCGTCCGAGCCGGGATAGGAATTCGAAGGTGGGGAGCGGTTCGAATATCGAGCTCCACACAGTGTTAAAATTTATCGACGAGGCCATTACCGCCACAGTCACCTCGTCGGGGGCCATTTCAGGAACCGGAACTTCCTCCACATGAAGAGACTTCCGGGGGTCCTTCTCATGCGAAGGAAGCCCCTTGAACATGGAAATCTCGTCTTTTTTCACAAATGCCGCTCTATACGCCTCTGGAATTGGAATATTCTGCAGTTCCTCCCCGGATACTCCGGCTGCTATGGCTTTGGCAAACTCTCGCATGACTCCACTCGATTTCTACGGCGATAGAGACGCCCTGATCGATAAATCCTAACTGCTACATGCCCATTAAAGCAAAGAGGGGCACTTTCCGTGCAAATCAGCGTGTGGGCTTGCCGGGTTGAGGCGACGCTTTGTCGCGAGAGTACCCCTTTTGCCACTGATCTGCGGAATTGCTTGGTTGATGCTCCAGGTGAAAGGCGCTTCCTGACCGTTGGAGTCCGGAGGTTTGTCACTGTTAAAGTGGGCTGCACCGCTTTGCCGCGTCGAAAATAAAGCCTTCTTGAAATTCGTGTTGCATGCAACCATTGAAAGCCCCGTTTCCAATTTAGGATTCTGCCGCTAATTGCGTAGACTTGTTCATACGTAAGATCGGGAGGTAAGCAATGCCGGGTTCGGTGATCGTTTCTGGAGCTCGCACGCCAATAGGAAAGTTATCGGGCGTCCTGTCGAGTTTCAGCGCCATGGATCTGGGTGGCTTGGCAATTTCTGCAGCACTGTCCAAGATCGCACTCAGTCCCCAGGCTGTTCAGTATGTTTTTATGGGTCAGGTTCTTCAGGCTGGCCAGGGCCAAATAACCGCGCGACAGGCAGCGGTGAAGGCGGGCATTCCCATGAGTGTGCCATCCACCACCATTAATAAGGTGTGCCTCTCCGGTCTGAATTCGATTTATCTCGCGGATCTGCTTATCCAGTCAGGCGAAGCCGAAATCGTTGTCGCCGGTGGAATGGAATCGATGAGCAATGCCCCATATCTCCTGCCCGGGGCAAGAAGCGGATACCGTCTGGGTGACGCAAACATAATCGACTCACTGATGTACGATGCCCTGTTTTGCGCTTTCGACAAGTGTGCCATGGGTTTGGGAACCGAAAGCTATGCCAGGAAGAACTCGAGAATCACTCGCGAACGGATGGATGAGGTATCCGCTAATTCCCACGAGCGGGCCGCTGCGGCTGCCAAAGCCGGACGTTTTGCGGACGAGATAGTCGAAGTGGAGATACCCCAGCGCAAAGGGGATCCGATTGTTGTGGACAGTGATGAGGGCGTCCGTCCGGGAACGACGATCGAGGCTCTTGCGAGGCTCCGCCCCGCTTTTGACAAAGACGGGTCGATCACGGCTGGCAACTCTTCGCAGATTTCCGACGGTGCAGCAGCGGTCATAGTGATGAGCAGGGATCTGGCTGAGAGATTCTCGATTCAGCCGCTTGCTGAGATCGTCAGCTATGGACAGGTCGCAGGTCCCGACGCCTCACTCCTGACACAGCCTTCCATGGCAATCAAAGCCGCACTGGAAAAGGTCAGCATGTCGGTTTCCGATATTGATCTTTTCGAGATAAATGAGGCGTTTGCGGCCGTTTCCGTAGCTTCCATGGACGACCTGGGTATTAGAGACGGTGTAGTAAACGTCAACGGCGGGGCCATAGCGCTTGGTCACCCGGTTGGGATGTCGGGTGCGCGATTGGCTCTAACCCTGGCAATAGAGCTCAACAGGCGTGGCGGAGGAGTAGGTGCAGCCGCCCTTTGTGGCGGTGGCGGACAGGGCGACGCCATGATTATTCGTTCCGTCAAGTAAGCCGCGGCCAGTACCAGACCGCGGATTCACGGTAGATAAGGGCAGTGTGGCGCATTTGCGCCGCATTGCTAAGAATGGCGTTGCGCCAGGAACTTTTCCTTGCAGCCGCTGCAGCAAAAGTAGTAGTCGACTCCATTGACGTTTGCGCTGTATTGTGCTGTGGCAATATCGACTGTCATGCCGCAGATAGGGTCGATGGCGGTTGTGCCGTGGTCGGATCCGTGTTCGTCGTGCTGACTGCTCATTGAGCCGTCCTTTCGATATATTTCAGGTGAATTGTCAAACTGCTCT
The DNA here is from genome assembly GCA_004298555.1 of Actinomycetota bacterium. Taxonomy (GTDB): domain Bacteria; phylum Actinomycetota; class Acidimicrobiia; order Acidimicrobiales; family Acidimicrobiaceae; genus SCQM01. The sequence continues at coordinate 29,517 of SCQM01000042.1, read as the reverse complement.
TTGCAGCCGCTGTTGCAGAAGTAGTAGTCGATACCGTCCAGATTGCTCGAATATTGTGCGCTGGCGATGTCAACGGTCATGGAGCATACCGGATCTATAGCAACGGTAGAGGTTGCCGGCAGGGAATTGTGAGCCTCGGCTGACATGTGCATTTTATGAGTGTCACCGGCGTTGCCGGAAACCCTCTTTTGGATATCCGGAGATCTTTCGAACCGTTCCTTGCAGTTGTCTGAGCAAAAGTAGACCCAGCTGCCATTGGCATAGACCTTGGCCGGGGCGTTGTCCACTTCTACCTGCATCTGGCAAACCGGATCAATTGCATAACCCTTTCCACCACCGAAACGGGCGCGATTGCGTGCGAGCCAGATCATTGCAATGAATAGCAGGAAAAATGTAATGTCGAGGTATGTGGAGGAATCAAGCCTGATTCCTGAACTCAGGATCTTTATCTGCCGGTTGGTCGGAACTAGTCCTGCCGCGCTGAAGATCTCTTCAATAATGAATCCAGCTATAGACATGACAACCCAAAAAACCAGAACGAGCTGGACCGCCAGTTTGCCCCCGTACAGCTTGCGATAAATCATCACCAGCGGGAATGCGACCAAATCCGCAAAGATGAACGAGATAACGCCTCCGAAGGAAATGCCACCTTTCCATAACGCCGCAGCTAGAGGTATATTGCCGACCGAACACACAAAACTCAGAAATGCGATAATTGGTCCTACGAGCGCATTCTCGATTTGGGTAAGGATTCCGTGTCCGCTTATGAATACCACACTCCAAACGGAAGTCGGAACAATAGTTGCCAGGTATCCAGCGACAACGAACCCGATAAGCATTTCTTTTCGCAGCATCTTCAGATCGGAAAGCGCATAGTTGGCGCCATCAGCCCACAGGGCTGGGTTTCTCAATCTGGATTTCAGCGTTTCCCCCTCAGCCATTGAATCTGAATCTGCGTAAGATTCTTTATGGTTGTGCCCACCGTTGGAAGGCTGGAGTGAAAATGGAGTCTCGCAACTCGGGTCAAAGTCGCCCGAGGGAGACTTGACCCTTGCCCTTGCCCTTGCTATGGCGGCAGGGGTGATAACTGCGGCACCGACTGCGACAAGGAGAACAATCATGATTGAGCCGCCTATGAACTCAGCGGCGAAGAACTGCCAGCCCAGAAGGATTATCAGCACAATCCCGAGTTCGATCACGAGATTTGTCGACGCAAACATGAAAGCCATCGCGGATAGAAAATCCGCGCCTTTGGAAAATAGCGACTTTGCCATTGCCGAAGCGGCGTAAGAGCAGGAAGAGGAGACCATTCCCAGTACTGAGGCCTTCGCCACCGTTACGGGCTTGTGATCCCCGAGCGTTTTTTCCATTTCTTTGCGAGTTACGAAAGATTGGACAGCGCCCGAAATGGCAAATCCTAAGATTAGAGCCCAGGCAGTGTCCCAAAACATATATAAAGCTTCTTCAGCGCCCCCGATGAATTTTGAGTAGATGCTCAAGTAAATCAATGGTTGCCCAGTTTCTAGTTGTGTTGTCTTATTCAGTAAAATCTTCCAAAATTTTAACCAGCCATTCAGAGGTTAAATTCCTGGAGGACCTTCTCCGCTCACAATAGTCCGGGCCATTGATTTATGAGTAATCCGCAGTAAGTTTTACCCAGGTGCCTCGATCCGTTTATGCCGACTCTCAAGCACCGTCAAGGCCAGGCAACATATTGCTCCGCTAAACTGCGCTTCCCGATCAGCCAGGAAGAATTCGGGATTTCCTTCGACCTTGACTGCTCGCCCCCTCATTGAAGGGGATTCTGGCGCTCGGGGCTGGGACTGGCCGGTTGCGCCCGTTTAAGCGCAGGGATATTGGCGGCCTCTCTTTATCAGCCGAAAAAATGCGGCTAGAGTCATGCCATGCCTAAACCTTCGGAAATTCTTGATGCATTGGAGATAAGTCTTCTGTCTCCTCCGGCTGCCGCCGGATCTTATGCGCCCGTAGTGCAAAGCGGAAATACACTATACGTCTCAGGGAATCTTCCCATGAGGGACGGGGTGCTGGTCAACCCGGGGACGGTTGGCGATACCGTAGACATCGGAGCGGCAAACCAAGCCGCACGAATATGCGCAATCAACATTCTGGCCAATGTGGCTAACTATTTGGGCTCAGTGGACCAGATCAGGAAAATTTTGAAAGTCAATGGTTTTGTTGCCAGTGCCTTTGGATTTTCGGACCAGCCTAAGGTTATTGACGGTGCTTCGGATCTATTCCTTGCCGTATTCGGCGACAACGGCCGCCATGCGCGGTCTGCGGTTGGAGTATCTGCGTTGCCTCGGGGTGCCTGTGTTGAAATCGAGGCGATTATAGAGATTTAGATCTCTGGTCTGCCCGATTTCCAATGTCTAGGATTTATGTCCAATATTTCTTTGGTTTCGAACAGACAAAGTGTGAAGCGGCCATTGAGCTTTGCTTCGTAAAGCGCCAAATCTGCCTTGGCATAGAGGTCGTCGAATGAATCAGCTGGGCTAGGTCTGTGAACCAATCCGCCCGAGATTCCTATATTCCAGGCTGAAAATGGAATGTTGGAAAGGATCCTCTTGACAGCATTCCTTATCTCATCAGTTGTCATTTCAGCTGGTGCGGGGAGCCAGAGTGAAAACTCATCTCCACCGATTCTCGCAACGAGATCACCTTTTCTGAGTTCAGAGGTCAATCCCGTGGCAACTTTCTTCAGCACCTCGTCGCCGGCGACATGGCCGTACAGGTCATTGACGGATTTGAAATTGTCTAAGTCCAGAAGCAGAAATAGCCCGGAGCCGCCGGTACGGTCCATTTCAGATCGGAATCCCCGCCTGTTGAGGATTTCCGTCAGGGGATCTGTTCTGGCCTGAATATCCAATTCGAGGATCGATTTCTGGAGCAGCCTGCTTTCTTTGGTGTGCTGCTGAATCAGAAGTTCGTGGTAAGAGTCGGAAGTATCCCCGGCATCCCTAAGCCAAATCCTTCTGAACTCTTCCAAATCTGGCATATTTTCAGCCCCGTCTTTTTGGACAGAATGGTAAGCCTGAAAGATCTTGTTGTAAGTGGTCAGGTACCAGGAAGGTCGGACTCCATGGTTTATGTGACTGCGGCCCACCTTGTGAGAGAGCTCAAAGGCGTCAATTGTATCGCCCTCGCTATAAATCCGGTTCAGGTGGTTTCTGATCAGAGCATCATGGTGCTCCAGAGACGAACTCGTCTCCATTAGCTCCTGCATCGCCCGGTTGGCTTTCAAGTGCTCGTTGAAGAGTTCGATAAACTGGCCGATTATTTGGTCAAGCAATTTGGAATGTGCTACAGGGTCGGTCATGTATTCCATGGCTCGCCATGTTCTTTCCCGCAAATGAGTCGAGATTTGCTATCTGTTGGCTGGTATCTGATGATGCTCACGCCAAACCCCTGTATTTCTTCGCGCCGCTGTCAAGAAGCTCTGCTTTTCAGCCGAGTGCAACCTATGCCGATCAGTGACAATTGCACCGCGACAATGATAGATGAAACCATTGAATTAACATGCATGTGATTTCAATTTCACCGCAGGGGTGAGACTGGCTTCAATCAAGTTCTATCCGGGAATTTGGCCGCCAGTCCGAAATTCTGATTTGGGAACATTGTTCTGCGTTGGTACGATTCGATCCTGGGCGCATTCGCTAGGATGTTCGGGATGAAAAGTCGGTGGCTCATCATTCCTGCTATAACCCTTGGCCTTTCAGTCACAGGCTGCGAAAGTTCTCATATCGCTAAAGCAGCATCGGCACCCGGAAGTGCCCTGCAGCCAGTTGGAACGAAGACCGGCACTTCGCATCGCTCCGCTGCCGCGACCGTAAGTTTGAAAAGCTATGTCACATCTGCTCGCTCGCCGGACCTGGTAGTAAACATTTCCTATCCGGCCCTGGAGGGAATGGCATCCCGGCGAGTCGAGGAGGGTGTCAATTCGATCATCTTCAACTCGGTGACTCGCTACGTCTCCGACTTTGAGACTTCGCTCAAAGGGGAAACCGGCGTCATCCCTCCAGGGACCGGCGGAACCGCGGACAGCCAAAGCGAAATCACCGGATCCTTCACCAAAGAGCTGCTGGACTCGCGCTATGCTTCCTTCAAGTTTGCGATTACCACCTATTTTGCAGGCGCAGCATCACCAACTACCCAGGCCCGGAGCCTGACTTTTGACCTCAGCAATGGCAAACTGCTGCAACTGGCCGACCTGTTCTCTGGCTCGAACTATCTCCCCACCCTGTCGAGCCGTTCGAAAGCGGCGGTTGAAGCCAAGCTTGGCCAAAATGCAGACCAGAGCCTTATTGACTTCGGGACGCAGCCTAATGCCGTTAATTTTGCCAACTGGAACCTGACCAAAAAGGGGCTCGAGCTTACGTTCTCCCAAGGCCAGGTCGGGGCGGGTGCAGCTGGCATGGTGAGTATAATTCTGCCATACTCCGGATTTGCACAGATAGCCAATAGTCCTGGGCCGTTAACAAATCCGTAGTTGATGCTATGATTCTCTAGTTTTACAAGGCAGCTTCGAGCTGCAACTTGCTTTAGCTTGAGTCTTTCATTGCGTATTTTGGGGTAGGCATGGAAAAGGAGTAGAAGTTGGCAACATCTGCGTTGACTATTAGAAAGCCGCACGTGCTAGCGGATCTGGTTGCTGGGAGTGTAGTTCGCGAGGTTATTCTCGTCGTGGGATATGCTGCATTCATTGGGCTCTTTGCCCAAATCAGCGTGCATCTGTCGTTCACTCCTGTACCGATTACGGGGCAAACCTTCGCAGTTCTGATCGGTGCGTCAGCTCTTGGCTGGGCTAGGGCTGGTGCCGGATCCCTTCTATATGCGATTGTTGGCCTTGCCGGAGTTCCGTGGTTTGCCGGGGGCACGGGCGGAGTAAAGATCGCTTCTTCACCCAGTTTTGGATATATCGTTGGATTTATAGCTTGCTCCGTCCTTGTCGGAGTGCTTGCCAAGGCTGGTTGGGATCGAAAGGCCGTCGGGACAGCTCTGGCTATGGTCATTGGCAACGTGGTCATCTATGCCTTCGGCGTCGCCTGGCTGGCCGCATCGATTCACGTATCGGCCTTAAAGGCCATTTCGCTTGGAATGACGCCTTTCCTGGCTGGAGACCTGGTCAAGCTTGTCCTGGCGACTGCTTTGCTGCCGGGCGCATGGTACGGAATCAGCAAACTATCGAAGTAACTTTCCTATTATCTTGGGGTGTGGACAATGCCGCACCCCAATAATTGTTTGCGCGGCGTAATAGGGATGCCTATATCTTGAACTGGATTTGCCCGCTATAGCGCTGTTGAAAGATGCCTGGCAACGGGAGCGTGATCGCCTCATCCAGAAGCTGCAGGTACTCCATTCTGGGGATAGCAATTCCGCCGAGAGATTCAAGGTGGCGGGTCATCCACTGGGTGTCGATCAGGAGTCCTCCCTGTTCAATCATCTTCGATGCAAGGACCACCAAAGCCGCTTTTGAGGCATCAGTTTCCTTGTGAAACATAGATTCGCCGGCAAAGAGTCCGCCGATCGCGACGCCATATAGCCCGCCAGCAAGTTCCTTTTCTGATCCCTGTCCGGTCCAGGCTTCGAAACTATGTGCCCAACCCATTTCGTGGAGTCGGATATAGGCGTCTTGAATGTCGGGCGTAATCCAGGCGTCCGGTCTTTGGGGATTTGCGCAATTTGAAATCACCTCCCTGAACGCCAGATTCATCGAGTAGGTAAATCTACTGAGCGACTTCCTTAGCGATCTGGAGATTTTACATGGGTTGCCGTCAATGTTTCCGGCGGCTGTAAGAAAGATTCCCCGCCACTGAGGGCAGAACCACCCAAGCTTGCTGCCTTCGAGCGGCATTGGGAAGAGTCCGGACCGATAGGCGTCCAATAATGTTGCAGGACTCAGATCTCCACCCCGAAATATCATATCGCTGTTAAAATTAGAGTTGACCAGGATATCCATCAGTTCATCGATAGGTGGCACGGCAAAGTTCGAGATTCCTGGATCTTTCGGATTCAAACTCATTACTGAAAAATTAGCGCATTGTTGAATATTTTTGTTAGCCTGAATAACCATGTCGGAACAGCCGATCACAAAAAAATTAGAAGATCTAAAAGCGCGCAAGGCTGAGGCCCTGGTTGCCGGTAGTCCTCATGCGGTTGAGCGCCAGCACTCAAAAGGAAAGATGACGGCCCGCGAGCGCATCGAGTATCTGCTGGATGAAGGTTCATTTCAGGAGCTTGACATGCTTGCGCGCCATCGGGCCCACGGTATGGGACTGGAGAAGAACCGTCCGTTCACTGATGGCGTCATAACCGGGTTTGGCACCATCGACGGTCGCAAGGTGTGCATATTTTCTCAGGACTTCACTGTTTTCGGTGGTGCTCTTGGAGAAGTCTTTGCGGAGAAGATTCATAAGGTAATGGACTTGGCAGCATCCGTAGGGGTGCCGATGATCGGTCTCAATGACGGTGCTGGTGCCAGGATCCAGGAGGGTGTGGTGTCTCTTCACTCTTATGGAGGCATATTCCATCGGAACGTCGCCTCATCCGGGGTGATCCCGCAGATATCGGTCGTTATGGGTCCATGCGCTGGAGGCGCGGTCTATTCGCCGGCGATGACCGACTTCATCTTCATGGTCAAGGAAAGCAGCCACATGTTCATCACCGGGCCTGACGTAGTCAAGACGGTGACTGGTGAGGATGTTACGCTGGAGGAGCTTGGCGGGGCTATGAGCCACGCGTCAAAGAGCGGCGTGGCCACCTTTGTTGCCGAAGATGAAAAGTCTTGCCTTGATGAGGTCAGATATCTCCTCGGTTTTCTTCCCTCTAACAATCTGGAAATACCTCCAAGGGTTGAGTCCACCGATGACCCGGCGAGGCTTTTGCCGGAATTGCTCGATCTCATGCCAGACTCCTCGAACCAGCCGTATGACATGAAAAAGGTGATAACCGCAGTACTGGATGACGGAGAGTATTTCGAGTACTTTCCACATTGGGCGCGGAATATAACCTGCGGTTTCGGCCGCCTGAATGGCTATGTGGTGGGAGTTGTCGGGAACCAGCCAAGTGTTCTCGCAGGCGTTTTGGACATCGACTCCTCCGAGAAGGCGGCACGCTTCGTTCGCACCTGCGATGCATTCAATATACCTATTGCGACGTTTGTGGATGTTCCTGGATTTATGCCGGGAGTGGACCAGGAGTATGGCGGAATCATCCGTCATGGAGCCAAGCTTCTGTACGCCTATTGCGAAGCGACCGTGCCCAGGGTGCAGGTAATCACCCGCAAAGCCTACGGCGGTGCCTATGTGGTGATGAACTCAAAGTCTGTTGGCGCAGATTTCGCGTTTGCCTGGCCGAGCGCCGAGCTGGCAGTCATGGGCCCGCAAGGTGCTGTGGAAGTTGTGCACCGCAGAGAACTGGCGAAAGCCGATGATCCGATACGGAGGCGCCAGGAGCTGGTCGACGAATATATTGACCGGTATGCCAATCCATATATTGCTGCCGAGCGTGGATTCGTCGATGATGTGATAGATCCTGCCGACACGAGGAAGATTCTCATCTCTTCATTTGAAATGTTGAGAACAAAGCGTGAAGAGCTTCCGCGCCGCAAGCATGGAAACGTGCCGCTCTAGGGGTTTGATCTGAGATGGAATTCACTGAGGCAGAACTGAGCGATGACGAGGCGGTGGCATTAATTGCCGCCGCTATGAAAGAAATCCTTGCAAGGAGGGGTTCCGCCGTGGCGGAGATTCCCCAGGACACGTCGGCCTGGAGGTTTTCCGGCCGATGGTGGAATCAGCCGATTCCGATAGGACGTTACCGCCCCACCGTCCATTAACTCAAAGGTCTGGAAGGCCAGGCTATTTGCCTTTGCGGCGCGCTGAAATAAGTTCCAGCACCTCGGCCATGATTTTAGCGATCTCATAATTCTTGGGCGTATAGACGGCGGAGACGCCTTGTGAAATCAGGCTATCGCGGTCTGAATCAGGAATGATGCCGCCGACCACTACCAGAGCGTCGCTTCCGGCGTTTTTTAGCTCGCGGATAACTTCTGGAATAAGCTGAAGGTGGCTTCCGGAAAGAATTGAGATGCCGACGGCATCGACATCTTCATCTCTGGCCGCAATTGCGATCTCAAGTGGCGTGAGGCGGATTCCTTGGTAAACGACTTCGAATCCGGCATCCCTTGCGGATACGGCGATCTGTTCCGCCCCGTTCGAGTGACCATCCAGGCCAGGCTTTGCGACCAGAAGCTTTGGAGGTCCGCCCGGCAGCTTCTTTGCGGTTTCGGCAATGTCCTTCAACTCGGCACCCCGTCTGCCTACGCCGCCTGCGACTCCCGTTGGCGCCCGGTACTCTCCAAAGATTTCGCGAAGAGCCTGGGCCCATTCACCAGTTGTTCCGCCGACAATCGCTAGGTCGATAGTGGGCAACATGATGTTCATTTTGCTGTTACTGGCCGTCTGCCTCAAGACCTCCAGAGCATCGTCAACCTTTTTTTGATCTCTTGAACTTCTCCAAAAGATGACGTCTTCAACCAGTTGCGCTTCAATCTTTGGATCGACCACCAAGTGGCTTTCTGTGCCCTCTTCGGTCAAGGGCGAAGGCGCGGTTTCCGGGAAGATGTTGACCCCGATCACCTTTTGCTCGCCTGTCTCTATCTTTCTCGTTCGTTCAGATTGCGATGCCACCAGGCGGGACTTGAGTAGCTCAATACTGTTGAAAACACCGCCAAGCTCCAGGATCTCAGTGAGTTCCTTGTTTGAACTTTCGATCAGCGAATCGGTAAGTGATTCGACGACTTTAGAACCTTCAAACACATCCGGATATTCGAGAAGGTCGGTTTCGTATGCAAGCACCTGCTGTATCCTGAGGGACCACTGCTGGTCCCAGGGTCTCGGGAGTCCGAGGGCTTCATTCCAGGCTGGCAACTGAAGAGCTCGCGCCCGGGCATCTCTTGACAGCGTGACACCGAGCGCTTCAAGGACTATACGCGTGATGTTGTTCTCCGGCTGCTGCTCCGTTAGGCCAAGGGAATTGACCTGAACGCCATATCTGAACCTGCGCAGCTTGCTGTCGCCGATACCGTATCTGTCTTTTGTTATTTGGTCCCAAAGCTTGGTAAATGCCCTCATCTTCGAGACTTCCTCGATGAACCGGATGCCGGCATTTACAAAGAACGAGATTCTTCCCACCACCTCGGGAAAGAGATCTTCAGGAATCTGCCCGGATTCTTTGACTGCGTCCAGTACTCCGATGGCGGTAGCCAGGGAGTAGGCAATCTCCTGGGATGGGGTGGCGCCAGCTTCCTGGAGATGGTAAGAGCAAACGTTGATTGGGTTCCACTTGGGGAGATTTCTGACCGTGTAGGAGATCATGTCCACAATCAGCCGCTTGGAATGTTCCGGCGGGAAGATGTACGTACCCCTTGAAAGGTATTCCTTGACTATGTCATTTTGGGTCGTGCCGGACAATTTGGAGATCTCGGCTCCGCTTTCAATTGCGTTTGCGATGTACAGACCAAGCAGCCATGGGGCCGTGGCATTGATGGTCATCGAGGTGTTCATCTTCTCGACAGGAATCCCATCCATGAGTTCGCGCATATGGCCGAGGTGCGCCACGGGCACGCCAACTTTTCCGACTTCACCCCTGGCAAGGGGCGAATCAGGGTCGTACCCTATTTGCGTGGGCAGATCGAAAGCTATCGACAGGCCGGTCTGGCCCTTGGCAAGGTTGTTGCGGTAGAGCTCGTTGGAGGCCTTGGCTGTGGAGTGGCCTGAATAGGTTCTCATAACCCAAGGCTTATCTCTCCCGGGTAGTCTTGGGTTGTTTTGGTTGTCAGTAGAAGTCATACCTGTCCTTGCACATTTTACGATGAAACGCAACCGGCCATAGTCCTTTGAGTTGATGCAAAATCCAGACATCCAAAAGAGGGATATCGTGCTGCTCAAATCACTCGTATGCCGCTCTGAGAGATTACCTCAATCTGCAACCGTCTCGCGAACCGGGTGTGTTGATCACCAGGATCGCCGAAGGCATCTTAGACAAAGCAGACCCCGGCTCCCTGGGGAAAGAGCGGCTGTTGCGCCGCGACGAGGGCGAAGCCGTCGTGGTTGGAAAGGCAAAACTGCAGATGAAATCGGACCCTGAGCCGCTTGCATTTCTAGTCGTCCCCCATGGCTCGCCTGCTGAGAATTTCTAAATGGAGAATGAGTCTGCCCTGTCTCAGTACTTATAGAATCCAGCCCTGGTTTTCCTGCCGCACAGCTTCGCTGTCACCATCCTCTTAAGTAGCGGAGCAGGGGAGAAATTGGGATCTTTGAATTCGTCGTAGAGAGAATTCAGAATCGATACAGCAGTGTCCAGCCCAACTAGATCCAAGAGGGCGAACGGCCCCATAGGAAAGCCGCACCCGCCCTTCATCGCGGTGTCAATGTCTTCCATGGATGCGACTCCCTGCTCCAAAAGCTTTACGGCATTGTTCAGGTAGGGGAAAAGCAGGCAATTTACAATAAACCCTGCCTGATCCTTGACAATCACGGGTTCTTTGTTGCAAGACAGCGCGAAAGAATTGGCTGCTTGGATGGTGTCTTCGGATACGACCAAAGTTTTGACGATTTCAACCAGCTTCATGACCGGGGCGGGATTGAAAAAATGGATCCCACAGACTTTGTCGGGTCTCGATGTGGCGGCAGCAAGTTCGATTACCGGGAAGGTCGAAGTGTTTGTGGCGATTATGGCACTTGGTTTGCACACCGCATCCAGGCTCCTCATCATCCGGAGTTTCACGTCCAGGTCTTCAACCACGGTTTCAATCACGAGGTCGCAATCTGCAAGGTCGGAAATTTCATTTGTTACGCTGAGCCTGCCAAGTTCTTCATCGGCCTGGGTGCTGGTTTTCTTGTGCTTGCCGATCTTTCTTTCAAACGAGTCTTTTATCGATGCGACAATCAGCTGTGCGCTTTCGGGCGTTCGGGAGAGCAGGGTTACTTTGTATCCGGATTCAATAGCCGTTTCGGCAATTCCTGAACCCATGATGCCGGATCCTACCAGGCCCACTAGATCGCTCTTCATTTTGATACATTACTAAGGGTAAGAATCAACTTTCGCTGATTCACGGACTTTTATCAATGATGCGTGCCTGTAATCCAGCCTCCTTGAAAAACGAGCTTGGGACCCTAGGCTTATGATTTGGGATATCTTTTTCAGAGAATCCGATGTGCGAGCCCGAGAATGCAAGCTGAGCGGACATCTCTTCAGTGACAAAAGGAATCCTTTCCATTTCTCTGCTTGCATGAAGCCTCCGGCAAATACTGGTGAGGTTGGCTTGGCATCTGATTGTGATATTAACGTCACTCCAAACCAGGCGGTAAGTTTGCCGTTGGTGCAGTCTAGGTCCGCCGCGAAGGACGGGGTTTGAAACCCTGAGGATCGGATATGGCTGAATTGCGTTCTACGAATGATGTTATTGTCATTCCAACCTGTCCTTTCAGAAACAAAACAGTCTTCAGAAGTTTCGAGGGTGCAAGGAACGCCGCTAATTGCGAAAGAAGAAACCCTTCAAGCCCTAAGTAGTTCCACGCATGCGCCATCTATTGGTTTTCGAGATGCTTACTAGGTTCCGCTGCGGCAACATCACCGCGCAATTTCGCCATGAAGACCCCACGGTAAATCACCGTGCTCCGCTTAACCTGTAGAACATCGCTGCGTAGGTGATGAGGTAGGTGAGAAAATCGAGTTAAAGCCTCACGACTTTATGCACATAAAGCCTATGTGCCGATCATCTCACCGATCCAACGGTTCTCCTTATCTGGGCGAAACTATGCGGTCCGTCATGCTCTGAGTATCAGCAGCCGGTAAGATCCGGCTGTGCCGCTTTCACGTCGTTACTGTACCTGGAGAGGGCGTCGGGGGGCGCACCAGGCTCTGTGAGCACATCGGCGTCATCTGCCAGCGAACCGTACTCCGCTTCGGCGGCCGCAAGGTGGTCGGAGCTGGCCTGGTTCTGGGCAGACTTCCAGTCTGTAGAGGCTCCTGCCCAGTTGTGAGCGTTCCCGAGCCTGACTGCCGCGCAGGCCGGCGGCGGCGTGAAGCTGCCTCTGCCATCCACAGTTGTCCCACAGCCGCCCAGGTAAACCTGGTCGGCTTGGAGCGGTGTCTCTGTTGGCCCGCGGTACGGGGTCGCATTTGAGATGGGGGAATTTGCCAGTGCCCCCGCCACGCCCGAAGACGTGGTAGCGGTCGTCGCCGCCGCCTTGGCCGCCGCGGCGTCAATCTGCTCCAGTGTGCCGAAAGCCGTCTCGGCGGTGGGCGCATTAGCGACGCCCTTGCCACTCGCTGATGCCGCCTCCGAAGCGGCTTGGGCCCACTCGTCGGCGCCCTTGTTCCACTCCTGCGCATTGGTGAGATCGAGAGCGAGGCAGGCAGCCGGCCAGGAGCCAGCCACGGCCGCAGGTGCAGCCTGCTGCGTGGTGGACGAAGATCCACCCGCGATCGGGGGAGCGGCGCGGGCGCCGACAGAAGTGCCAGCCGGCTGCTGGGTGACTGCTGGAATGACGAAGAATCCGAAGAGCAATCCGGCAGTCACAGTGATGACGAAGAGCGGGATCGCAATGCCGATCGCCCTTTTCCATGGCCGGTTTCGTGGCCGGGCACCGGCGGGTTTGGTCGCTCCCTGCGTGGGCTGCAGCTTCGCGCCGCAGTGCCCACAAAAGGCAATGCCCTCTGCTACCGGCTTGCCGCAATTTGAACAGAATGTTTGAGTCACCAGTTGCTACCCCCAATCGTTGCTTATCAGAGTTGTTTGAGGTGCATTCTCGGAGATCGCGACACAGGCTAGGTTGATGACCGTGCCGTCATGCAGCCACGCCGTGTACACGGCCTGGCCGGTCCCAGGTACCGGAGTCTCACCCCATTTGATGATGTTCCAGATGTTGAGGGGAACTGCGGAAGGTCCCTGATCGTTGACATAGAAGCCACATGCGCGGCCGAAATTAATGAGACCACCGTTAGCGACGGTGAGATTCCAGTGGGAATAGCAGGGAGCCGTGGTTCTGGTGTTCACCCGGTGGTAGAGCGAAACCCCATCTGCTCCACCATCCGGCTGGATGAGGCAGTACGGGCCGGTAGTTGCACCGCTTCCCCCGGCCGAGTTTGGCACATTCGAGTCCGATCTGCCCAATGATCCCGGCCCCGAGGAGGAAGCTGTTGTGCTGCCCAGTTCGGACAACCAGCTAACAAGTTGTTGGTGGAACAGGAACAATCCCACGGTAATGGCCGCCAAGGTCAGCGTAAAGATGGCCGATCCAATGCCCTTTCTTTTTCTTATAGAAGCGGGAGCAGGTGCGGACTGGGTCTGGCGCACACCGCAGAGTGGGCACGTGAAGGTCCATGTCTCCTCATCGCTGTTACTCCAGATCCCCACCGTCTTGTGGCAGCCAGTGCAGCGGAACCAGCGGCCGGTTGCTCCGCACGCAGGACATGTTGTCCGCTTCGTCTTGCCGTCCGTCGCGAAACTGTGTTTGCATAGGTGGCAGGTGACTTGAACGGACCTCAGCGGCGCCGGGGTCGGCGCGGGCTGACCCACTTTGGAGCCACAGGCCGTACAGAAGTCATGGGCTTCTTCGAGGGGCGATCCGCAGTTGGTGCAGAACATGCCGGAACCTCAGTGTGGACCGGCGAGGTCGCAGGAATGAAATCTCCGGGCAGTCCGCGCCATGATAGGTGCGCAGGTGGCTTCCCCGCTCGCCGGAGAAAAGCCCAAAGAGTCGATGCTTGCCGGTCTCACCGCGTCCTTCTCGCAGATGGCGACACGACCGGTGTCCTGGTACTCACTCACGGTGACCAGGTCTCCGTAGATCGGTAGGTAGGTTTATCATGACGGCGTCAGCCGCCTCGTCGTGATCCGGCGAGTAGCCGAGTAGCTCGTTATGGCGACTCGCTACCAATAGCGCCGTCGGGTTCAGGGACTTCGACGACCCACCCGATCCATCTTGGGCGGCTGGCTGCGCCTCGAGGGCCGCGACAAAGAGCGTGGAAAGTCCGAAGAGGTCATTGGTGCAGCTGGAACTGGGGCTCTTCCGGGTGTAGATTGGGGTTCCGAAACGAGGGTTGGCGACGAGGTCAGTGACCACCACACTCGCCGCGACTATGGCGAGCAACGATTGCTTCCCAGTTGCCCCGGTCTCCGGCAAATCGCAATAAGCCGTCACGCGTCACATGATACTACTTTCCGCGGTTCACTGATGAGAAATCAGGGACTCCTTGGCCTCGTGCTCGTACAATTAGGAGAGGCCGGCAAATGTGAATTGGTTAGTATGCGGCTGGCTCGGCCCTCATCAGTCAGACGTGCAGGCTCAGTTCCATCGGTTTGCTAACTTGGCGTCACTGCATTGCCTCACTGTGGATGTTGGCTCCTCCGATCACCGCGATTGATTCGGGCATGAGCTCCGACACTTATCTGGGTCCCGGTCGCTATTTAACTTCCGGCAGATACAGTCCGGACGTGACGGACCTTCACCATGAGGCGGTAAATACCCAGTTCGGAGAGCTACCGATAGCTGAAGCGGATGGTCCAGTTGCTGCCGTGGAGCCCGTGTCTCCGGGTGCTCACCAAGCAGGTCACGCTCCGCTTCTTCACTGTTGTGGACTTCGAATACCACGACCGTGAAAGTTGCGGTTATCCCATGTCTTTGGTACCGGGTGTTCGGTGGTCATCTGGTTTTGGTCGTCTCAGCCTTGAACGGTACAAGCAACGGCCATGGCATCGTGCGAGGCGCGAGCGATTTCGACATGAGCGCTGAATTTAGTATCGAGTGCTACTCCGTCCGCTGCCCGAACGCACCGTTCACTTGCCGCTAGTGGTCCACACCTTGACGATACAGGAAAGCAGCACAAAATTGTGCCGTTGTACCCCGAGAAGGCTCAGTCATGGGTCGTCGAAATGTTTACCTAGTAAGGGCATGTGGTCGTCGCTGGCTATTTACGATCGGTCGACCCGCTTCAGAAAACCTGAGCATTACTAGGCATCTTTTTGTTACTGCTCTCCAGCCTCTGGGTCTCCCTAGTCCCATATGGACCGGACTCGGTGGTTTGACAGCACTTTTGCTACCACCTATAAGACTTAAGACCTATGGTTTGCTAGGAGTCCTGCCGTAAATTGTTTGCCTAGGTCATACCTTTGGCATGGAAGTAGTGGGAGTAGGTGTCGGAACTCGGGAGCAATTTGAATGTGTCAGGTATGCGTGCTGCCAAACAGTGCAGGGTTATCTTCCTGGGCATTCCCCTGAGCACAGAAGATAAGAAACAAGCTGCAGTCCTTGTGGAGAGGAATTCCTTGAATTTGATTCGCACGTTTAGGTCGGTTAGGTGACTTTTTCGCCTAACTTGGAAATTCATGCAATACAGCGCTCGACGGCCGGGATTCAGATATTCCTTCGCTTCGGTCTACGAAGCTTTAATGCCACTTGTAGAGAAGGCCGGACTTGCCAAAAGGCGTCAGGAACTTCTGAGTCAAGTGTCGGGCAGGGTTCTCGAAATCGGAGCTGGAACTGGTTTCAACCTGTCCCACTACCCGGAGGATGTCCAGCTCGTGGTTGTGGAGCCCAATCCTGAAATGCTGGTGATTCTCAGGTCCAAGGCAGCGGGCAGAAATATCGAGATCATAGAGGGCTCGGTCGAGGATCTTTCCAGCAGCGGCATAGCCCCAAAATCGTTTGACTTCGTAGTGTCGACTTTCGTGCTCTGCTCCGTGCCCGATCCGGACGAGGCGCTTCGAACCGTATCCGCGATGCTTGCACCAGGGGGAAAGTTCGTGTTCCTCGAGCACGTGGTGACACCGGGCGTCTACGAGCTGGTCCAGAATCTAGCGACGCCGCTGTGGAAACGGGTAGCGGGCGGCTGTCATCTAAATCGTGATCTCCTCGGATCGCTTGATAACTCGCAAATGGTCGTTACCACATTATTTCGATTCAATTTTCCACTTGGAAGGCCCCTGATACCCCATGGAATCATGGGAACTGCAAGGCTCAAGAGCGATTTCTTTGCTTAGATTTTGTTAGGATCAACTTAACGAAGGTGAGAAATATGGCTGTGGGAATACTTGGACTTGTTGGGGGCGCAGAGTGGAATGACGGCTGCAGTTTCGATGCCTATCTAATTGAGAGGTCGGGATCGAAAGAGGTCACCATTTTGCCAACCGCAGCAGCCTATGAAAGGCCGGATTTGGCCGTAGAGCATGCTACGAAATGGTTTTCGACTTTCGGGGTCAAAGTTAAAGCGGCAATGGTGATAACCCGTCACGACGCCGAAGATCCAGGCTTCGCTCTTCAGCTTGCTGAATCCCCGTTCATTTATCTGGGAGGCGGATCTCCGCTGCATCTGTTTTCGGTGCTTAAAGACTCACATTGCTACCAGGCGATGGTAAGTGCATTTCACAAGGGAGCCGTTTTGGCAGGCTCATCGGCCGGAGCAATGGTGCTTGGCGACCCCATGGTCGATCCCAGGGGAGGGGGATTGACGCTCGGACTTGGGCTGGTGAAGGATCTGGCAGTTATGCCCCATTACACAACGACCTCTGCTGAACTTAAGCACAGGACGCAGTCCCTTGCCGAACCCGAGGTTGTTATCGCTGGCATAGATGAGCAGACTGCCCTCATAAGGGAGTCCGATGGATCCTGGACCTCTATGGGCCAAGGATCTGTCCATCTGATTTCAAATGGCGCCGAAATCGATATATCGGTTCTGCCAGAGCGCATCCAGCTTGACACTTAGGCGCATATGACCACTATCACCGTATCTTGCGCTAGTCTGCGGATTCAGTAATGGTGACCGATTCGATCGTCACAGTTTGGCTTGGAGTTCCAGATCGTGATCCGACCGCCTCGATTGCACTGAGAGTGTCGAGCCCCTTGACTACCTTGCCGAATATTGAATAGGCAGGAGGAAGCATGGTGCCTTCTTTGCCGGAAATAATGAAGAACTGGCTGCCATTGGTGTTCGGTCCAGCATTTGCCATTGCCACAGTGCCGATTTCGTAGCGGCCTGCCGGCGGAAGCTCGTCTTCGAAGCGGTAACCCGGGCCACCCCTGCCTGTGCCTTCGGGATCACCGCCTTGCGCTACGAAACCGGGAATTATCCTGTGGAAAACGATGCCTTCAAAGTAGTGATAGAGGCTTAGGAAAACGAAGTTGTTGACCGTTTTAGGAGCCAACTGCGTATCTAAGGCGATGACCATTTCTCCCATCGAGGTGACCATCTTTGCGCTATAGCGCTTAGAAGGGTCGATACCCATCTCCGGTGGAGAAGAAAATTTCTGAGTCTTGGTAGAAGAACCGTCAAACTGTGGGAACGTTGTTGCCATATGCTTACGCCCTTTCGGATCGATTTGAATTCATTTATCCTGCCGAGTATTTCTAGGGTCCCTCTATTGTGACCGAGATCATTTTGTGGACAACTTTAGGAGTGCCACTGGTCGAACCGTCAGCAGCGATTTTTTGTACAATGTCCATGCCAGACGTAACTTGGCCAAAAAGTGAGTACGACGGCGGAAGCTGCTCTCCCTGGGTTCCCACAATAATGAAGAACTGGCTGCCGTTGGTACCCGGCGATCCGGTATTGGCCATAGCTACTGAGCCGAGCTTATATGAACCAGCCTTTGGAAGTTCATCGGCGAATGTGTAGCCAGGTCCTCCGGTGCCGGTTCCAGTGGGATCTCCGCCCTGAACGACGAATCCTGGCATGACTCTGTGGAAGATCACACCGTCATAAAAGTGGTATCTGGCGAGAAAGACGAAGTTGTTCACTGTTTTGGGCGCCGCTTTTGCATCAAGGGCGATGTCGAACGTTCCAACGTCAGTCTTTACAACGGCCGTGTAATTGGCCGAGGTGTTGATGCACATTGGCGGGGCCTTGGTAAAAGCGGTCTCGCGGGTAGCCGATCCTGCAGCCGGCGGACACGTTGGCGCTATGGCAGCATCGGTGGTGGTGGTTGTTGATGAGGTTGCACTTGTCTTAACTTTGGGAGCCGCACTGGTCGAGGAGGAGTTCTTTGAAACGAAATAAATCAATACCACAGCGGCAACTGCACCGACGGCAATATAGATTGCACGCTTCAGAGTTTTCCCCCTCCGCTGCTTGGCGGCTGCAGCTTGAGCCTTTTTGGCTTGATTTTCACGAATTCTTTGTCTTTTTTCACTAGGCACGGAACAAGAACTTAGTCGCAATTTGCGCCAATGCTTGTACCAATTGCTAGGTACTTTCTTAGATAGGAACTTTGGACGAGGTGTATAGATGTGGCAGGCGCTTCTATTAGCTTTGAGACGTGGCATTGATAGTTCAAAAATTTGGCGGAACTTCGGTCGGTGACGTGGATCGCATTCGTGCGGTTGCCGACCACATCGCGCGCACCAGGAAGCATGGAAATGAAGTTGTGGCAGTCGTTTCGGCAATGGGAAAGACCACCGACGATCTGATCCGGCTTGCCAACGAGGTGTCGCATTCCCATCCGGGCCGGGAGTTGGACATGCTTCTCACCTCAGGCGAAAGAATTTCCATGTCTCTACTGAGCATGGCGCTTGCCGACCTGGAAATCGATGCAACGTCGTTTACGGGTTCTCAAGCCGGAATAATTACCGATACCGACCATACCAGAGCCAAGATATTGGAAATTCATCCCAGCCGGATTCTCGAATCGATCAAAAGAGGCTCAGTGCCGGTGGTGGCGGGGTTCCAGGGTGTTTCGACGGATAAGGACGTGACCACGCTCGGGCGGGGGGGGTCCGATACCACCGCGGTCGCCTTGGCTGCAGCTCTGAACGCCGATTTATGCGAGATTTACACCGATGTTTCAGGTATTTTTAGCGCTGATCCACGAGTTGTTCCAACGGCGCACAAGCTAAATGAGATCTCCTATGACGAGATGTTGGAACTCGCCGCTTCCGGCGGAAGGGTTTTGGCGTTGAGAAGCGTCGAGTTTGCGAAGAACCATCACGTTACGTTACACGTTCGCTCTAGCTTTACCTGGGAGCCCGGCACCTGGGTTCGTGAGGAGAATGAGGAAATGGAACAGGCAGTAGTTTCAGCAGTTAGCCATGATACTTCCGAAGTCAAGGTAACTATTACCGGGGTGCCAGACATGCCGGGAATAGCAGCGCGGATATTTCGGGAAATCGCAGATGTCGGAGTGAACGTCGACATGATAGTTCAAAATACCTCACGTGAGGGGCTGACCGACATTTCCTTCACGGTGCCAAAGGACGATATGAACGCCACCATGAATGTGGCTGCCCAGGCTGCCAAGGAAATTGGCGCCAGAGACGTTTACGCTGATCCCGATATAGCCAGGGTTTCCTTGGTGGGTGCAGGAATGAAGACGAATCCGGGGGTGACGGCAAAGATGTTCGAGACGCTTGCAAAAGAGGGAATCAACATCGAGATGATCTCGACCTCGGCAATCAGGATCTCCTGCGTGGTGCGCGAAGACGTAATCGAGCGCGCTGTACAGCTGCTGCACGAGGCCTTCGAGCTTTAGCTCTTTGGGGTTGCACAACCGCATTACGCAACGGCTGGCTTCCAAAGATTTTTCATCCTTTAGAATTGACCTTCGTGAACATTGCAATTTTTGGCGCGACCGGACAAGTTGGCACCGTAATGAGGACCATACTTGAGGAGCGGAACTTTCCCGTAGACAACATTCGCTATTTTGCTTCGCCGAAGTCGGCCGGGAAGGTGCTCCCTTGGAAGGGCTATGAGATCACGGTCGAGGATGCCTATTCCGGCAATTACGGCGGCATTGACATCGCGCTGTTTTCGGCTGGCGCGTCCGCTTCGATTGAACTGGCTCCAAAGGTAGCCGCGCAAGGGGCTGTTGTCATCGACAACTCTTCAGCTTGGCGGATGGATCCTGACGTGCCGCTGGTAGTACCTGAGGTCAATGGCCATGCTCTGTCAGACATGCGCAAGGGAATAATTGCCAATCCAAACTGCACGACCATTGTCGCCATGTCAGCACTTAAGGCGCTTGACGGTGCGGGAGGGTTGAAAAAGCTGGTGGTGAGCACTTACCAGGCGGTGTCTGGTGCCGGGCTTGCAGGAGTTACCGAGCTGGCGCAACAGCTGAGCGATAAAGAAGGCCAGCTTATGTGGCTCGCATACGATGGTCGCAGCGTGGATTTTGGAAAACCGTCTGCTTTTGCCGGACCGATTGCTGCCAATGTTCTGCCGATCGCGGGAACCCTCGTGGACGATGAGACAAACGAAGAGCACAAATTTCGCGACGAGTCACGAAAGATTTTGGAGCTTCCGAGCCTCGAGGTGAGCGTCACCTGCGTGCGGGTACCGGTTTTCACCGGGCATTCGGTGTCGATCTATGCGGAACTGGACAGGGAGCTTTCCACTTCTCAGGCAGTTGCTGCAATTTCAGTGGCACCAGGCGTTAAGGTCGTGGATTTGCCAACTCCTCTTGACTCGGCTGGAAGGGACTTTTGCCTTGTTGGGCGGATCCGTAAAGATTTGGGTTCGCGCCCGGCTGTCAATTTCTTTGTCTCAGGAGATAACCTGCGCAAAGGGGCGGCTCTCAATGCGATCCAGATTGCCGAGTCGATCAGCGCCAGCATGGCCTGAAGGCCTTCTGGCGGATCTTCCCGGCAATATCTCAGAGCTCGCCATTAAGCTACGCGAAGTTCGGCCTCTACCGACAGCATTAAAGCGGCTCTGATCAGGCAACTTCAAGGGATCGCTTGGCCAGTCCCCAGAAGAATCCCTCGATGACGGTATGCGGCTTTGCTTGGGGATCCTGGGCGGCACCCATCACCACAAAAAGGGGAGCAAAGTGCTCGCTTGTGGGGTGGGCATATGGCATTCCGGGTGCATTTTCAAAGTTGATGAGCTGGTCCAGGTTGCCGGAGTCCAAATTCTCCTTAGCCCATGCGTCGAATTCGACTGACCATCCCGGTGCCTTGGCATTTGGAGTGAACTCCCGCAGAAATGGCAGTCCATGAGTCATAAAACCTGATCCTATGATGAGGACTCCCTCATCGCGCAAGGGCCGAAGCCTGGTTCCCAGCCTGACCAACTCTTCCGGATCCAATGTAGGCAGAGATAGCTGCAAAACAGGTATTGAAGCGTCGGGATAAAGCACCTTGAGTGGCACCCATGAGCCGTGGTCCAAGCCCCGCTTCGGATGCTGGTAGAGCGAGTAGGTCTTGGGGATGATGGCAGTGACCTGCTTGGCGAGTGCGCTCGCATCCGGAGTAGGGTAGGTCATCTTGTAGAACCGGTCCTCGAAGCCCCAAAAATCGTACACGAGTGGCGTCGATGCTGATGGAGAGCTGAGTGCAAGTGGAGCCGCTTCCCAGTGTGCAGAAATGATAAGGATCGACTTTGGCAGGGGCATTGATAGTGACCATTGCGCAAGTTGACTGGTCCATAGCGGATCGTCAAGGAGAGGTGGTGCCCCGTGTCCGAGATAGATTGCCGGCATGCGTGCCTCGTTTATGACCTGATTCTCGATCTGTTCGCTCATATGTACTCCAAAACTTTTGCACTTTGCGAATATCTCAACAGTATCCAGCCCTTATTTATTTCTTGCGGGTGCTTGCCGGCCAAAAACAGTCTTCTAAAGTGCTTCCAGCCTGATTGAGATGGTGCTGAGCTGTTAGATTTGTGAATTGAAATAAACGGCACTCAGTTGCGATAAACAATTAGGAAGGACTCTGCTTGAGACCATCTATATCGTCCACTTCAACCCGCACGTTTCTTGTCATTCCGGCGGCCGTGATGGCTGAGCAGATACTTTCGCGGCGAAAACTGCACCTGAGATTTCTGCCTCTGCTTGCATGGGGCTACCTCCAGTACCGTTTGACCGGTGATTACCGTGAAAAAATAGGTGGCGGGCCGCCCGGAATGTCGCAGGGATTTCCAGAGGGGATAGTCACGACTGGCATTTACAGATGGACCAGAAATCCCATGTACCTTGGGCATCTGATCTTTCTTAGCGGCCTGACTCTGCTCACCCGGTCCCCGGTTGCCCTGGCCACAGTCTCAGCTGTAATTCCATGGTACAACGAAAGAGTCAAGAAAGATGAAGAGCGCTTGACTGAGAAGTTTGGAGAAACCTATTTGGAATACAAAGGGCGCGTGCCACGCTGGATAGGGATGCCGAAGGAGCTTAGCGATATTATCGAGGACTCTAAGGGAAATCTTCACAGCGCCTGAGCCAGTTCGGGGATGATTGTTTTTGCGCCTTGGCAGCGCGCATTCGTATCGGAGACCGGGCTGCTTATATTGTTCCAGACAGGAGCTGGAGAAGCAGGCTGCTACCGGCAACGAGCAGCCAGAGGATAGCTCCCAGCGCTAAGGGTTTCGGTCCCGCACGCCTAATCTTGTCCAGTCGGGTGGAGAGGCCGATGGAACCCAGCGCAATGGTAATCATGAACTCGGCCAGGCTGGACAGGCGCGAATGCCAAGCATTTGGAACCAGTCCGAAGGTGTTCAGAAAAACGGCGGCCAGGAACCATGCTATGAAAACGGGGAAAACGCGGCGAACGTGCTTGAAGTGATTGGTTCTGGTGGAGGGACCGCTCAACTTCTTAGAGCGCCAGATGGCGATTGCAAGGGTGATTGGAATTATCATCAGCGTTCTGGTGAGCTTCACTATTACTGCATAAGAGCCCGCACCCGTGGAGAAAATCGATGCAGCCGCAACCACTGAGGACATGTCGTTGATTGCTGTGCCAGCCCAGAGGCCAAATGCGTGCGGCGTCAGCGACATCAGGCGTCCAACGGATGGGAATGTGAGGACTGCCAAGATGTTGAAGGTAAAGATAGTCGCAATTGCGTAAGAGACGTCTGTCTCTTGAGCTTCGATAACCGCATCAGTCGCCGCGATAGCGGAAGCGCCGCAGATCCCCGTGCCCACGCCTATCAGGGTTCGGAGATCTTTTGAGATCCCCAATGCCCGTCCGACCAGCCACGCCCCGATCAGTGCAATGCTCAGAGTGCCCAAAAGAACCGGCAAGGAAGCTGCTCCTGTTGATAAGACCTGCCGGAAGGAAAGTCCTGTGCCTAGCACAACGATAGATCCCTGCAGGACTGCCTTGCTCGAGAATGAAAGTCCGGGCTGCAGTTTGGGTGAGTGGCTTCGAATGCTTGCAAACATGATTCCGGCCAATATTGCAAAAACTGGTGCACCTACGACGGGGGCCAGTTTGCCAAGCACGGTTGCGATTACTGCCAGACCTGTTGCAACTCCAAGGCCTGGAAGAATCTGAGGAAGTCCGGCTCGCTTTGAATTTTCAGGCACGCCGTCGGCGAGCGAAGATTTGTTTTGGTTCGACGTGGTGGATCGATTCGGCATGGATACAGTTTTGGGGTGGGAGGTCCCTATTCATTACCCCGAATTAATGAGCAACCTATAAGCTCGCCTTATGCCCATTCAATTACCGGTTCCCGACTTGGTGTCGCTCGATTTGCTTCGGAGCGTGGGTGAATTCGGATCGATCCGCCAGGCTGCAATGGTTCATGATGTCAGTCAGCCGGCGGCGAGCATGAGGTTAAGGTCGTTGGAAAAGGTGCTGGGGCTGACTCTTTTAGACCGCTCCAGAGGACGCGCCCGACTGACTCCAGCAGGAATTGCCGTCGTGGAATGGAGCAACCAGATTCTCGAAGGTGTTGCAGACTTGATGAGGGGTACCCAAGCGCTGCGACAGCAAGGACAAACCAGTCTCAGGCTGGCAGCGAGCATGACCGTTTCGGAGTATCTGGTGCCACTCTGGCTTAGCAAGCTCGGATCGGCTGGCGCGGATATCTCCGTATCCCTCCAGGTCGGCAATAGTGAGCACATAATCGAAATAATTCGAGCCCACAAGGCTGATATCGGTTTTGTGGAAGGTTGGAGAGTGGCTCCGGAATTCAGTCATAGCGTCGTATGCAGCGACGATCTGGTTGTCATTGTGGCACCGGATCATCCCTGGGCCAACCGGAAAAAAATTGTAACCGCTAGGGAATTGGCTGCGACTCCTCTGATCGTGAGAGAGATCGGTTCAGGTACAAGGGAAATTCTGGACAAAGCCCTGGAGGCCCAGGGTCTGAAGACTATGCCGATGGTTGAACTCGGATCAAACACTGCCATCAGAGCCATGGTCAGTTCCGGAGTTGCTCCGGGCGTACTTTCCAGACTGGTTACAAATGCAGAGGTGGAAAGCGGCAGACTGGTGATTGTCAAGACACAGGGGATTGCTCTCGACCGGTCAATACGGGCGATCTGGTCTAAAAGTGCCGCCATGAATAAACTGGCGAGGAGTTTTCTAAAGCTGGTTGCCGACAGTTATCAAAACGGTGAGTTTCAGAAACCCAATTAAAGCGGCTCAAGGAGCAGGCGGCCTCGATGCGCACAGCAATGACGAGTGTGCTGGCAACCGCTCCGCCGGTCCGGCGTCAAGTCTTCTGCGGAATACCGAGTCCCTTTGCGGTGTTGAGTCTTTGTAGCGCATTGGAAACGGTGCCGCAATTATTGAGGAGTTTGACGTGCCAGCTATTTCCGTGGAAAATATTCTTTCTCTGCCCCGAATCCCACAGGTGGACAAGGGAGTTCTTAGGGAAAGGCCCGTAAAGTCTCTTACTACAGCGCCCAGTGGATTTGAGGGTGAGGGTTTTCCGGTCCGGCGGGCATTTGCCGGGGTAAACCTGCGGGAGCTTGACCCATTTGTTCATATGGACCAAATGGGGGAAGTTGAGTATTCGCCCGGGGAAGCCAAGGGCACACCATGGCATCCCCACCGAGGGTTTGAAACGGTAACTTACATAATCGACGGGACCTTTGTCCATCAGGATTCGAACGGGGGCGGCGGCACTATCACCAACGGCGATACCCAATGGATGACAGCCGGCTCGGGAATACTCCATATCGAAGCACCACCGGAGCATTTAGTGCTGGCCGGCGGACTGTTTCATGGGATTCAACTCTGGGTTAATTTGCCCGCTGCTAACAAGTTCAACCCGCCTGCGTATCAGGATATCCGAGCCCAGGAAGCCACTCTTTTGTCCTCGTACGACGGTGGTGCGTTATTGCGGATTATAGCCGGTGAGGTGGCAGGATATAAGGGTCCCGGATCCACCTTCACCCCGATCACCTTGGTGCACGCTTCCGTGAGTCCGGGTGCAACGGTCGATCTGCCTTGGAGGCGCGACTTCAATTCCCTCGTTTATGTATTGGCGGGGAAGGGTAGTGTCGGCAAGGATCACCGCCCAATTCAGACTGGTCAGCTTGTCGTATTTGGCGAGGGTGACTGGATCTTAGTTGCTGCCGACGCCAAGCAGGATTCCAATACCGTCAACCTCGAGCTGCTGTTCCTGGGTGGATTGCCTATACGCGAGAAGGTAGTGCATTACGGACCCTTTGTCATGAACAGCGAGGATGAGATTGTCAAGGCTCTGGAGGATTATCAGGCCGGACGGCTGGGACGGATTCCGGCGGCCCAGATGCCGCACAGACACCCCGGTGACATTGAGATTTCGAAAGAATGATACTGCGCTGACGCTTTGTCTGCTTCAATTGGCAACACCGGCGCTTCGCCGTCTATCAGTCTTCGACTGAGGACGGACCCGGGCTTGCATATACTGGCTATTGCGATCACGTCGCAACTATGGAACTCAAGCGCTACCCGGTTCCGAGATCTTTCGCAAAGGTGAAAATGTTATATGGTGCCTAAAGCCCAGGATAAAGTGCCAAATGCTCTGAAGCAGAATTTAAAGATGGCGGATCTGGTGGCTCTTTCTGTGTCAAGCGTTGGTCCTCTGTTTTCCATTGCCGCCACTGGCGGCGTCATGGCAGCAAATGCGGGGCTCTGGACAATTCCGTCAATAGGACTAATTGCGATCCCGTTCATTCTTGCGTCATTTATTTTCAGACTTCTCAACAAACACTTTCCCCACGCTGGGGCCTCCTATCACTGGTCCGGTAGAGTACTCGGAATAAGAGCATCGCGCTTCCAGGCTTGGATTTTGATTCTGGCCTATTTCACTTCAATTCCGCCAATAATCATTCCTGCGGCTAACTACACCCTGAATTTGGTTTTTCCTGCATATCATCCTTCTACTCTTGCCGAGATAATCGCGGCGATGTTTTGGTCGGGGTTCGCACTGATACCGCTATTGAGGGGCTCACGGCCGACAGCAAAACTGACGCAGATTTTTTTGGCAGTCGAGCTATTATCCGTTGCCGCTGTAGCTGTAGTGGCTATTTTGAGGTGGCAGGCGATTTCAGTGCCAATGCACTTCGGAAAGCCGCCAATCGGAGGAATGGTCATCACGGCTGTGGTAGCGGCGACGATTCTCGATGGCTGGGAGATCGACAGCTACGCATCGGAAGAGTCGGTCAACCCAAAGGGTGATCCTGGAATCGGCGGTATTATCGGCGCGTTGATGGCTTTGGGATTCTATGCCTTGGTGTATCCATTGATGTTTGGCGAAACCCCCCTCGCTTTATTGTCCGGAGCGCCCAACCCCATGTCAGTCTGGGCGCAGCGCCTGCTCCCGCACGCTTCCTTTCTGATGCTGATTCCGGTGCTAGCCTCAACTGCCGGAGGACTCTGGCTTACCTCCTTTATACTTATCCGGGCCCTGCATGCCATGGGGCGGGAAGGTCTGGTCTTTCGGGCCTTTGGGAAGGTAAACAGCCGTGGAGTTCCAGGCATTGCAACCATAGCTACGCTGGGGGCGGCTTTCGCGGTGACTATTCTGCAGGCCCTTTTTTCCAGCTTGAGCTCTTTCTTTGGTCTGGTACTTTCTACAGCGGGGTTTTTTCTGGTGGCAGAGTTCTTTTTGGATTCGGTGACAGCTTCCGTGTTTCTCTTCAGGATGCATACCTCGAGAGTCGATGGTGCTTCCCATAGGCACCGGGTATTGCTGGCGGGTTCGGTAATATCTGCCGTAACTTTTCTTATGTTCATGATTGGGTTCTTTATCTTTGGGCCAAAGGCAATCGGCTCCTCCGTCGATTATGTCGTCGGCATACTTATCGCTATAGGTTTTGCATTTGTATTCTTTGCCAAACGGCACACCCTCATTTACGTGTTCCATGGCAACGCAGCTGTGCCCCAAATTGATGCCGGCTTGGCAGGCTCCGTTGATGCAGCCGAAGTCTAAGCAAATGACACAGGTGTCCAACGCGCAACTGTCAGCGTGAATTGTTTTGCACGGCAGACTTTATGGCCTTGGGCAACGATGCGCAATCAGCTGATATGGCCATGAGATGTTGGATTCAAATGAGCCAAAAAAGCAGTTGCGGCTGATCTGGTTGCGCAAAGCTTCGCCAAGCCCTTTTGATTCACGTGTAAGGCGCGTTGCCTCATCAATCTTTCGAGTTGCGATTGGGCTGACTGGCCGAAGGTTTCAATCGATCGTTCTCCAAGCACTTCGATACTGCCATTTTATAGCAAAGAGTTTGGTTTCTAAAGTTTCGAGATCAAAGAGTTTGATATCGAATGATCTGGATATACTAAGTGGTATGCGACCTGCCCATTTTCCGATAGGCCTTCAACTCGCCCGGACGGCCCGCGCGGTAAGCCGAGCTTTCGATGATTCCCTCGCCGAGGCCGGAGGGTCATTGCCCATCTGGCTGGTTTTGCTCAATCTGAAGACGCGGCGCCTGGCCAATCAACGGGAGTTAGCTAAGGCGGTGGGGGTTAATGAAGCTACTCTCACCCATCATCTCAACGCTATGGACTCAGCAGGACTGATTACCCGGGTGCGCGAAGCGGCCAACCGCCGCGTGCAGACGGTGGAGCTGACTACAGCCGGTGAGGAGATGTTTCTGCGCCTGCGCAGCGCCGCAATCAGCTTTGACAGGCGCTTGCGGAGCGGCCTAACCGACGAGCAGATTGTCGAATTCGGAAGCCTGCTGGGACAACTGGCCCGCAACGTGACCGCCGGGGAGGGTACCTCGGCCCGATGGGAACTGGCCTGATAGCGAATGGGCCCTGTGAAAGGAGACTAAAAGTGACTCTACCAACGAAGCGCCCGCTGAAACGGCGTATCCAGGTCCGCGTAATGGCCCTCGTCAATATACCCATGCGCAGGGTGCTTGGTCTTCCATTCGCCACTCCGCTTGGCAGCCGGCTCATGCTGCTTTTCCTGACTGGGCGCAAGACCGGCAAGGCATATCGCCAGCCTGTGAGCTACGTGCGTGATGGCTCGACGCTGCTGACGCCAGGCGGTGGGAAGTGGAAGCTGAATCTTGTCGAGGGCAAGCCGGTTCGAATCCGCCTCCGAGGCCATGATGTATATGCGCTCCCTGAAATTGTGAGTGATCTCGGCGAGATCGAAAGGCTTCTCGGGATCATCGTTGCTTCCAATCCCCGGGCAACAAGCTTTATCGGAATCTCCCGGGACTCCAGTGGCCGGTTCGATCCCGCGAAACTGGGGACGGCTGTCCAGTTTGGTTTTCGAGTCATCCGCTGGCATCTCGACCAATCAATCTGAGAATGCCTCAATCCGCATTTGGCTCGAAGCCTGGCATGTGAGCAGTTCTGTTCCAATAAATGTTCACCGCACCGCAGACTTTGGGGGATACGGTAAGCACCCTTGCAAAGCCGTCCCTTGAAGCATCGGCCCACAAAAAAAGGCGAGTTGGCATGACCTGCGTTATCAATCCAGGAATTCCTTCGCGAAAGGTGGCATAGGACGCAGACCGGCGCCAAATGCGGTCACTGCCCGTTAATGCGAGCTGCGAGTTTCGCCTGGCCAGGACCTGTCAGCTCCTCCACCACGCCACGCCGACCGGCAATGGCCATGAGCAAAGCCTCGGCCTCGCCTCGCACCTCGGACCCTATTCCTGTCGACCAGTCTAAATCTGTAGCAACTAGGCGAAGACCCCGGATTCGCCAAAAGCTGCCGATATCCGGAGCAATCAATGTCCAGCGAAGCGCTGGCATCAGCCGTTCCGCAGGTATGATGCGCGGCACTCCAAGCCCCCGCCTGATGTCCTGATGGTGGATGATTCCCTCGACCAGCGCAACCCGGCCGCCCAGCGCCGCAGAAAGGCCATGAGGCTGCAGATGTCTTTCAAGTAACGCCAGCAACTCTTCGGGGTCGTGCCTGTCATAATCCGCGAGTGAGGCGGCGTTGACCCTGTTGGTGACAAGTCGCCCCTGTATCATGTATCGGGGCAGGCCACGCCAGCCAAGCACGTCGTAACAGATCACGTGTGCCACCACATCACGCACCCGCCACTGTGAACACAAAGTCGGCGCTCGCCACTGCTGCGGCGTCAGCGTAGCGAGGAATGCTGCGAGATCGCTGCGCTCGTCGTATGCCAGGCGCAGGAAATTTTGATGTGTATTCTTCGGTGGTCGAGGGTACTTCACGAAAGGTCCTGCAAGATGATTGAACCTACCGAGGCCGCAATCCCCTTCCGTGAGGGAGGGGTCAAGGCCGCTTACCTTTGCGTGGACGACCCGGACGGTTGGGGGACTGCTGGTTCTCGATGTAGGTCTTGATCACCTC
>SCQM01000041.1 GCA_004298555.1 Actinomycetota bacterium | reverse complement strand
TCCCTGCCCGCATACTGGTTCACCGAAATAATGGAACCTTCAAGATTATTAACTTTTAGATATTTAAGGCCTTCAACAGCCGAACTCTGGTCGCTGGCAAGGACTGACGAAGAGAGGCTCTGGACAGCAGCGGAAAAGGCGGTTTCGTATCCGCCGCTGATGTCGATCACGTCAACCAGTGCACCCAGGAATCCAGTCAATTGCCCTAACGCCTTAGCCTGGGTTTTCGACCTGCCTTCTTCGATCGCAGCCTCATAAGCCGAAACCTTGGCTCTGAGCGAGTTAACTTCGACCTGGAGGCGGTTATGCAAAGCTTCGGCTGCATCCAGCTGGCTCTTGCGAGCCTTATCTGATTCGAGTCCAAGCAAATATTGCGAATCATTTTGATCCCTGATTTCGACAAGCTGCGAAATCCGCGCCGTGACGCCCTCAAGCTCTTGACTTTTGAGGGTGAGCTGCTCCTGCATACGCAGTCTCCGCGATTCTAAACCCTGTATCTGCGCTGTAACCCTGTTCAAAGTTTCTAGAAGGACGTTACGCCGTGACAAAAGCGATCCATTTTCGCCGGTCAATTCGCTGAATCTGTTGTTCAAATCCTGGAGACTTTCGGCGATCTCTGGAGTCTCTTCCAACCTGAAGCTGGCTTCATCCAGTTCAAGCTGTTCGAGCCTTGCTCCGAGTTCAACGATCTGGGCTTCAGCACCTTGGATTTCCACGTTGACGCGGTCCAGCTCCTGTTTAAGTGACTCCACCACAGCCCTGTTGTCGCTTGCCCGCAAATTCTCGGACATAGCCTGTCTCTTTTGTCTGGCCAGTGTGGCGGTTGATCTGATCCTTTCCGAAAGCGCCTCCGTGCGGGTTATGACATCAAACAGATCATCCGCATCCACGATCGGTCGCGTTCTCTCCAAATTAGATATAGCCTGGTCAATCCCGGCAACTTCATTTTGAATCGCCAGGACCGCCAATTCGGCATCGATCCTCTCCTGAGCTGCCGCTTCTGCTGCACTCTCGAGCGCCCGCAACTCTGCGCCTGCGATATAGCGCTTCAGCTGGGAAATGCGATCCCTGAGTTCCAGCTGCCTCTTAGCCTTTGCGGCCTGCTGAACCAGAGGTTTGATCTGTCTTTTAACTTCGCGGACCAAATCTTCCGCTCTCGCGAGATCGCCCTCCATTGCGTTGAGGCGTCTCTCGGTGCGCTCGCGCCTTCTTTTGAATTTCGTTATTCCAGCAGCCTCTTCTACGACTTCCCTTCGTTCTTCAGGCTTGGAATTGAGAATAATGTCCAGCTGTCCTTGTGAAATGATCACATGCTGCTGACGGCCAACGCCAGCACCTGACAGCAATTCCTGAAGATCAATTAACCGGCAGGGATTCCCATTCAGCAAATACTCGCTCTCGCCAGTTCTGAACAGTGTTCTTGTAATCATCACTTCGGTCAGGTCAAGACCCAATCCTTTGTCAGAATTGTCTATCACGATCGAGACTTCCGCACGGCCCAAAGGACCACGCCGCCCTGCTCCGGCAAATATGACTTCATCCATTTTCGATGACCGCACGGTCTTGGGACCCTGTGCGCCAAGCACCCATGCTATAGCATCGGCAATATTGGACTTTCCAGAGCCATTCGGGCCAACGATTACTGATACACCGGGAGAAAGGTCAATCGTGACAGGATCTGCAAACGATTTGAATCCCTTGACTGTCAGGGAGCGCAGAAACACGCAGTACTCTCCTTAGCAAACGTATCGGCTGGTTGCAACGGTTACAAAAGACTACCTGATATTACCGTTGACATGAGCGGCAAAGATAAGACGATCGGCCTTTGGAAAACATTCTCTCCACGATGCCGTGACAGCGCTGGCACTCGAGTCCTTCCCTGCCATAAGCCAGATGCATGTTCTGATACCCGCCCAGTCCACCTGCTACGTCACGGTACTGCAAATCTTTCAGACTGGATCCTCTCAACTGGATTGCCTCATTCAAAACCTCGGAGATCGCACTGGCGACAGCTGCCACCTCTTCGGCTGAAAGCGTTTGACAGGGCCGGTCAAATCTGATTCCTGCCCGGAACAGAATCTCGTCCGCGTACATATTTCCTATGCCGCAAACATGCGACTGATCAAGAAGCAACCATTTAATTCCAATCTTTCGATTCATGCATTTTTGAAGCGCATTAAAGATTTGTTCAGGTTGATTGATGGGATCTATTCCAAGACGCGAAAGCGACGAGGCCAGGCCCGAATCATTCAATTCATCCAAGTAGAGCTGACCAAAAGTCCTGGGATCCACAAAGACTACCAATGATTCATCAGACAGTTCGAGAACGACATGGGAGTGCTTGGGAATCTCAATGCGGCTGGCGAATCTCCGCAGCTGACCGCTCATTCCCATGTGGGCCACCAAAGCGAAGTCTTGGCGATGCCGGGAGGAAACGGTAATAGAGAGGAATTTTCCCTTTCTGCGAATCTCGCGGACATGGGTGCCGATCAGAGGTTCTTCAAATTCGCCAACTGTGGAGTGAGCCCTAATAGATCGGTTATTAGCCGCTGACACGGCACTAATAGATTTTCCGACCATGAATCTCGACAGATCCTGCCGAAGGGTTTCAATTTCCGGGAGTTCAGGCATTTGCCCGTCTACTCCCCGGCATCCGACTTATCCCCTGTGGCATCTGACAGGAATTCCAGAGCATCCTCGGCCGCCCTCTGTTCTGCAAGCTTCTTTGAAGAGCCTGTGCCGCTGCCCAGAACTCCACTTTCGACACGCACAGTGGCCTGGAAAACCCTGGCATGGTCTGGACCACTCCAGTCGACATCGTAAACCGGTGGCTTCATCGCCATTTGAGCCAACAACTCCTGCAGACGAGACTTGTAATCCGAGTGCCCCGGACCAAGCGCGTGAGCCTCAATCTCGGGTTTAATCAGCGACAAAATCAGGCGTTCAGCAGCGGCAAATCCAAGCTCCAAATATACGATCCCCATCACCGCTTCAAGGGAATCAGATAGGATAGAGTTCTTCTCACGACCCCCGGATGCTTCTTCTCCCCTGCCGAGCAGCAAGATTCCGCCTAGCCCTATTGAGCGGGCTACCTTAGAAAGGTTTTGGGAACTAACCACCGACGCACGAAGCTTGGTCAATTCACCCTCCTCAAAAGACGTGAAGGTCTGAAATATGTATTTCCCTACGACCAAACCGAGAATGGAGTCACCGAGAAATTCAAGTCTTTCGTTGGAGCTGACGCCGGGATGCTCTGCACAGTAAGATCGGTGCGTAGCCGCTTGTGTCATTCCGGCCAACGAAATCCCGCCGATATCCAGCTTTCCTATCAGATCCCTCAAAGCCTGCTCGAACTGCGCCTGAACTCCATCTGAAACACCTTCAGACACACTCTTCACCTAAACCTTCGTCATCAGCCATGCTGAGGAATCGACTTCCCCACTACTCTATATTGAGCTTCTCTACCACGTAATCGACAGAATCCCGTACCGTCTTGAGTTCTTCAAGATCTTCATCTTCTATTCTGAAGGCGTTTCCCTGAGAAGAGAACTCCTCTTCAATCGCTTCTACCAATTCAATTAAAGCAAGTGAATCAGCATTAAGATCGTCAGTGAATGAACTTGTTTCTCCGATTCCCTCGGGATCGATCTCGAGAATATCGGCAAGATGGTTCCTGATGATTAAGAAAACTTCATTGCGGTTCAATTATCTACTCCCAGATATCGCGTTTCGGAAACTGCTCAACAACAATGACATCGGCAAACCCCGGAATTATACTTCCTTGGGCGCAAATAGTGGGCATCCGCAACAGTCACGAACGCGTCCAATTTTCCATCACGCCAAATCTGCTATGGCGGCCGCAATGCCGGCAGTAAGTTTGTTCACCAGATCGTGTTGAACCAACACCGACGTTGTTCTGATCGCGTGGAAGATTGCGTTTGCGGAAGACGACCCATGTGAGATAACGCACACTCCGTTTACGCCAAGCAGCATGGCCCCGCCGTACGAATCAGGATCCAGATCTGACCAGAGATTAAGCAGCTTTGGAACAGCCATCTGAAAGACTTCCTCGCCGTCTTCACCGCTCTGCAGCGCGCCAATGACAGCTTTGGCTACAGCGCGTACCCCGCCTTCAAGGGTCTTTAGCACAACATTTCCCGTGAATCCGTCGGTAACGACCACGTCTACACGGTCGGACATAACATCCCGACCCTCGACATTGCCAATAAACGAAATGCCTTTAACTTTGTCTAGCAGCTGATGTGCCTCTTTGACCAGGGTGTTTCCCTTGGACTTTTCCTCGCCTATCGACATGATGCCAACTTTTGGATCGGCAATATCAAATGCCTCACGGGCAAAGATTGACCCCATTTCGCCAAACTGGACCAGCCAGGAGGGAAGACATTCCGAATTGGCTCCTGAATCCAGCAGAACGGTCGGCGTCGATCCTGGCACCGGAATCGTTGTGGCTATCGCAGGCCTGGCCACGCCACGAATTCTTCCCATCTTTAGCAGCGCAGAAGCCATTGCTGCACCAGTATTGCCGGCGGAAACCATGGCAGACGCCTGCTTATCCCTAACCAGCTCCGCACATCTGACCAACGAAGAATCCCTCTTCGAACGAACCGATGAGGCAGGATCTTCATCCATTGCGATTACTTCGGAAGCTTCGAGCACTTCGAAATCGGAAAGCTTCTTAATTGTTTCAGCTTTGCCAACGAGGATGATCGGTACTGAAAGCTCACTACGTGCTCTCCTCGCCCCCTCAATGACAACATCGGGAGCGTTATCCCCGCCCTCCAAGTCAACGGCAATAGGTAGCACTGCTACCCTACTTGAATGGCCTGACGGCCGTGGTACCATCCGCATGCAGGGCAAACCACGTGTGGCTGCTTCGAAGCATTACATTGAGGACAAACACTGCGTGCTGGAAGCTTCAAGGTCCAGGCTGAAGCTCTCTTCGACCTTGTCTTGGCCTTTGAAGTTTTCCGCTTAGGAACCGCCATCTTTTCTCGCTCTCACAAATCGTTGGATCCAATAAATTCCCGGGCTGCGACTGACATATTCTAGGTGCTCAGAACGGTACTCACGCACACACAGAGCCACCAGAAAGTCTCCGGGAATTTCCAGAGTTATATCCTAACGGTCTTTGTCGGCCAAAATGTCAAGCCCGGCCCATCTGGGATCGATCGCGGCATCTTCACATTCGCATGGGCCGAGATTCAGGTCAGCGCCACAGTTGACACATAGCCCCCTGCAGTCGTCCTTGCACAACGGAGCAAGTGGCAGCTCTAAAAGAACCTGATCCTTTACCATTTCCTGGAGGTCAATGATTGCGCCCGAATAGCTGTAAGTATCGTCTTGCGAAGAGAGTTCAGATTCGGGACCAGCCCTTTCATAGAGTTCACGCACCGGAATGCGCATTATCCCGAATGTGGGATTGAGACAGCGCCTGCACTCGCCCTCCCATTTCGTCGATACCTCTCCACTGATGAGTATTCCGCCATGGACCGATTCGGCAACACCCGAGACCTCTATGATCTGATCATCTTTGACGTATGAAGACACGACTTTTAAATCAGTTATTGTGCCACTCAATTCAAAACTCATTACTGAACCAGGGTCCTTGCGCAACCGCGTAATCCCGATGATGAAAGAATGCTTAGAACTCATTCAATATCCTGATCAAAAAAGGGACTCTTGTCCAACTCCATGTCATCGGCCTCAGACTCTCCGAGGGGATCATTAGGATCAAACGATTCATTTACGGCAGGTATCAGCTTCGCCCTGCCCGCTTTGACGGATTTTTCTATGTTCTCAAGCGCAATCTCGAAACTAGCCAGTTTCTGATCCACGTAATCCAGGGCAGCATATTTCAAACGGGCTGCCTCTTCTTTGGCCTCTTGAATCATTCTATTGGCGTTCTGATTCGCCTGCCTCGTGATCTCAGTCCTGGCAACCAGGCGTTCGGCTTTGGCCGTGGCCGCGGCGATGATTTCCTCTGCCTCGAAACGGGCCTTGTCGCCAATTTCATGCCTCTCACGGATAACCAGCTGGGCATTGCGGATCTCGACTGGCAAAGCCTCAAGCGCAGCATCTACTAGGAATAGTATCTCGTCGCGTGGCACCAGCACTGAAGCTGAAAGTGGCATGGACTTGGCATTCTCGACCAATTCGGCGATTGCCGAAAGCGCCTCTTCGAGAGTGATACTTTTTTCTGAATACTCGTTGTCGTCCAATGATCCGCCTAAGTGCTAACTATTACCGAGATTCCAATCAGCGAGCACTCTCAGCAAGAGCCATCGCCACCGGCGGGGGAACCATCGAGGAAACATCTCCGCCGTAATGCCAAACCTCTCTCAGCAGCCGAGACGCCAGGAAGGAAAACTCGGCACTGGTGGGTATGAATACTGTATCTATCCCAGAAAGCTCTCTGTTCATCTGCGCCATTTGAAGTTCATTCTCGAAGTCCGATACTGCCCGCAGGCCCCTCACTATCACCGATGCCCCAAGTTCCGTTGCCAAGGTCACCACCAGCGTTGAAAGCCCGACGATCTCGACGTTGCTTATGTGGGCGACGCTCTTTTCGATCATCGCCTCCCTCTCCTCCAGAGTAAACAGAGGCCCGGCTTTTTGGGGATTTCGCATAGCAGCAACTACCACCTTATCGAAAAGTTGGGATGCCCTCTCGACGATTTCCAAATGGCCGTTGTGGAAGGGATCAAATGAACCAGGAAAAAGAGCAATAATCAACTAACTCACAGTACCTTTCTCAATTGCCAGGATCTGAACTTGAAATCAGTGTCACCACTGTAGTTCCATACTTGCGCTCCAACAATTTCTCAGTTCCTGCCGGTGGCTCTATCCTGCTTCCGGTTTCGCACACCATGACGGCTGCGGGAACTTCCAAAAGAAGTTGATCCCAGTCGTCGAAAACGTAAGGGGGATCGAGAAAAGCTATGTCGAACCGGTCTCCAGAGTAACCCTTGAGAAAATCCTTATGACCAGCAGTAACTACCTTGACCCGGCCGGGTTCAATCTCCAGCCGGGACAAGTTCTCCTTTATGACCTTGGCCGCTGCCCGGGACCGGTCCACAAAATAAACTTTTTTGGCTCCCTGTGACAAAGCCTCAATGCCCAAGGCCCCGGTTCCGGCAAACAAATCCAGAACCGATTTGTCTTCAATCCCGACCCTCGACCAAAGAATATCGAAAATCGACTTCCTAACCCTTGAGGAGGTGGGCCTGGTGGCTCGGGAGACATTTGAAAGTAGTTTTCGGCTCTTGTTGGCTCCAGTAAGTACCCGCACAGAATAAAACTTAGCAAGCATAAGCCCCGGTTGCGCTAAACAGTCAAAGCACTTTACGTCGGAGATGAAAATACCGGCCAAATCTTCAGTTTCAAGACCAATTAGGCCGCAACAAGGC
>SCQM01000040.1 GCA_004298555.1 Actinomycetota bacterium | reverse complement strand
ATTTATAACCGCACCTTCCGCTTTGATGAAGCAGCATTTCAGCTCGAAACCTGCTAAGTGAAGAGCGGGCCAAAAGAACTGCCCCGTCCGGCATGGCGCATGCACCTCTTCCAACGATTTCATCACAGAGTTCACTAACCCGGGAAATCGACTTTGAACTCGCCCCTCCTGGCCTGAGATCAGTCCATGCTCTTGCCAACTCTGGGAGACCAAGATAACAAGGCCCGCACTGCCCGGAAGTTTGCCCCGCCAAATACTTGAGAACTGCAGCAATTTCGTCTATTGGGCATCCGCTGGCCAAAGCTACCACGCCCGCGCCGAGAGAAAAGCCTGATTTCTTTAGAAATGCTTGGCTAGCGCGAAGACTCCACAATTTTTCCGCGTCGACCATCTGGCCAAAGTATCCTCCCAGGAGTCCGCAGCTTACCTGGCCTAATTCTACTCCCAAGGCCGCAAATACTTCGCCGAACTGGGTTCCAGCAGCCACCTCTACCACTGTGTAGCTGCCATCAGGCAGCGTTGTTGTGAGCAGCCGCGTGCCTGAATCTTCGGCAATTCCAACCGAGGAAAACCATCGCGACCCAAACCTCGCCAGCAGAGCCAGGTGGGCGAGAGTCTCAACGTTGGCTATGAGGGTTGGCTGTTTTTTGACCCCGCGAACGATCGGCCGCTCAGGAAGATAAATTGGCCGTCCACCCTGGCGGTTGATTGCCGAGATTACCGCGGTTTCCGCACCGGCGACGTAACC
This sequence comes from Actinomycetota bacterium, assembly GCA_004298555.1. Classification (GTDB taxonomy): domain Bacteria; phylum Actinomycetota; class Acidimicrobiia; order Acidimicrobiales; family Acidimicrobiaceae; genus SCQM01. The sequence continues at coordinate 9,719 of SCQM01000040.1, read as the reverse complement.
GATGCCTGGCGCGGAAGTGGACACCTCTATTTTGAACGGATTCAAAGGGGTCCGCTCTGCCAGGGCCTTTTTCACAACAGATTGCAGAGACGTCTTCGACGCCTTGAGGTGAACATAGCCCGCCTTCGCGCGAAGCGCGCTGCCTAAAATAGCCAGGCCGTCCAAAACCAAATGGGGATGTCTGTTAATCAGCATCTCGTCCTTATGGGACAGATGCTCGCCTTCACAGCCATTGGCAATTAGTACCACTTCGCCAATATGCCTCTCGTAGCCTCGTAACTTTTGTGACAGAGGGAATGCAGCTCCGCCCCTGCCGTGGAGTTCGTTTTCATCCAAAAGCCTTTTAAGATGGTGGATTGAAGGAAAATATGGTTCTGGATTCCCAAATATTGACAGATGCTCGGAAAAACTAATGGTGGCCGCGGGCATGACAGCAACGGTTCTTGACGCCGAAGTCCATCCTCCGTATGCAAGCCTCGGAAACGATTGTTTGGAATCATCTGGCATTACTGATCCCCCCTCTCTGACCTGGGCTGGACTCCGGCCGTAGACAAGTTTGAAAATGACGAACTACCCGAACCTGCCACTGCACCTGTAAAAGATGACCCATTGGAACCCAAATTGATGTTTGCGGAAAAGGTAAAGCCTTCTCCTGCGGCATTTGCGACTTGGCTGACGATGGTTGTGCCTTGTAATGACGTGACTGTTCCCTTGTAGATCGGCGTTCCGTTGTTAGAGGCAATTTCTACGACACTTGAAGTCATCGAAATTCCGCCGTCGAGTGGTGTTCCAATCAGCACTACAGATAACTCGAACCCAGGTGAATTAGATAGATTTCCAATGAGGCGCAATGCGACGTCGCCTTGGGAATTAGCTGGTGATTGATCGATTCTTCCAGACCAGTTAGACGTGTATCCAGAGCCAAGATGTAGGACCGGAGATGCGACAGGCTGAATCTTCGTAGCACCGGCAGAGGAGCTTGCCACGTTGTTGGAGGCTAAAAGCGACTGTCTAAGTCCAGTTTGGGCACGTTTTGCCCAGTTGGCTCCAAAAGGGCCGGACAGCGCCCATAAAACAATCACAAATGGGACTGCAATGGTCATACCAGACAGCGCAGCTTTCGCACCTGCACGTAAGTCTTTCCGTGCGATCAAGCGAGCTACAATAGCTGCCACCAACGCGCCGCCGACCGCTAAATATATTACTTTGGATATCCATAAGGACGAATCAGTCCCCGAACCCAACCCGTGAATAATGGAAAGGGCAAATACGGGGTAAGAGGCCCAGTGAACTAACCTCCAGCTTTTGTATCCCATCTTCACCCGAAGCAGTGACGTGATGACTACTGCGATGCCCAGATCTACCGCGACTGACCCAAAACCGACCCAGACTGGCCGATACGCAGACATAAAGGGCACAAATACATCCTTGATGCCTATAAAGGAATACTTGTCAGCTACGGCTGCTCCAACATGAACTGCTAACACGACCATCGCAAGCAGGGAAAGCGACCTATGCACTTCCGGAGTCACAAATTTGGTCCCTTGGGCCACTCTGACATTGCCCGCAGTAACTATACCCAAGACTCCTATCGCGCCAAGCAGAATCAGACCTACGTAGCCAGCGGATCGCGACAGGTACCATAAGGGACTCACCGTGGCTGTTGCCAGAATCATGAGAGCTCACGCTCCACAATTACCTGTTCAAAATGACCAAAATATCTGCGTTGGGAATCTGCGTTCCGGGCAAAAGCTGGAAGCCCGGTCGAGGCAAGCCACCCGGGGCCTTTCGGCCCCATAGCAATCGTCCCACTGGATGCAATATTTGCATCCAGGGCTGACCCAGCCAAAACGGTGACAGAATCAAACATAGAATCAGCACTAAGACCGCTGAAAGGATCAACAATGTGATGAAGGTCCTTGTCTCCATTTTTCCAAGCTCTGTGCAGAGTAGATGAGGTGGCAACGCCACCCCCGAATACTGCAATTGTGATCCCAACCGATGACGGATCCAGACCGCGATCGTCAGTTACCTTGACAGGCCAGAACCGTCCATCACCAATTCTCGAGGCAGATATATCGCCCCCAAGGTTCACCAGTACAGGCTCCGATAATTTCAGCTCAATTGTCTCTCTAATTCGATCGGCCAAGAAGGCTTTACCTGTTGAACCTAAATCAAAGGTCACTCCCTGGGCAACGGTCACAGTCCTATTCGTTTTATTCAGTCTCACGCTCCTGTATCCCGGCGGGATCACAATCCGCAGTTCGTCCAGTCCCAAGGCGCCACTGGCAAGCGTTTTAACAAAGTCCGCCCTGTATCCCAGCGCAGCCATAGATCCCGCAACAGTCGGATCCAGATACCCGCTGGTCATCTCTGCGCCGTAGAGGGCGGCCGCCAGGGCATCAAACAGGAGCGGGGAAACCGCAACTCGCTTGTGTGCCTGTCCGTTGAAAACCCTGTTAATCTCAGAGTCTTCCCGAAACCGAGAGGCAGCCAGGTCCATTTGAGCGATCAGCTCCAAAAAGACGCTTATGGCATCGCTTGACGGGGGATCGTCGTAAGCCACGAGTGAGCATTGCGTCCCCAGGGCTGACGTTCTATAGCCATCTGGGCCGATCATGATGCACCCGTGGCACTTACCGCTGAAGGTGTCGATCTCCCGGCAGATGAAGCCGAGGATGTCGATTGCTGTGGCAGAAGGGGAGAAAGCGGTGGCGCAGACAGCGTGGGCGAAGTTACGTCATACCCCCCGCTGAGCGTTGAAGTTGCCGAAGACCCAGTTGATGCCGTATTCGAACCTATAGGCTTGCTGGGATTAACCTTTGCGACCAAGCCGGCCACACCGACAATGGCCAAAAGAGCGCCCCACCAAAATCCCTTTGATATGGCAGAGGATTTAGCGATGGCGGCGTCTCTCGATCGTACTGTAAACTTTTGCATCTGTTGCCCCAGTCCATATTCCTTTCTTACATTCTTGCATTTCGATCTGAGACGTCACTGAATTTGAACTTAAAGTAACCTTGTGGAAAAAGATGCAAACTTGCGCGGAGCTAACGACGCAGGGCGACTTCTCTTAAAGCCGTGCACTAAGATTCAAAAAAGCGATGACACTTAGGCCACGGCCTGCTGTACGGGCGATGCTAATTGACAACGACTTAAGGTTGCTTCTTTTGAAAGGCCGCGATTCCACTGTTGACGGCTCTGAACCGTGGTGGTTCACCGTAGGTGGTGGGATTCACGCCAACGAAACTCCGCTGGAGGCGATACGAAGAGAGGTCTTCGAAGAGACCGGCCGACACATCCTCGAGTTTCAGAGAACCCCTTTTGCGAGGGCTTTTAAATTCATATTCGAAGGACGTGAATATTTCCAACAGGAGGTATATTTCATGGCGCGGACTGCTTCATTCGATCCGGCTGCACGTCACCTCACTCAGATGGAGTCGAGAAGCATCATCGGTTCCAGATGGTGGACCCTAAATGAACTGCTTCATACGAACGAGACAATCTACCCGAGCCAGCTTGCCTCCTGGTTAGAGTTCTTGATAAAGAGCTTCCAGATAACTCCTTAATTTGACCAAGATGCAGCCGAATGCAATCGAACTTGTTGACCGCCTGATTAACCCGTCTCAAATTAGTGCGGAGTCGGTTGCCACGGTAACTTGTGCAGCCTCATTCAGGCCCGTCAGGCAAAGTCGGAAACCTGCCCATGGCAGCGGGCCCATTTGATTCCCGATATCAGCAATTAGTTCTGCTTCGCATTAGGCCGACAAGACCGGAACTGGCGATCCCAGCCGGCTTGAAAGCCGCATCGCGTAAGAGCTAATACCTGAGTCACCGCATCACAGTCTGATTCGGTTATTTTCATAATAGCTGCATCCAGTCAGCCGACAAAAGACAGGACCCAAGAATCTCATAGGGTCATCTCCTGCGGCGAGAGTTTGCCTATCACGCGCGGGAGCACCGTAGGAGGAACTGCACCTATTCAAAGGTGAAGCCCCTCCTAACCAAGGTTTTAGCGTATCTAATTAAGACACCTTGACGGCCGCGACAAGCTTCGTAAGAGACTCCTTGGCGTCACCAAAAAACATGATGGTCTTCGGATCGAACATTAGCTGATTGTCAATTCCGGCAAAGCCTGGCCTCATTGACCGTTTCATGAACACAATGTTCTTGGCATCTTCGGCATTTAGTATCGGCATGCCGTATATGGGACTCCCAGGGTCTGTCTTCGCAGCAGGATTTACAACGTCATTCGCACCAACAATAAGCGCCACATCGGCTAGTTTGAACTCGTCATTAATCTCATCCATTTCCTTCAGCTGATCATACTTGACATCAGCCTCAGCAAGCAGAACATTCATATGCCCGGGCATTCGTCCGGCGACAGGGTGAATGGCGTAACTCACTTCTACGCCTTTTTGCTCCAACAGGTCGGCAAGTTCGCGCACTACGTGCTGGGCCTGGGCAACTGCTAAACCATATCCAGGAACAATTATCACTTTCTGCGAATATGTCAGTAGCACTCCGATATCCTCGGCAGTACCGGACCTCACGCTTTGGTCTTGCGATGTTGCCCCATCCCCGCCCGACGATGATTCGGTAACCTTTCCAACCGCGGCAAAAAGGACGTTTGAAAGCGATCTTCCCATGGCATCGGACATCATCATCGTTAGGAAAGTTCCCGAAGTGCCAACAAGCGTACCTCCAACAATCAACACCGTGCTTCCCAGGGCGAACCCGCTGGCAGCAACTGCCAGACCTGTGAATGCGTTGAGAAGCGAAATGACAACTGGCATGTCTGCTCCACCGATAGGCAGCACAAATGCCACGCCAAGAAGAAGCGAAATTATCAGCAGCACAACGAGCACAGGAATGCTCGAAGTAAACCCGACAATATCAACTGCCAGAACCAGGATCCCAAGGAGAATGATTCCGTTAACCAGCTGCTGTCCCTTGTAAGTGATCGGAATACCGGTCATAAGTTCTTGCAGCTTTGCAAATGCGATAGCTGACCCGGCGAAGCTGAGAGATCCGATTACGACGGAAAATACCACCGAAATCGCCAAAACTATGCCATGGTTCGATCCGGAAACCAAGCGCGTGAATTCGCCGACTGAAACAAGTGCAGCGGCACCTCCACCTACTCCGTTGAATGCGGCCACCATTTGAGGCATGGCAGTCATTTTCACACGCCTTGCGGATACGGCTCCGACGAGCGTACCGATGATCACGGCCACCAGCATCGCTATGATCTTGCCGCCCGACGGATGAATCACCGTCAGCGAAGCTACTACGGCGATCAGCATGCCAAGGGCTGCTGTCAGGTTACCCTGCCTCGCACCTTTGGGTGAACTCAACTGCTTCAGTCCCACAATGAACAAAACCGAAGCCAAAAGATAGAGCAAACTGACGCCCTCATCAAGAGTAAGACCCGAAGCCGCCAATAAATTAATTTGAGACAACTGAGATCGACCTACCTTTTCGCTTCAGCCTGGCGGCGTGGCTTGAACATCTCAAGCATTCTGTCAGTCACAACAAATCCACCAACAACATTGATCGTTGCCAGCACCACCGCTATTAATCCCAGCACCAGCTGAAGACTGCCATGAGATGCTGACGTTACGGAAATTGCGCCGACGAATATGATGCCATGGATAGCATTGCTCCCTGACATCAATGGGGTATGCAAAATTGTTGGAACCTTTGAAATCACTTCTATCCCCACAAAGGCAGCGAGAACGAAGGTCGTAATGTATCCAATCAATTCTGGAGTCATGGTTGAATCCCTTCACTACTACTGTTAGTACCCTTGGTCGCGCCCCCAAATCCCTGCCGTATCTCACCAGCGTGAGTAACACAGGATGCATTAACTAGTTCATCGTTAAAATCAATTTGCAACTTGCCGTCTTTGGTCAATGCCAGCAGGAAGTTGCTTGCGTTACGGGAATAGGTCTGACTTGCATGCACCGAGACGGAACTCGGCACGTCAAAAGCACCTACTATAGTCACGCCTTCGAAGACAGTTTCCTCGCCAGGAACCGTGACCTCACAGTTTCCACCTGATTCCGCCGCCAGATCGATTATCACCGATCCTGCTTTCATCTTGGAAACCATGTCTTTGGTCACTAGTATCGGGGCCTTCCGGCCTGGCACCGCCGCCGTCGTAATCACAATGTCTGCCGCGGCCACCCGCTGCGCAAGCAGCTCGCGCTGGCGCCGCAAGTAATCCTCGGACTGCTCGGCCGCATAACCGCCGCTACCCTCTGAACTCTCAAGCGGAATTTCGATGAACTTCGCTCCTAGACTTTCAATCTCATCCTTCACTGCTGCCCGAACATCGAACGCTTCAATAATTGCCCCGAGCCTGCGTGCAGTCGCAATTGCCTGTAAACCCGCGACTCCTGCGCCCATTACGAAGACCCTTGCCGGAGCTAGAGTTCCTGCAGCTGTCATCTGCATAGGAATAATCTTGTCAAGCCGGTCAGCCGCCATGATCACTGCTTTGTAACCGGATAAAGACGCCTGGGAAGAAAGTGCATCCATACTCTGTGCACGGCTTATTCTCGGCAAGAGCTCGAGAGCAAGAGCGGTGACATTCCCTGCCGCAAGTTCAGAGGTTATTTCTGGATTTCTGCCAGGATAAAGAAACGAAATCAACAACGCATTCGAAGGGATTATCTTTGCTTCATTCGGGGTTGGCGGTTGGACCTTCAACACCGCTTTGGCATCTTTGAAAAGCTCAGCTGTATCGTTGGTAACCTTGGCGCCGGCTTCTTGGTAGGCTGAATCATCATGATGGGCTTCCACTCCCGCACCTGACTGGACCCAGACTTCAAATCCAGCAGCTGTCAGTTTTGGCACCACATCTGGAACCACTGCCACTCTGCGCTCCCCATTGGCAGTCTCCTTTGGTATGACTACCTTCACCTGTAGTAACCCCCAATCGGATTGATCTGCTATTAATTATTTAAGTTGTTACCCGTCAGTAAATACCTAGTGCGGCATTGCATGAGCTACAAGCTCACAAAGCGATATTTCCACCGACGTGAGATGTACTCTAGCAGGTTGGATCCCCGAAAAAGAAATCCATGCACGTGATCAAACGGGCCGAAACACGCCTGTTGCCTCATGTTTCGCAAACCAGCCTAGCCCAAGTTCTCGCGTTCGACGGATCTGCCAGTATTATTAAAATAGGTGTTGGCGGGTCATATCAAAAGGTCCAATTTTTGTGTATCGGCCCGACGAGTGCCGTCCCGCCAAGACATCACGCCGGGACTGCTAAAAGACATTTTCGCAGACCACACTAAAAATGATGGCCCGCAACCATAGCATGAAAAGCCTGCCGGTCGGCTTCGGAACTGTTAGGGCGCTGCTCCAAATACCTGCTGGTAAATGTCACCTCCATAGACGGTAGGCAGAGGTTCGCCTTCGACCAGCACAAAGCTTCTGGTACCGTCGATCCGGCGATTTGCACGCAGAAAAAGAGAGTTGAACTCCCTGGAGCGGTAAAAGGAGCTGGCAAGATCAAAAAAGTGCGTGACATAAAGTACTTTTATACCCGCGTCAAGCATGGCCCGGACAAGTTGCCGAGCGATTTCCGACCCTTCGCGTTCGTTGGTGCTGGAAAAGGACTCATTCAGAATGACTATCGATCCCCGAGACAAATGATCAAGAATTTCGCTCATCCTATAAAGCTCCTCCTCTAGCTTTCCGCTTTTCATTTCCTTATCCTCCTCCCGCTTAAAATGCGTAAATACAGTACTTCGGATGTCACAGGAAAACGAGGAGGCTGCGACGAACATTCCGCACTGCATCATCAGTTGAGCAGTACCTACACTACGTACAAAAGTTGATTTGCCGCCCTGATTTGCCCCGGTGACCATCACCAGCAGCCTTCCAACAGCATCGATATCGTTTCCAGCGCATGGATTTGGTATGCGCAGGGCAAGTGAAGGATCATAAAGGCCCCTGCATGACAAGGTCGGCTCCCCCATCGGAACTGGTTGCGGGAAACAGAGCGGTTCTCCTTTTTTCGTAAGGGCCGAATAAAGGTTTAGACATCCGATGTAAAATGCGAGCTCGAAACGCAGCTCGTTAAAGAACGCAAGCACATGATCACTGGACTTTGCCACAGCATTGGCAGCCGAGTTAATTCCCCTTCCTCTCAACTCTTCCAATGCCTTGAAGCCAGCTTCGTCTCTGTCAGGAATGACGATTGTGTTTGCCGAGCGCCGCTTTTTTGGACTTGTAATCCGGCTAAGCCAGCTGGACCTCACATTGGGATTCTTTAGGAGGGTATATCCCGATCCCTTGAGTCCATCCCCAAGGCCTGCGGTAATCAACACACCATTACGAAATCCAAGCTCGTCCAGATGACCTGCTATCTCTTTGAGATAGTTCTCATCAAGTTCCGTGCATAGCATTCCAAAGAATCGGCTCCATCCGGCAGAATGGAATTCCCGTTGATATTTGTTTCCCAGATACCAAGCCTTTGCCAGCATATTTGATAGAAATTTAAGTTGCTGAACTGCCCTATGCAGAGTTATCTCCGGGTTATCCTTGCTAAAGAATCCGATGCCAAGAAAGCTCACCTTGTTGATACCGACCAGCGTTTCAACAACCAGCTCATAGATCTCCCTCACTATGGCCGGATGCTCGATACACTCCCTGAGCACGTCTTGCCTGTATCTGATCTCCTCGATATTCGTGAGGCTTGTGAGCAGCACCTGTCTGGCTACTGGCTGAAGAAATGGGTCCCCTGCCGCCATGACCTGGAAGATTTTCTCCAGCCCCAAATCTTGAACAAGCGCATCCTCATTGGGCGGCAGCGATGCATCGACATCAAAATCGCTTTCAGGTGCCAGCAGGAAAACTCTCATTTGGAGATTCGGCCTTTCACGCTCTCGTAACTTAGGCGGTACTTCTCCGCAATGGCCAGGGCATGGGCGAGGCCGTCGGCAGGCCTGGGTTCGATCGCAAACATCCTCTTCGTTGGATCATCGGGTGAAACCTTGGCGACCATGCTCACTGTCCAATCCCCCAGTCGAGAAAGCTCATCAACGAACGTCACGCAAATGCCCGTCGCATTGAGCTCATTTATCTGCCTAAGTATGGCTGCACCCAGCGCCCTTGCATCATCCAGCGCGGTTGAGCTGAAGCTTTCATTCATGATTATCACGCTTCGCTGGGTCGCGCTCTCTAGAATCCTGCGCAACCGGACGAGTTCGTCCTCAAGTTTTCCCCGAAGATTGTCAAGGTCCTCCTCACGTTCGAAATGTGTGAATATTCGATCGCAAAGCATGAGCTGCGCCTCGCGGGCCGGAACCGGACAGCCAAGACTGGCTAAATAAGTGACCTGGCCAAAAGCTCTGGCGTAAGTAGTTTTTCCTCCTGAATTAGGGCCCGAGACAACGATCACCCGTCCTGGGCCGTCCAAGGCATAATCGTTGGTAACTACTGCCCTCTTCTCTTTGGCAAGTTCATGTGCCAGCGCAAGATCAAATCCAGCAGAAATGTGGAACTTCTGGTCCAAATAAATGGCCGGTAAACAAAATTCCAGGCCGAATTGTTCGAGTTCCCTCATTTGGTCCATATAGGCCAGATAGAATTCGATCTCGCGCTCAAATCGTGAGATGGTTTCGTCGAAAAACCCGGCATGTTCAGCGACAAACAGAGCCAGATTGGAAAACACTTCAGGATTCATCCGAGCCACTATTTCG
>SCQM01000039.1 GCA_004298555.1 Actinomycetota bacterium | reverse complement strand
CCCGTTTAACAGACTCGAAACATAGCTCTTCGCGGGACAGCCGTACTGTTAGGGAACACGGCTTGATGCATAAACTGCACGGAATCGCATTTAACTGGGGACGTCAGATCGACTTGCTTTTCTGGGCCAGAAAATCTATGAGAACAAACTTTCCGAGGTGCGCCGGATCAGTGTAGAAAACTCTGCCTTTGTTGATGGAGGCGAATTTCTCCATGAACTTCTTAAGTTCCCAAGTGGCATCTAATACAAAAGTATTTATCGTAATATCCTCTCTGGTGCAGCGCATCACTTCCTTTAGGGTTGCCGCAATCGTTTCAGGGCTTGAGGGATAGCTGAAAAATACTTCTCCACCGGGCAAGATGTGGGCAGTAGGTTCTCCATCGGTAATCATGATTATCTGTTTGTGCCCCTCTTCGTATCGAAGGATTTCGCGTGCCATCAAAAGGGCGTGCTCCATATTGGTTCCGTAAACATAATCCCAGGAAACCTCTGGCAATGCGTAAGGCTCAATCCGCCTGGCCACTTCAGAGAATCCCACGATTGAAAGCGAGTCTTTTGGATATTTGGTGCTTATCAATGAGTGCAACGCGAGCGCGACCTTCTTCGCGGTCAGGAAATTGTCACGGAGAGGCATAGACAGGGAAAGATCAAGCAGCAAAACAGTAGATGCGCGCGACAGCTTTTCCATCTTTTCAATTTCAAAATCTTCCGGTGTGACCTTTACCGGAATTTCTGCACCCGATCGTAGGAGGGCGTTGCGAATCGTCTTGTTGATATTCAGATTGAACGGGTCGCCAAACTCATAAGGCTTGGTCTCATACTCCAGATCATTTCCAATCCCGCTCCTTGTCAAGGCGTGATCGCCCAAACGCGCATCCTCGCCTTTTGAAAAAAGTTCAGAAAGGACAGATTCGCCAATACGCCTCATGCCCTTTGGGGTGAGAACCATTCTTGATTCGTCATTTGCTACCAGCCCAGCTTCCTCCAGCGAAGCTGCGACCTTTGCTAAACGCTCGAGCGCCTCCGTGGCACCCTTACCCAAAGCATTTTCAAGCTGTGCCAAATCCACGTCAGCTAAATCAGCTGGCGACGAGACTTGACGCAGGAACGTTTCGAGATCCGACAACTCGCCTAGCTCCGAAAAGACCTCGGGGGCATCGCCAAGGCTCATTGGCTGATCACCATGAAAACCATATCTGGGAGTACCAGGACCCATAAAGGGCGCCAGGTTGTCGCCAAGCTGACTTAGCTGCCATCCCAAGTCAAGATCGTCCATAAGAGCCTGCGACAGTTCCATTAGCTCCCGCCGTTGGTCAGGCGAGAGCGAGTTGAACATGGCTGAAGTTGCCCGCATCTGTGCCATAAGGAAGTCGACTAAATCCTCCACCGAATTGATTCCAGGCGGGAAATTGTCGCCCCACTTCTGCATGAACTGGCCGAACTGAGCATCCGTGTTCTTTCCTTCGCGAAAATCGGAAAGCAAGCTATTGAGGTCTGCCAGCATTTCGCGCATTTGAGCTACAGTCTCCTGGCCCTGTGACTCAAGGCCCCGTTTCATGGAATGGAAAAAACTGTCAAGGATTTGCTGATACACCCGCTCCAACAGCTCCTGAAACGCCTGCTCTGCTTCGGGGGACTCAAATTCATAATTCTTCAAGGACTGCATTCGTGAAACCGGGCTGTTTGGCATCGTCGACAGCTCGAGACCTTTGGTGTTCAAGCGGTCTCTAGCCTGCTGAGAGGAAGGATCAACCTTGTCGGCCAAATCATCCATCTTGGAATTTACAGCGCTCTGCTCCGTTTGCACGATCTCATCCAGCGCATCCGAGATTTCCTGCAATATTCCACTCGGATCATGCTGAGACAGAATCTCCCGCCGGCGCTTCGCCAGCCGTTCAACCATGTCTTTGAGGCCGGACGTCCTATTGCCGTGACGATCTCTAAAACCTTCGCTCAGCAACTTCTTTAGAGCGGCCGCCACATCTCCATGGTATAAAAGGGAATCACGAATCTCATCAAAGATTTCGTCGCCATCCAAGTCAGCCGGATTTTGGGTTCCGTCCCAACGTTGGTAAATAAAGTTGAACAGCTCATTTCTCATCGATTTCAACCTTTTGTGAAATAGCCAATTTTCCCGGACTGCTCCCGCTTGTTGAGCTTTTTGGACAAGTGAAGCCCTTCAAGAATGAGTTCTACCGAAGATGCAACTGCTGCGTCCGAAGTATCGTCCAGCTTTCTCAATGCATCGGACATGCCAGGCACATTCTCAACGAAGGAGGCATAATCTTTTGAGCTGATAGAGGGCCCAAGCTCCACGATCTCCTGAGAATCGAAATAACCTATGACACTGCGCAGCTGGTCCACACTGAACCTTTGGCGAAAAGCTCTAAGCACCGCGCTCGACAAGAGTCTCGGAATAAGCTCCTTTTCGGCATCTGGCTCAAATGCGTCAATCTCGATCTTGCCCGACATCGAGGAATCCAGCGCCCAAAGGTCCGATATCCGTGGAACTACTTGCTCCTCATCCAGGAGGATCGATCTTCTGGTTGCTGATGAGACCATTGTCTCGTAATTTGCAACGCTCATCCTCACAGAGACCCCGGAGCGCTGATTAATGGATGAGCTCCTCCTTGCCTGCTGGGAAATATCTGCAATCAACTCTGCCATGAATTCCGGCACGTACACCTTGCCGCTAAGTGCCAGTGCCGAGCTTTCCTGCCTCATGATCGCCATTTCTGTTTCTAACTTATTCGGATAGTGCGTCCTCAGCTGAGTTCCAAATCGATCCTTAAGCGGGGTGATCAGCCGGCCTCTGTTTGTGTAGTCTTCAGGGTTGGCGGTTGCCAAGAACATAAGGTCCAGCTCAAGTCGAATCTTGTAACCCCTTATCTGGACGTCCCTCTCCTCGAGCAGATTGAGCAGACCTACCTGAATCCGCTCCGCTAGGTCAGGCAATTCATTTATGGCAAAAATGCCACGATTGGTGCGTGGTACCAGCCCGTAATGCAGGGTGAATTCATCAGAGAGATAGCGGCCTTCAGCAACCTTGATGGGATCAACCTCACCGATCAGGTCAGCCATAGAGGTGTCTGGGGTCGCAAGCTTCTCCGAATACCGCTGCGACCGATGAATCCATTCAACAGGGGTCTCATCCCCCATCTCGGCAATCTTTTCTTTGGCGTACCGCGAAGCGGGCTTTAGTGGATCGTCGTTGAGCTCCGCACCTGCCACGACCGGAGTCCACTCATCCAAGAGTGACGCGATACTTCGGATAATCCTCGTCTTGGCCTGCCCTCTTTCACCGAGGAGAATGATGTCGTGCCCTGAAATCAACGCCACTTCCAGTGACGGAAGTACACTATTTTCGTAGCCACTTATACCCTCTATAAGGGAGACCCCGCTTTTTATGCGCGCTAGCGTGTTATCCCGAATCTCCTGCTTCACTGGCCTGGTTACGTAACCGCTTTCCTTAAGCTCCCGTAGAGTCTTCGCTTTCATTTCCATAAACTCATATTACGCTGCCCTGGCTCTAATTGATCGAAGCTCACCTGGATATAGAGCGCGACCATTCCTGATCGCCTCACTCTATATCCAGGTCACGCCTATCAATTGCCGGCCAGGGAATCCGACTAACAATTTAGCTGGATGAAAGAGAGCACCCAGGTTCGGTTAACATAGGTCGAACGCCTCTGGATCACATTTAGGATCTCATAAGATGCCTGAAGATATTGGAACGCAACAGTGGATTGACGCAAGCAATGCAATTCTGGCGAGGCTCTCAGGCCAGTCGCCTGAAGGCGCCAACCTGGAGCTTGCCATCGAACTCAAGTCAGATTCTGGCAGCAGTTTCTTCTCTCTCGTCATCGACAACAGCGGCATAAGACTTGATCCGGGATCCAGCGGAGGATGCAGCGTAGGAATAACTATCGACAGCCAACTGGCGGCCCAGATCAATCAGGGAACAAGCTCCATAGCAGAAGCTATTTCAATTGGGAGCGTAAAGATCAGGGGCGATGTTGAGCAGCTCGTCAAATCCGCCGAGGATCTTTCGCGTCTTTCCAAATCGCTTAGTGCCATCTTCACCAAAAGGAATTTGTCATTTCAGGAGAAGCCAAAATAAGGAACGGAAATGCCAAAGGGTCGCCTTTCGCCCAAACAAAAACAAGTTCGGGACCCGAACGACCCTCCCCCCAGGCATCTGAGGCCGGTCTGCTGCTGCAGGAAAGCTTTACTTTCCCAGCAGCGATTCGACCTCAGACCGCTCCGCAACCAATTCAGCCGTAGTGGCCTTTATTTTATCGGAAGCAAACTCGTCATGATGAAGTCCTTCGACTACGCTCCACGAATCTCCGGTTGAGACTACGGGGAATCCAAACTGGAGACCTTCGGGAACACCGTATTCACCCTTGGAGACGACCGCCAATGAAACCCAGTCGCCCTTAGGAGTTGGGTGTATCACGCTTTTTACCGAATCAATAGCCGCATTTGCAGCAGAAGCAGCAGAGGAAGCACCTCTGGCATCGATCACGGCAGCGCCTCGCTTTTGCACGGTGCTTATGAATTCACCTCTAAGCCAGTCGTGATCAGAGATCACCTCTGGGACGGGAACTCCGTAGATTCGGGCATTGGCAAAGTCAGGGAACTGTGTAGCTGAGTGGTTACCCCAGATTGCCATATTGCTGACATCATCGACCGTTGCTCCAGCTTTCTTCGCCAGCTGGGTCTTTGACCGGTTTTGATCAAGTCGCGTCATGGCAAAGAAGCGCTCTGGTGGAACGTCTGGGGCACTCGACCGGGCAATCAGGCAGTTGGTATTACACGGGTTTCCCACAACCAATACCCTTATGTCGGAATTGGCGTTCTCTTGAATGGCTCGACCCTGGGGTCCAAAAATGCCACCATTGACCGAGAGCAGGTCTCCTCGTTCCATCCCCGCTTTGCGGGGCATTGCTCCAACAAGGAGCGCCCACGAGGTTTTGTCAAATCCCGCATTTAGATCGGTGGTCAATACAATATCGGACAGCAGCGGAAACGCGCAGTCATCCAGCTCCATTGCAACGCCTTCCAGCGCCTTCATTGCCGGCTCAATCTCGATGAGCTTCAAGACTACCGGCTGATCTTCACCAAGCATGGCACCTGAGGCAATGCGAAAAAGTAACGAGTAGCTGATCTGACCAGCTGCACCAGTTACTGCTACATGAACAGGATCTTTCTTAACTTTTGACATTACTACTCCAATTCAGATAACACCGTGACTTCAAGGACTCAGAGAAGAAACCTTCCATTGCCGTCAAGCGTCGCGGCCGCCGGATACGGACTGACCGCTTACAGGCGATCCGCTATCGCTGACGCAAACTCAGAACACTTTACTTCAGTTGCGCCTTGCATCAGCCGCGCAAAATCGTAGGTAACAATTTTTTCCGCGATCGTGGCCTCGATAGCCTTGACAATATCGCTTGCAGCTTCTGTCCAGCCAAGATGCTCGAACATCATGACGCCGGACAAAATTACCGATCCCGGGTTCACCTTGTCTTGGCCGGCATACTTGGGAGCAGTTCCATGGGTCGCTTCAAATATTCCGTGGCCGGTGACATAGTTGATATTTCCGCCTGGGGCGATCCCGATCCCACCGACCTGGGCGGCAAGTGCATCAGACAAGTAATCCCCGTTCAGATTCAATGTTGCAATGACATCGAATTCGTCGGGACGTGTTAGAACCTGCTGAAGAGTAATGTCAGCAATTGAATCTTTGACCAGAAGCTTGTCTCCAGGCTTTCCTCCGCAGTCATCCCAACCAACCGCCACATCGGCAAACTCTTCACGAACGAGTTCATATCCCCAGTTCCTAAAAGCACCCTCAGTGAACTTCATGATGTTACCCTTGTGGACCAGGGTGACACTCTTGCGATTGTGGTTGAGCGCATATTCGATGGCAGCTCTTATCAGGCGCTTCGAACCTACTTCGGAAACAGGCTTGATGCCAATCCCTGATGCGTCCCTGATATTCCATCCGAAGGAGTCCCGGAGATATTGGATCAGGTTGTTGGCACCATCTGAATTGGCCTCGAGCTCAAGGCCTGAGTAAACGTCTTCCGTATTCTCCCTGAAAATGACCATGTCAACTTTTTCAGGATGCAGCACCGGCGAGGGCACGCCTTGGAACCAACGTACCGGGCGCAAGCAAACGTACAGGTCCAAAAGCTGCCTAAGGGCAACATTAAGGGAACGTATGCCTCCACCTATCGGTGTGGTAAGCGGGCCTTTGATGCCGATCAGGTGGCTCTTGAAAGTTTCAACTGTCTCGTCAGGCAACCAGCTGCCGGTCTCATTGAACGCCTTCTCACCGGCAAGAACCTCTTTCCATGCAATCTTCTTATTATATTTCTTGGCCGCCGCATCCATAACAAGTTGCGCCGCCGGCCAGATATCTACACCGGTTCCATCGCCTTCGATAAAAGGAATTATTGGTTCATCTGGAACATTGAGCGAGCCTGAGCTCGACATTGTAATTTTTTCAGCCATAGCCTTGATAGTACCCCTTTGACGATCAACTGTCTAAACGAAATTTATTACAAGTTATATACAAGTGGACCACACCAATTTATAAGCAATTCTCTAACCTAAGCCCAAACTCCTGTATATCTCCACTGTGGTCGCAGCTTCGTTCATGGTATATACATGAATTCCTGGCGCACCACGTTTCAAGAGCTCCTCTGAAAGTTCAATCGCAATTTCAACCCCGATCGACTTGATCGCCTCGACATCATCCCCTGCTCCGTAAAGTCGCTGCCACACCCTATTGGGAACCTTTGCACCCGACAACTGCACCATTTTCTCCAGGGTTTTCAAGGACGTTGGCGCCATGATGCCGGGAAGAACAGGCTTGGAGATCCCAAGTTTTTCAAGATCGTCCACAAGCCTGAAATAGTCGTCAGCAACAAAGAAGAACTGAGTTATGGCCATGTCAGCAAGCTCCAACTTCCTGGCAAGCATAATCCTGTCTATTTCCAGATTCGGGGAATCAGGATGGCCTTCCGGGTGCGCTGCAACCGTGATCGAAAAGTCACCCAAAGAGCGTGCCAGTTTGACAAGCTCGATTGCGTTGCCAAGTTCGCCCGGAGGGAGTTCGACATCGCCACTCAGTGGCGGGTCGCCTCTAAGCGCCAAAATGTTCTCCACTCCTGCAGCAATGTAGCGTTCAAGAATAAGCACCAGCTCAGTCTTTCTGTGCGCTGCCGTGGTGAGATGAGCCATCGGCTCTATCGAAGTCTCTCGCTTGATCCTCACCACAAGATCATGGGTCTTTTCGCGAGTCGACCCACCTGCTCCGTACGTAATGGAGGTGAATGTCGGATGCAGCTCTTCCAGAATCGGTAGTGTTTGCTCGAGCTTCATTGCCGAAGCCGGCGACCGCGGCGGCCAAAGCTCAACGGAAAATGTTGGCTTGACAGACCTCGCAACTACTTCAGCAATCTTTACCATGGTGTCTCTCCGCAGCAAGCACCGCGTTTTCAAGTAACATTGCCCTGGTCATTGGACCCACTCCACCTATCCGGGGTGTGACCCAACCGGCCACAGTGGAAACATCGTCGTCGAGATCAGACAGCAGTTTTCCATCTACGAAAGTCGTACCGGCACCAACCACCGCGGCACCGCTGCGGATCATCGAGCCCTTGATCAGGTGCGCCTGACCGGCTGCGGCAATCACAATGTCGGCTTCCTTCGTGAAAACCGAAATATCCCTGGTACCGGTATGCACGACAGTAACTGTGGCATTGCACCTCGGCCGCTTGAGCGTCAGCAGGAGGGAAAGAGGACGCCCTATAGTCAAGCCCCTGCCCACTATCACAACTCGAGACCGCTCGGTGTCGACGCCATAATAGTTGAGCAACTCGAGGATCCCATTTGGAGTGCATGGAAGAGGGCCGTCGGCCCCCATGACCAGCTTTCCAAGATTTACAGGGTGCAGTCCATCGACGTCTTTGTCGGGATCAACTCTCATTAGCGAAGAAACCTCATCTAGATGCCGTGGCAATGGCAACTGAATTAGATATGCGTCCACGCCTGGATTCGCGTTGAATTCATCTATGACCTGGTTCAGCTCATCCTGGCTTACATCACCAGGCAAATGGCGATGGAATGAGCCAATTCCAATCTCCGCGCAGTCCTTGTGCTTCATCGCCACATATCGTGCGGACGCAGCGTCCTCGCCAACCAGTATGGTGCCGAGGCCAGGCATCTTTCCCTGAGAAGTTAGGCGCTGAACCCGGGTTGCCAAACGACTCTTTTTCTCATCGGCAACCTTCTGACCATCTAGTAGCTGCGCTGCCATCTTTAGTGCCTAAAGTGCCTTTCCCCGGTAAAGACCAGTACCGCGCCGGCCTCATCTGCGGCATCTATGACCTCCTGATCACGGATCGAACCGCCGGGTGAAACCACGACACCGACGCCCGCGCCCGTGAGTGCATCCAAACCATCCCGAAATGGGAAAAATGCATCTGAAGCAGCCACAGATCCCGTGATCCTGTCGCCGGCCTTTCCCACTGCTATCCGCGCAGAGTCGAGTCTATTCTGTTGTCCGGCGCCTATTCCAATGGCCATCCTATCCTTTACGATCACAATCGCATTGGAGCTGGTCCTGGCGCAAAGCTTCCAGGCGATTTCCACGTCGGTGAGCTGACCGGGTGAAAGCCTGGCCTTTGAAACTGTTTTGAAGTTCTCAGGTGCGACATTGAACGTGTCCCTATTCTGAATCAGAAACCCTGATCCAATTGACCGGATCTCAATTTCATTGCGCTCTGGCGCGGGAGCTGAAATGAGCCGTGTATTCTTCCGCTTTGTTGACATCAACTTCAGCGCCTCTTCGTCAAACGATGGAGCGATGACCACGTCGGCTTTTGGCCTGCCCAAGATCTTGTTTGCAAGCACCACATCAACGTTCCTGTTGATCGCCACAATTCCGCCAAATGCGGAAATTGGATCACTCTCAAAAGCTTTGTCATACGCCTCTTCGATTGATGCAGCAATTGCAAATCCGCAGGGATTGGCGTGCTTGATAATCGCTGCAGCGGGTTCTCCCGCAAATTCATGCAGGAACCTCCAAGCTGCATCGGTATCAAAAATATTCAAATAGGACAGCTCCATCCCAGACATAAGCCGAGCACCGTCCCACCAGCTCTGGGTCCCTGGCTGCCGATAACGCGCCCCAGTCTGATGAGGATTCTCGCCATACCGCAAAGTAGCGGCACGCTCCAGCGTGAGTGTCATCCTCTCGGGCAGAGTTTCAACCGCCTCTCCAGCTCCGAGCCAGTTGGAGATTGCAGTATCGTATCTGGCGGTAAGTTCGAAAGCCTTAGTCGCCAGCGCCCTCTTGCTTTCAGCAGAAATAGCGCCGGTCTCATTCAACTGGCGCAAGATGCCTGGATAGTCTGAAGGATCCACGACAACCGCAACGTGTGAATGGTTTTTCGCAGCGGCCCGAATCATGGTTGGTCCCCCTACATCGATAGTCTCGATTCCCGGCCTATCGAAGAAAGGATACAGATTGCAAACCACCAGATCAAAAGGCACAATATCGCGCTTGGCAAGATCCTCGAGGTGGCTCTCCTTGTCCAGATCTGCCAATATCGCGCCATGAATATTGGGGTGTAAGGTCTTGACTCTGCCCTCAAGCATCTCAGCAGCTCCGGTCACATCTTCTACGCTGCTGTGCACGATGCCGTTCTCTTTGAACACCGTAGAAGTGCCGCCACTCGCTACGAGCTCAAATCCGAGTGTTACAAGCCCGCTTGCAAACTCAATGAGACCCTCTTTATCGTAGACCGAGATAAGCGCTCTCATCAAAACTCCTCACAATCCTCATATGTGTTAAGTGTCAACACACCCTGGTCATTTCTTACCACCTTCATACCCAGATCAAAAGGTCCTGCCGCCCCGCTGACCAAGTAACTGGCGTATGCCTTGATCGTCGCTGGATACAAAAGCCGCTCCGTCGCCTTGATTCTTTCATGCAGTCGCTCTTTGTCGTCACCTGGAAAAATCTTCACTGCTTCCTGGGCAAGAATAGGTCCGGCATCGACTTCCAAGGTGGCCAAATGCACGGTGCAGCCAGTTACTTTTACCCCAAAAGCGAGGGCAGATTCAACCGCATGCCACCCAGGGAAAGACGGGAGCAGGGACGGATGAGTGTTCAGAATTCGGCCGCCAAACCGGTCGTGAATGGCAGCGCCCAAGATAGTCCCATAACCAGCCATAGCCACTAGCTCTATGCCATGATCTTCAAGCACGGATACCAGCCGCCGACTGTAACCATCGCGATCGAAGTCTTGCCCATAGCTCGTCCGCGGAATCTCTAAACAAGGAACTCCAGCTGCATTGGCTACTTCGATCGCTCTGCACTGCCTATCTGTGACGACGAGTGACACGTCAACTTCATTTTTCAGAATTGCACCAAGAATCGTGCCGCTTCCTGATGCCAAAACCCCGATTCTCACGGCTAAAGGCTATCTGGATTCTCAGCCAACGTCTGTTGGGAAAGGGACAATATTAACTCCAGACAAAGAGGTTAATTCGATGCCGTATTCGGTTCCCTGCAGCGGAAAGAGATCTCCGGCCGGCACACTGGCCACTATTTCAGCTTTGAGACTATCTCCACCATCAGCTCAGCAGCTTCGGTAGGGTTCTTCGCCACCGTCACTCCAGCTTCTGCCAAAGCCTTCATTTTCGCCTGGGCGGTTCCCTGGGATCCGGAAATGATAGCGCCGGCATGGCCCATCTTCTTTCCTGCAGGAGCGGTGACGCCAGCAATATATGCAACAACCGGCTTGGTCATATGCTCCTTGATGAATTCAGCTGCACGCTCTTCCTCTGATCCTCCAATTTCACCGATCATGATGACCGCCTTTGTGTCAGTATCGGCTTCGAACGCCGCCAAACAATCGATGAAGTTGGTACCTGGCACCGGATCTCCGCCAATGCCAACACACGTGGTCTGTCCGACGCCCTTTTGGCTCAGATCATAAAGTGCCTGGTAAGTTAGTGTTCCCGAACGCGAAACGATTCCCACGGGACCGCCTGCAAGAGCAATGTCACCAGAGGTGATACCAATATTACATTGACCCGGCGAAATCACGCCAGGGCAGTTTGGGCCGAGAAGCCGTGTACCCGGGTAGTCCCTGCGAAGAGTGTTGTACATTCTCGCCTCATCCTGGGCGGGTATGTACTCCGTTATGCAAACCACAAAAGAGACCCCGGCCTTGGCAGCCTCGATGACCGCTTCAGCTGCAAATCTTGGAGGAACCACCACAAAGGAAGCGGTGGCCCCGGTAGCGACTACGGCCTCTTCCACGGAATCGAAGATTGGTATTCCTTCGACATCGGTACCGCCCTTGCCCGGGGTGACACCGCCCACGATCTTGGTACCGTAATCGCGGTTCCGCAGGCCATGAAAGCGCCCTTGGCCCCCAGTGAGTCCTTGAACTATAACTTTTGTGTCGCTGTCAACAAAAATACTCACTTGACGTCTCCTCCATTGGCCAGATTCACCGCAGTTTGGGCAGCATCCATCATTGTCGGCCTGACAATCAACTTGTCAGAGACATAAGGCTCAATTATCTTACGCGCCTCGGCTGCATTGGTTCCATCCAGACGAATCACGAGCGGATCCTTTAGCTCGACCCTGGACAGTGCCTCGATTATTCCACGGGCGATGTCATCACACCGGGTGATTCCACCGAAGATATTAATGAGAACCGATTTGACATTGTGGTCGGTGTTAATCACTTCAAGCGCGCTCGTCATGGTGTTAGCGTCCGCTCCGCCTCCAAGATCCAGAAAGTTTGCAGCCTGGCCGCCAACCTGATTTACAACGTCAAGCGTAGACATCGCCAGACCTGCCCCATTTGCAATTATGCCGACATTTCCATCCAGACCGATGTAGTTTAGGCCGAGCTCTTTGGCAAGCTTCTCGCGACCATCGTATTCCTGAGTTGCCCGGTATGCTTCCCACTCGGGATGCCTAAATGCCGCCGCATCGTCAAGAGTCACCTTGGCATCGAGCGCATGAACCTTGTGTTCAGGGGTAAGGATCAGCGGATTTATTTCAACCAGGTCGGCATCGCCTTTGACAAAGGCATCATAGAGCTTGACCAGAATTTCGCTGACGCCATCGATGGCAGGCTTGTCGATGCCAGCCCTCACCGCAATATCTCGAGCCTCAGCAATTGTTATCCCATCAAGCGGGTTCACGTGGTATTTCACAATGGCTTCCGGATCGGTGAGGGCTACGTCCTCGATCTCAACCCCGCCTTTTGCACTCACCATCGCCATATGCAACTTGGCGCTCCTGTCCAGAGTGAACGACACGTAGTACTCTTTCTCAATATCGGAAGCGTGCTCGACCCAGACTCTCTTGACTAGATGGCCTTTTATATCCATTCCAAGTATGTTGCCTGCCTGGATCTTGGCTTCTTCGCGATTGTTGACAATCTTGATTCCACCCGCCTTCCCGCGGCCACCGACTTGAACCTGGGCCTTGATGACGGCCGGATAGCCAACACTGTCAGCTATATCGACCGCATGGTCAACGGTGTCAGCCACATCGCCTGGCGAGGTCGCTATTCCATACTGGGCAAAAAATTGCTTGCCCTGATATTCGAAAAGATCCACCTTTTCTCTCCTTGAGTTTGATGGTCAGATGTGCAAATCGAGCGCTTTTGTGATGCCGAATAGCATTCAGCCTAGGGAGCGTTCCCTTTGATCCAAGGCATTAGCTAACCATTGCGAAATTGTAGGCAATGAAGAACCCGGAGTAAATACTTCGGCCACGCCGATCTCTTTCAGTCTCGGTATGTCGCCATCAGGGATAATGCCTCCAACTACGATCAGAACGTCTCCCAAGCCCTGGCCTTTTAGCAGCTCGCAGATCCTGGGAACCAAAGTCATGTGAGCACCTGAAAGAAGCGACAGTCCCAGAGCATCCGCATCTTCTTGAGCAACGGCCTGAACAATTTGCTCAGGAGTCTGATGCAGACCGGTATAGATGACTTCGAAACCAGCATCCCGCAATGCTCGCGCTATGACTTTCACACCACGATCATGGCCATCAAGTCCAGGCTTGGCTACAACTACTCGATATCGACGATCCACAGAGGCAAATTGTAGACACAAATTCGCACTTATGTGCAAACGCGAAACAAAATATAGACACAATACCTGTTCAGCGCAGTCAGAATCTTTCTCCTGTCTCTGGGATGGAATTGGATGAAAGAATGAACAGTCCCTCTCGATGCCCTGCAGAGCCACTTGAGATATGAAGATAAAAAGCTCAATACATCATGGCAGGTTCAGTGATAATTGAAAGAAGTCCGCAGTCAAATCGAATTCAAATTCGCAAATGCCGGCTTTCGCACTTTCTGGACCGCTTTGATCAATCCCAACTTGCTAATGTTTACGCACATGGGGATCCAAATTAGCACTATGTTGTGATCGCGGGCGGGTCTGTTAGTATCATTTGTCCAGGTTCAAAAGTTCCTCACCAGAATGAACAAGATTGATCGCTAAGGAGAATCATGAAGCTCGTGGTCGCTGTCATCAAGCCATTCAAGCTGGACGACGTCAAGGAGGCCCTGGACCGGCTTGACATCAAAGGAATGACGGTGTCAGAAGCTCAGGGCTACGGCCGCCAGTCGGGGCACACGGAAATCTACCGGGGATCAGAATACCAGGTTTCCTTCGTACCGAAGCTTCGCATAGAAATAGCCCTGGATGACGCTCAGGTGGAGCAGGTTATTGACACTATTGTTGAGGCAGCGCAAACCGGCAAGATCGGGGACGGGAAGATCTGGACGGTGCCTATCGAGGAATTAGTGCGCGTCAGGACAAACGAAAGAGGCACCGACGCTATCTAGCGGCCCATCCATTGAGAGTTTTAACATTGTGGTAACAGTCTGTACTCAATTCTGAAACTTTGCCCTGCCTAGCTTGTAGCTGTACTAAAGCGAAGTATTTCGCATGAATCCACAATGATGTGGCCAGCTACATAATGAAGCTAGACAATGGGAAGGGCTCAGCGATGCAACTCAGCTCCGTTGGCACGTGGATCAGACGTCCTAATGCCGTTGTGCCGTATAGGGCATGGAGTTATCGTCACATAGCAGCGGCCATGCATCTGGCACTTGAGCGGGTGCCAAGAAGCATGCTGATTTGTCCTTTGATGGCGGCATTCTCCAGCAACCTCCTGCCTCGTGCCGGTGCTTGTATTTCATCCAAGCTCGGTTACCCCGTAGTGAAACTGCTCTCTAGCTACAAAATCCGGCATGGGCGAACGGAAGCAAGATCCGCTTGGGCCAGCATCCGCCTGGTACTGCAATCTTGGAATTTTTCATTAGGCAAGACATTGTGCGGAGTCTATTTCTCGAAACTTTATTCCCTGGATGAGGCTTTGGCATGAGCCGATTTCCAAATCCAGGACTCCCCTTGCTTCTGGGCGGGGGAAACGTGAGGAGGCTATTAACCCGGCATTGGGTCTCCATGTGTCGGGTGGAAAGGGCAACAGGGACACATCGATGTCCTCGAATCTACGAGCAGCTGCCGGCCTGCGGGAGACGCGTGCACAGGAGTTGACTCAGTGCTGTTTAGTTCCGAAAAACATTGAAAAGGAGAATCATGAAGCTCATCGTGGCAATCATCAAGCCATTCAAACTTGATGAGGTGAAAGAAGCCCTCGATCGTCTAGACCTAAAGGGGATGACCGTCACTGAGTCCCAGGGCTATGGTCGGCAGGCAGGGCATTCTGAGGTCTATCGGGGCGCCGAGTACCAAGTGGCATTCGTCCCAAAGGTCCGTATTGAAATTGCGGTTGATGATGCCATGATGGACCAGGTAATTGACACAATTGTTTCTAAGGCACAAACAGGCAAAATCGGCGATGGAAAAATCTGGGTAGTCCCGATCGAAGAGCTAGTGCGCGTAAGAACAAATGAAAGAGGCACCGACGCTCTGTAGCCAATTTGAAGCGATAAATGAGGCGCCTGCAAATGCAACCGCCTCATTTGCCTTTGCCATGTCCTCTAGTATTGATATGTTCTAGAAAGACAGGGAATCATGGATGGCGACCTGAGGCAGATAATCGAGAGG
>SCQM01000038.1 GCA_004298555.1 Actinomycetota bacterium | reverse complement strand
GATTGCATTCGACAATCATCACCAGCCAGCTCCCAATTTCCAGCTGGCACGAAGCCATGGGGGATCCGACACTGGGCGACGCAATACTCGACAGGATCACCCAGAATCTGCACCGAATAGGACTAGCTGGAGAATCCATGAGGAAAGCGAAAAATCCTGACCCGCTGGATCCCGGCTGATCAACGAGACGAATTCAGCTCAATTATGAAGCAGAGCTACGACATTTATACTTATCATTCAACCTTGAGATTACGGAGGTGAGACAGAGGGGATAAACGGGCATACCCGTCGGCCACAAGATGGCCTCCGATCAGAGGTGTACGAAAACTCCGGACTGGGTGTACGAATTCATCGGAATACTCAGCCGATTCGATCGATAGACGATCCTGTGAGGATCCTGACCTGCAGTTGATGTAAAAAAATAGCAACTACCGGCCAACTACTTACAAAAATGAGCATCCTGGAAATCAGCTAAAACTGGCCGTGCCATTTAGCTGGCGTTTTACAAACCTTAGTAATGGAATCAGGAAGGCTGCGGGCGTTTACTGTTTATCGTGTAATTAAGAAGTCAACAAATCTGACAAATTCCTCATATAGGGTGCAAGTTATTTTAGATTGGTGGACAGCGGATCACATTGGACAAGGATGCTTTCGGAATGCAGACAACTTGGAATCCCACAAGCTGGAAGGAATTTCCAGCGCTTCAACAGCCGGACTGGCCGGACATGGGAGATTATGATGCGACGCTGAAAGAACTTGCTACCTATCCCCCGCTGGTTTATGTAAATGAGATCAAGGCGCTCCAGTTAGCTTTATCCCTCGCTACCCAAGGAAAGGCCTTTCTGCTTCAGGCAGGAGATTGTGCTGAATCGTTTCATGACCATTCAGCCCAGACTATCCTGAGCAAACTCAAGGTCATTCTCCAGATGGCCGTGGTTCTGACATATTCGACTGGTGTCCCTGTCATAAAAGTAGGGAGGATCGCCGGGCAATATGCCAAACCGAGATCAAGCCCTACCGAGAAATACGGTAACCTTGAGATCCCCTCGTTTCGCGGCCACATTGTCAATTCCGAGGAACCGAACTTCGACGCCCGGATTCCAAATCCCCGGCGAATGTTAGAAGCATACCATCAGTCTGCATCTTCACTCAATCTGATACGCTCGTTCACCAAGGGTGGCTTTGCGGATCTTTCCAAAGTCCATACCTGGACGCAGGAGTTTGTGGCCTCAAGCGCAGAGGGCCAACGCTACGAGGCCGTAGCATTTGAAATAGAGCGAGCTCTCAGATTCATGGCTGCCTGTGGAATTGACTTATCGAAAGAGCAGGTTCTCCAACAAGTCAACTTTTGGACCAGCCACGAGGCTCTTTTGCTCGGTTACGAGTCTGCGCTCACCCGCCAGGACCCGACCTCCGGCAGTTGGTATGATCTGTCTGCGCATACAGTTTGGATAGGCGAAAGAACACGCGACCTGAATGGCGCACACCTTGAGTTTGCGTCCGGAATATCGAATCCTATAGGTTGCAAGGTCGGACCGGGAACAACAAGAGATGAAATTTTGGGCATTTGCGAAAGGCTGAACCCCAATAGAATTCCTGGTCGGCTAACCCTCATTTCAAGAATGGGTGCGGACAAGGTCACCGATGTCCTTCCTTCGTTGGTCACGGCAGTAAGGGAGGAGGGTCATCCCGTTCTATGGACCTCAGATCCGATGCACGGAAACACGTTTTCCAGCTCTGGCTCAGGTCTCAAGACAAGAAGGTTCAGTGCCGTGCTGAAAGAGCTGAAAGGCTTTTTTGAGGTCCATAAAGAACTTGGGACATGGCCAGGTGGCGTTCACATCGAACTTACCGGTGAAGACGTCACAGAGTGCCTCGGAGGCGCAGAAGAAGTGTTGGAGCACGAACTCGATATGAACTACAACACGATTTGTGATCCCAGGCTGAATGGCAGGCAGTCGCTGGATCTTGCTTACCAGGTTGCCGAATTGCTGATTTAGTTTAAAGAAGTTGATCACCAACAGCGCATATGCGATAGACTAAGCACTCGAGCAGAACAAACCTAAACTCGCCATAAAATCCGCCTTGACCACGTCACGGATTGACAAATTAGGTACAGGGGTATATGTATAAAAAACTCAAGGATGAGCCGCATGGCCCTCGTGGAGTCGGTCGTGCACAATTTTTTATTACTTTCAGAATTCTATTTTCGCTATTCGTGATAATCGGTCTCAGCTATACAGTGAGCCATTCCCCTACAGTCAAAGCGCCGTTGAACAGCCAATTGGCTTCCGGCACCGTAGGCGGCTACTGGATGGCCGGAGCAGACGGGTCAGTCTATAATTTCGGTACGTTGGCATTGGGGTCGGCAGCACCATACCATCCAGTCAAGCCCATCGTCGGAATGACGTCAACGCCGGACGGACACGGCTATTGGGAAGTCGCCACAGATGGAGGGATCTTCTCATTTGGCGACGCAGTATTCTACGGTTCGATGGGAGGCAAGCCGCTGAACAAGCCCATCGTCGGAATGGCGGCAACGCCGGACGGTAAAGGATACTGGGAAGTCGCCACAGATGGAGGGATCTTCTCATTTGGCGACGCAGTATTCTACGGTTCGATGGGAGGCAAGCCGCTGAATGAGCCGATCGTCGGAATGGCGGCAACGCCGGACGGTAAAGGATACTGGATGGTCGCCTCCGATGGAGGGATCTTCTCATTTGGCGACGCAA
>SCQM01000037.1 GCA_004298555.1 Actinomycetota bacterium | reverse complement strand
CATGTAACCCTCCTTCGGGGTCTAAGTATCCAACATTTTCAAATACCTAGATACCATGGCCACCACCTACTGAGACTTCAGCAGATGGAATTTGCACAAGATTCGCTACACAACCATCGCCATCGGTAAAAACTCCTCTCCAATTTCAAAAAATACCCTCGGCTGGTCTTGAGCCTGAGCAATGTCCTAGGTGGTAAAGTTTCTGAAGGCAGTGATGTCGAGCAGATTGACAATGATTTTTTCGGCAGCTTCATCTTCATCCCGCTTGACATCCTGACGTGCGTGTATTTGATCCACAATCTCAACTCGAATGGAAAAGCGTATATCCCACGTGCCAGGTAATGAAGAATCAGTTCAGAACTCCCAAGAAGCAGTCATTGGAGAAGTTGACCAGGATGTCGCGATGTTCGCCGCATTCAAAGTTTTCGGTTTCGGGCGGATTTGGGCGAGCATACTCAGCGGGAATTCTGGCCGATTCAGCCTCATTGTCGTCGCAGGGTGGGAGGCTTACAAGATCAGCCGATCCGCTTTTTGGTCGAGCATTATTGCATTTTGCATTCTGATGCCGGTTGCGTTTATAGGTCCGGTCGCAGGTGCTACCGCGGACCGCATAAACAAAGCATCACAAATGGCGATCGGCCAAACAGTCGCCATGATAGCTGCTCTTCTGGCAGCCATATTCCTCTATTTTGGTCATTTGACCCTTGGACTTCTCGTTGCCACCACGGCTGGAGTCGGGGTTGGAAATGCGATTCAAAACCCGGCGTGGGCTTCTCTGACACCCGCTGTCATAGGGGTTAAACGAATGGTCAATGGAGGAGCCATGATTCGAATTGCCCAGCAAGGATCTGAATTTCTGGGTCCAGCGGTAGCAACACCCCTGCTTGTCCGCTTTGGACCAATTCCGGTATATGTCCTTTGCGGCATCTGTTACGGAATTGCCAGTTCACTTTCGGTCAGTTTAAGAAAACACGTTCCCCGGATTCCATCTACCCGCCGCGGGGTCTACAATCCACTGAAGGAAGCACTAGTTTATGTTTTCACCAAGCAACGGCTGGTCGGCGCCCTTCTGATAGTAGTTGGACTTCATTGCGGCCTGACGATGGCCTACACGGGCATTTTACCTAAGCTTGCAGAATCAAATCTTCAAGGGAGCAGTGGAATTTATGGTGGCTTGCTTGTCGCTGTGGGCATCGGAGCTATCATCGGCGCGATCCTGGTAATCATCTTTGCCCGATGGCTTGATCTAAAATTCATGCTGGTTCTCACAGGAGTGGTAAGCGGCCTGTCCCTTGTTCTCCTTGGCGCCTCCATGGATGCCCCTCTTGCATTAGCAGGGGCGGTTATGGTGGGAGCGAGCCAATCTGCCTTCATGGCTCTGTATCTCGCGCTACTGCAAGGGACAGCGGCTCCTGAATTCCGCGGCCGGGTTGCAGCTTTTTCGAATATTCTCGTCGGCTCGACAATGTCATCCTTTGCGTTGCTCTGGGGTTGGCTAACGACAGCGTTCCCGGTCGCCTGGGTCATAGCCGTTCCAGGAATCGTCTTTGTGATAAGCCTCGGGGTAATGATGATTGCAACTCCGTGGCTTAAGCC
This sequence comes from Actinomycetota bacterium, assembly GCA_004298555.1. Classification (GTDB taxonomy): domain Bacteria; phylum Actinomycetota; class Acidimicrobiia; order Acidimicrobiales; family Acidimicrobiaceae; genus SCQM01. Next base: position 1,508 of record SCQM01000037.1, on the reverse strand, counting down.
ACCCAAGCTGACAAGAATCCCTGTTCTTGGGCCGGCCGACCTCTAAAGGGATCCGGAAAGCCGCTGCCTCCTTTTTTCGCTGGCCCAATATTGCAGAATTGGTTGACAAAGATATCACCGATGTCCAATGCTGTGGCGCAGCCAAGTCTTGACGCTTGCAAACAACGTCCATGCACGGCTATTTCTTTTCTTATATCTATAGACAAACTTTGGTAGTCCAGCTGGAACCGCGTACCAAGATCTCCGCGCGTGCCGCAACTCGGCTTGACTTCGACCGAAGCTATCTGAAGCCATTGAGCTCCCACCATGCGGACAACTGCATTTCGCGGATCGATGAACTTTTGAATTCAGGACCGGCAAGTCACAGCTAGAAATAAAGCTCAGTGAAACTGCGAGAGCCAGCCTCAAGGCTGGCTCTCATTACTTTTACATTTAAGGGCTTGCCTCGGCTGCCCCTGATCACATTTCCGTCACCTAGCTCGAAGGCGGCAGATAGTCCAGGGTATATGCGGAGGACAGTAGCGTCGGAGAAACTTGAGCTTTCAAAAGATGGAAGCTCTCAAGAGCGGCTAATCCGTTTGTCCACTGGCCAGCGGTCATATTGGCATCCTTTGCCCACTTGTAGCTCTTCAATGCGCTTGTGAGCAAAGATGGACTGAGCTTGGAGAACGTCGGCTGCAATGCGGTAGTGGCCCCAGTTGGATTGCTGATCAGGTAATTGTCTGCCTGGGCAATCGCCTTGCACACCGCCTTTACTGTCTGCGGATGTGCCGCGATATACGACTTAGCAGCGAGGATGCCTTCCCAGGGAACCGCTGCAAGTTCAGATATCTCTGTGGTGTCAAATACAACCTTGCCGGCGTTCAACTGCTCGGCGGACGCAGGTATTGGCTGGGTGTCAAAGATCCCTTGAACCTCATTGTGCTGAAGGGAGGAAATTAAAGCTGCGCTACTTCCAACCGCGAAAATTGTCAACCAGTTGGCCGGCAGGCCGTAATGCGAAAGCAGGCCGGAGAGCATTACCCCCGGAGCGGCTGAGGCTCCACCTACCGCAGCAACTTTCGCACCCTTAAGAGCCTGGAGCACCTGAAGCGGAGTGCTGGTGGCAGTGAGCTTGTTTGTACTTGCAACTTGGTTCGTCACAGCCAGTGCCCATTCGGGACCGTTGTATTCCATGCACGCCATCTGAAGCGGAATACCTTTGGACACTGCAGTAAGAAGCGACACCGCATTTACGGATGTGAATTGGACGCTGTTTGACACCAGGGCCGAGTTGACAATGACGTCGCCAGAAAGAACGACAATTTTAACATCGAGTCCCTGCTTCTTAAAATAGCCTGCTTGTTGGGCAAGATAAACTGGAGATTGGACCGGTTCCGCAACCGGTAAAGCGATTGTTATTGATGTAGGCGCCGCAGTCGAAGTGGTCGTAGCTGCCGTTGTCGCTGAAGATGATGCGCTGGGTGAACTTGAACCGCAGGCGGCAAGCACCGTTCCAATAGATCGGA
>SCQM01000036.1 GCA_004298555.1 Actinomycetota bacterium | reverse complement strand
CTGCCCCTGGACTGACCGCCTTAGCGAGGCTGAGAGCGTTCTAGAAGAACTTTCTTTGCAAGAAGTGGCCCACATCTTCATCGGAAACCTCTCGGATATGGACGAACAGTCGTATCTCGCTGCTGAAGCATGGGATATACCAACTGTCGAAGCGGCATACGAACATTTTGAAATTACCCACTTTGGAAATCTGCCTCAGACTAACGAAGATGCCTTTGTCCAGCTGACACACCTCGTCAATGACTGGCGCAGACTTCCCCTGCTGGACCCGGATCTTCCTTCGGAGTTGCTGCCTGTTGATTGGGTCGGGAACAAGGCCGCCCAGCACTTCCTCGACCTGCACCATAACTGGAAACCGCGTGCCGCCGAATGGTGGCAGGAAATCACATCCGATCGCTCGTGACGCTTTGGACGGACAGTCCAGTCAGTCCAATTTGTGAAAATCCAACCTGCATTCCATGACTAGAACGAACTAATTTCCTCTGGATTTTATAACCGCAGCCATGACCCGTGCGCCAGCGGCTGTATGGGGTGCATAAGTCAGAGCGAATTAAATACAGACACATAAAACAAAATCGTTCAGGATTTCGAACTGTCGATAATGTTTAGTAGAATACTGAATGTTAATATAAATTTTGTGGAGTTATGCATATCACTAGAGCGGAATAGCGTACAGACAAATGAGTTTGCAAATACCGAGTTCACTTACACCGTCGAAGGTATCTTCTTTCAGAGAATGCGCTTATGCATTCCGTCTATCGGTCATCGACCACGTACCTCAACCAATAAATTCCCACACTCTGAAGGGAACGCTGGCACACAGATGCCTTGACCGGCTCTATTTCGACAACACCCCGGATAACAGAACCCTGGAAGTTGCCCGAAGCATTTTCGACGATGTTTGGAATGAAGCTCAGATAAATGGGGAGCTTGAATACCTCGAAGAGTGTGAAGAGGGTCATGTCGATCTCGATGATCTGGCAAAGGACACGATGTTTCTAATCGAACAAGACTTCATTGCGGAAGATCCACAACAGGTTACTGCGCTTGGAACGGAGCTCCAGCTGGAGACTCGAGTCGGCGATATGACTCTCAGGGGGATCATAGACCGACTTGACCTCAATCCAGACGGCACCATTACCGTCACCGACTACAAGACCGGAAGAATGCCAGGCGTTATGCAAGAGCATGACCGCCTCTCTGGGGTCTATTTCTACGCACTACTGTGCGAACAGGTTCTCCATGTCGTGCCCGATACAGTTCAGCTGGTCTATTTGCGCGATGCGACAAGAATTATCGCCAAGCCCAGCAAACAATCACTGGCTGCTCTTATGAACAAGGCTGGTGCAATTTGGAAAGCGGTACGCACCGCGTGTGAACGAGACGACTTCAGGCCAAAGCCATCCAAACTATGCGGCTTCTGCAACTTCAAGGTTCAGTGCCCCACCCAGGCAAGTCATTGATTTTGCTGGGCTCCTGAGATGTTCTAAGCATTACCTTAAAACGTGAAGGCTATAGGGTGGCACATAGCTAATAATCTTTTGCCAAGACCATGCGAGCAATGTGCGCCACGCAGAGGACCAAAAAATGAGCCTGGACAATACTCAACTTTCGACCAAAGCCTTGACCGACTTTCTCCAGAATCCGGAGGCGATGCGAAAGGCTATTGCCCGCTTTGATAGTGCAGTCGACAACCTCTTCGAACCTCTGAGGAATAACGCTTGGTGCAACCACATCTTCTACTCGGCTTCGGCGCTGGCCGACCACTCCTTGATCTGGTTTCTCATTGCCGCCCTTAAAGCCACCAGATCCCGAGAACAGGCAAAACTAGCCAGGAGAGCCGCTATCGCGCTCGCGGCTGAATCTGTGGTGGTCAACATGGGCGTTAAAAGTATCTTCCGTCGGGAACGCCCTAGGTATCAGGGAGAACGACCGCTTCCACTCCGGCAGCCCTTGACCTCATCTTTCCCGAGCGGCCACTCCAGCGCCGCAGTTTGCGCGTATATATTTCTTTCTGAAAAGGACTCGCTGGCTCCGCTCTATTTTCTCCTCGCCCTGATTATTGCTCCCAGCAGAATCCACGTCAAAATACACCACGCCTCCGATGTTATAGGCGGAGTGCTTGTCGGATGGGTGTTCGCGAGGCTCTTACGATGCTTTTTCCAGGACTAAATTGGATCGTATGAAGACTGGCTATGAAGTAACTGCAAATGGCGGAGTACTGATACAAAAGGGTGGCCACGAAAAAACGGAATTCTTCTGTGCCCTCATACACAGACCCAGGTACAACGACTGGAGTCTGCCCAAGGGGAAGCAAGAGGAAGGTGAGGATCCCCTTGCCTGTGCGCTTCGCGAGACTTTGGAAGAGACTGGGTATGTATGCACTCCAATCCGCGAAATTCTCTCAAGCAGCTATACAGACAACCACGGAAGATCAAAACTTGTCAGGTTTTGGCTCATGGAGGTCGCCAGTGGCAAATTCATTGCGAATGAGGAAGTTGATTCACTTGCCTGGCTTCCATTTCACCTGGCAAAAAACACCCTGACATACGAAAAGGATCGACAGGTTCTCGAGTCGGCTGAGACGGTAGTTCATCAACTGAATCCAATTTGATCGAAGATTTCATGGAATTAGAGTAGGACCATCGGGGTTGATAACTGATATGGATACTATCAAGTTCAATGTCAATTGGGATTATCGTTGTCCCTTTGCTCGGATTGTAAATGAACACGTTGTTGTTGGTTTGAAAAATGGCGCAAACTGGGAAGTGGAGTTTATTCCCTTTTCACTCACGCAAGTCCACACTGAGGAAGGCGACATACCCTCATGGGAAGATCCTTCAAAAGCAACCGAACTTCTGGCAGGGCAGATTGGAATAGTAGTAAAGAATAAATTTCCCGAGGCCTTCAATGACTTTCACGTCGCCATGTTCTCAATCAGGCACGACAAGGGTAAAGATCTGAGAGACAAGCAAGTCTTAAAAGAGGTAGTGGCGCAGGTTGGATTGAGTCCCGAAGCAGTTTTTGCTGAAATCGAATCAGGATGGCCGTTGAAGGAATACAGGCAGAATCACGAAGATTCGGTCAGCAAATATTCTGTTTTTGGCGTGCCGACAATTTTTGCTAATGACAAAGCAGCCTTTGTGCGCTTGATGAAGCGTGCAGATGGCAATCCTCAGACTTCGATTGACTATATAGAGAAAATTGTCGATCAGATTGCCAACAATTCAGAAATCAACGAACTTAAGCACACGACAATTCCTAACTAATAAGTCGACAAAATCAAAATTCACCAAGAGCCAGATTTCATAAGCTGAGATCTGGCTCTTTCGCAAAACTCGAAGTCCGGAGCCATGTTTTCGCAGACAATGCGGGATAATCTGCGCATTTGAAATACTGCGACAGACAAACGAAGAGCCCAACAAGATTTTGCACCTCCGCTTGTAGCTAGATCCCACTCTTGCTTGCACAAACAATATGAGAGCGGCATTCGCATCTGCATCTCACGAATTAGCCACCACGAGACCCCAAGCAACTCAATGCGCACAAGTATTGGGATCTCAGCATCCTCTAGATCAGAACACATTCCACAGGCGCATCAGCCAATGCATCCAAAATCCATTGATAGCTCTGGCTCTCGCTACTTTCTCACATTCAAAACAGCCAGCCCCTGCAAAAACGTTAGCCATGCAATTGGAAAAACTAGCGAAACATCTCCGCTGCGGCTATAGCAACCTCTTCTGGTGCCACGTCCAGCAATGGCTCGTCCAAAAGTCGTTCGAAATACGTCACGTCACTTCGATAATACTTTTCGGGATTTGACCTTACCAGGATTCTGAAGACCAGCCTGAAGCCAATGCTTTCTCCATCCGGCCCACCACCTGCTAGAGAGAAGTTGAATGCCGAAAAGTTGCGGGAGTCATAATAGGCAAACACCTTCGAAACCCCATCGGAAAGATCCGCAATAGATTGTTGCGTAAGCTGATGAACATCACCTATCCGCTCGAATACGCCCCAGATCTCTTGGAAGCCGCGCGGGGCGAAAGGCGTGAGCCATGACACAGAGCCAGTCTTGCCAATGTAGCGTGAGCCATTCTCCTCTTGAGCAACAAGATCGTCAAAGTAAGAACTTGAATCTTCAAGATAATACCTGCGTGCCCCTTCAACGAGTTCCATTTGATTTGTCATCGGTTGAAAATCATGTGACGACTGCAAATGCGGATGCACGACCGAAGATCCAGATGGCGGCAAATAATTTGCGCTGATCGACGACCAAACCAGATCAGGCCGCGCCGTTCTTATCGCCTTGGCGTGGTCAACCATGACAGAAAAGGCATCAAAGAGAAGTTCCGGAGAAAACTCGTCCAGCCTCGTGAAATGACAAGAGGTGTCATAAACTCCGACGGCCGAATATCCGGAATAGGCCATAATATTGGGTACAACTGCCGCCTTATTCCTTCTGATCCGGCCCGCAGGAACCACCTCAGGTTCAAACTCGAAGGTCACCTTTTCGAAAAACTCATCGCAAAATGGACAAAAGCCTCCGGAGTTGGTTATCTCTGATAACTCCGGCTTGCTCGCAGGTTGCAGCTTCACCCCACTCAGGATCCGGCTGGATTTTCTTGTTAGCGGGTCAATCCGTTGAACAAGCGGCACCGATTTCCATTTGCCACCATCCGATGCGTCGGGAGCCCTCGCCTCAAGGTTGACTTCGCTGAACTCGATCATTTCCGACCCTTCCTGCCCGGTAAACCATTTTTCGGACGTCATTAAAAGCGTCACGTTTGGCGCCTAGTTACGTCTTGAACAATAGTGTAACCCGGTCATAAATCCCTAAAAAGACAATTACAGCTTTTGTCATTCACTCATTGCTTCACCCTCAGCCAGCAAGCGAACTCGACCTGAAAGGTAACCTAGATGAATCCCCGATAGATTCAACTGAACGCAAAAAGTACACTTCTCACCGAAGCAGAACTGCTTCCTAGGATCTGGTTCACCCGCCGAATTTAGACGCAGGCAAAAACGATTCCAGTCGTACTGGGCCCTGCACGAGAAAAGCAACCAGGCCTGTCACCTCGCACGCAAAGCCGAAGGAGGTATATACGATTTCCGCGTACGGCCTTGACAAGCTGCCCAATCACTATGAGTGCCAAGATTTGGCTCAGGGTACAGTTAATCTGGCCGAGTTTTAAAAGGTCTCATCTCCTAACGAAAAGATCGGGTGCTGTGGCCATTTGGAATTATGAGCTCAGCGTTCATCTTCATGCCGGCGGAGTCGCTTGGCATAAACGTCCAAACAAACCACAGCTCAGAATACGTCATCACCATTAAGCACGTAGGGCCACAAACATCGTAAACTCTAGTCAATGGCAAGCTTCCCGCTTAGCAAAGAAGAACTTCTGAACTTCTATCCCCAGCCATCTGAATCTAGACTCAACAGGCCATGGATTAGGGCCAACTTTGCGACGACGCCAAACGGAGTCGTCCAGATAAATGGAACCAGTAGCGGCGTTTCAGGGCCGCCGGATAAGAAAGTGTTCAACTTTCTGCGGGAACATTGCGATGCAGTATTGATAGGGGCATCTACCGCTCGCAAGGAAGGTTATTCGGTGCCCAAGGCTCCGCCATCACCGGGCAGGGCTCCGCTCCTGGTAGTTGTCAGTAACTCTCTTGACCTACCGGAATCCTCGAAGTTCTTAAACGAGGACTCCCCACCGCTGATCGCCACTTCCGAACTCTCGTTATCAAGGCACGCATCAATTGTTGGCAGGATCGCGCACCGTGCAGAAGTGAAAGCCTTTGGAAAAGAATCTGTAGACCTCAATGATCTGCTTGCCTACCTTCTCACCAGGGATATCGAGCTTGTTTTGTGCGAGGGGGGACCCGCTTTATTTTCTCAACTGTTGAAAAAAGGCTTGATAGATGAGCTGTGCCTCACCATTTCGCCGCGAATTGGCAGCGGAGAACCATCCGGGATTGCAGTTATAGGTGGTGCCGATCCAATAGAGATGTCGCTTGGGTCGAACTTCGAAGTCGACAGCTATCTTTTCTGCCGCTACTTGATCCGACAGTCCCAATAACGGCAATGGTTAAAGTTTGAGCCTCCACCTTGGAAAGGTAAAGGCTCAAACAGACTACTTTTCGCACCTGGGCGCAACTTATCGTGCATCCAGCCACAGCTAACTAATTATTTATCAGAGTTGCTCGCTGCCTTGCCGACCAGCGGATCAGTCCGATATGTGGCCGCCTCTTGTGCAGTCTTTTTGGTGCGGCGCAGAATCTTACGGCCGATCCACGCGACCGGATCGTAAGACGCATCGACAATCCGCTCCTTCAAAGGAATAATCGCATTGTCCGTGATCTTTATGTGCTCAGGACAGACCTCAGTGCAGCACTTGGTTATGTTGCAGTAGCCAAGGCCCATCTCTTGACGCAGAAGCTCACGTCTGTCATTGGTATCAAGCGGATGCGATTCCAACTCCATATACCTTATGAACAGCCTCGGACCTGCGTAGTGCTCCTTATTCTCCTCGTGATCCCTGATTACATGGCAAATGTCCTGACACATGAAACACTCGATGCATTTGCGGAATTCCTGACCCCTTTCCACATCCACCTGCTGCATGCGATAGGTACCGTCAGGTTCCGGATCCTTGGGGGAAAATGGAGGAAGCCTGCGGGCCATCTCATAGTTGAACGAGACGTCTGTGACGAGATCACGAATAATAGGAAAGGTCTTCATGGGAGCGATCACAACCGGCTCCTCGGTCGGCAGGGTATCCATACGCGTCATGCACATGAGATGCGGCAAACCGTTGATCTCGGCCGAGCACGAACCGCACTTACCCGCTTTGCAGTTCCATCTGCAGGCGAGGTCTGAAGCTGCTTCGGCCTGGATGCGGTGAATTACGTCCAAAACTACCTCACCTTCGGAAACCTCGGTGGGATAGTCTTGAAAGTCACCTCCCTCTGGATCGCCGCGCCATATTCGCATCACAACTTTGGCCATTAGTGTGCCCCTTCCTCGAGTAAGGCCTTAAGCTCATCTGGCATCTCAAGCAATGGCTCTGGCGTCACCACATTTGCTCCATTGGCATCTAGACGTTGAACGAAGTTGGTTTTGCCCAAATCGGCATCGGGAGATGGATAATCATCCCGCGTGTGCCCACCGCGGCTCTCCTTGCGCTCAAGTGCACCCATTGTCACCATGGTGCAGACGGAGAGCATGGAGGGCAAGTCCGTGGCAAGGTTCCATCCTGGGTTGTATGAGGCGCTACCGTTGACGTAGACGTTCTTGACGCGCTCCTTGAGGGAGTCGATTTCCTCCAGCGCCTTCACCAACTCGGATTCGGTTCTTATGATACCAACGAGCGTCTGCATGGTTTCCTGAAGGTCCCGCTGCAAATCATACGGGTTCTCACCGCCATCCCTCGAAAGAGGAGCCCTTGCCGCGGCGATCACAGCTTCCACCTCGGCCGAATCGACTGCAGTGCTGCTTGTTCTACCCTCCGCGTAGTCAGAGGCTCCCATGCCGGCACGACGGCCGAATACCAGGAGATCGGACAATGAGTTACCGCCCAAACGGTTTGCCCCATGTAGCCCGCCGGCAACTTCACCGGCTGCGAATAAACCGGGAACCGTTGACGCGGCAGTATCTGCATCCACCCTTATCCCTCCCATGATGTAATGGCAGGTTGGACCAACTTCCATTGCCTCTTTTGTTATGTCTACTCCGGCAAGTTCCTTGAACTGGTGATACATCGATGGAAGCTGACGCTGGATGAAATCCGCAGATCGCCTTGAGGCGATATCCAGGAAGACGCCTCCATGAGGCCCGCCTCTCCCGGCTTTGACCTCGGCATTGATCGATCGGGCAACTTCATCGCGGGGAAGCAGTTCGGGAGGCCTTCTATTGTTGATGTGATCCTCATACCAACGGTCCCCTTCGGCCTCGTTGTCGGCAGTCTCAGCCGCAAAGACCTGGGGAATGTAGTTGAACATGAATCGCTCACCCTCGGAGTTGCGCAGGACGCCACCGTCTCCACGTACACCTTCGGTGACCAGCAATCCGCGAACCGACAGCGGCCATACCATACCTGTCGGGTGGAACTGCATGCATTCCATATCGATGAGATCAGCACCCGCCCACAGGGCCAGTGCGTGACCATCTCCTGTCGACTCCCAGGAGTTAGTGGAATACTTCCAGGATCTTCCTATTCCCCCAGTTGCCATGACAAAAGCCTTGGCGGTGAATAGGATCATCTTCCCGTTGGGGCGTTGATAGCCGATAGCACCGCTAATTTCTCCAGAGGAGTTCTTCAAGAGCTTCAAAATCTTGGTTTCCATAAACACATCTATGTCCAAGGCGACCGCACGCTGCTGGAGAGTCCGGATTAGCTCCAACCCAGTTCTGTCTCCCACATGAGCCAGCCTTGCATAGCGGTGTCCACCGAAATCTCGCTGGTGAATCCGTCCATCTTTGGTTCTGTCAAACAAAGCTCCCCAAGCTTCCAGCTCGTAAATTCTGTCTGGAGATTCCTGAGCATGCAACTGAGCCATTCGCCAGTTGCTCAACATCTTTCCACCGCGAATGGTATCCCTGAAGTGGACTTTCCAGTTGTCTTCAGACCAAACGTTACCCATCGCAGCCGCTGCGCCACCTTCAGCCATGACTGTGTGCGCCTTACCGAGAAGCGATTTGCAGACAATCGCAGTGCGCAAACCTCTCTGCTCAGCTTCAATAGCCGCGCGAAGTCCGGCTCCCCCGGCACCAATTACTACAACGTCAAGATCTATATGTTCATATTCAGCCATGATCACCCTTTAGAAGATCTTCAGGTCAGTGATTACCCCACCGGCCACTAAGCGGACATAAAGGTCGGTGAGTGCCACGAAGGTGAGGCTCACCCAAGCCAGCTGCATGTGTCGAGCATTCAGTGGGGTGATTATTTTCCACATTCCATGTCGTACCGGGTGTTTTGAAAACTCATTCACGTTCCCACCGCAAAGATGCCGGCAGGCGTGACACGAAATTGAATAGAACCACAACAAAATAGCATTTGCAACAAGAACGAGAGTCCCAACCGTTACCCCGATTCCGCCGTCACCCGGCAGGTGAAACGCTACGACCGCGTCGATGGTCAACATAATGTTCAACAAAACTCCAAGCACAAAGAAGTACCGGTGAATGTTTTGGATTATTAATGGAAACCTTGTCTCGCCTGTGTACTTTTTGTGCCCATCCGCCACTCCGCAAGCCTGCGGCGAGTGCCAAAAAGATCGGTAGTAGGCCTTCCGGTAGTAATAGCAGGTCACTCTAAAGCCCAGCGGAATGATCAAGATCACCAAGGCTGGCGAATAAGTCCACCAGTGCAACAAAAAGCTCCCATGTGAGCCTGGCACGCAGCTTTGTGCAACGCATGGGGAGTAGAAAGGTGAGATCAGGTCACGATGTGAACTGGCTCCCACGTAGTAATTGCTGTTTTGAAATGCGGCCCAGGTCGCGTATACGACAAAAAGAATCAAGTAGCCCTGGGTAATCAGTGGCGACCTCTTCCAGCTGTCCCTACGCAATGTCCGAACTTTGGGGCCACCCCGTGCTCCCCCCAATACCAGCGGCACCGGTGCCGGTCTGATTCCCTCTTGCGTACTCAAGCGTTCCTCCAGTTAAGATAAAGCACATTTAGTGATGAAAAAATTAGACGACCAAAGCCCTGGTTATGTTCGAGTGATCGGCCAGCTAACCTCTAAAGCCAACTCACAATTTGAACAACTCCGTCCAGCGAAAATAGACAGACCTTCGCAGCTCCAGTCACAGAAACTAACTCTTTCAGAAATCTAAAATATACGTTCATTTAAGACAGTCAATGACTAGCGGCTTTATAAGCAAAGTGGCTGATTATTTTCCTCTTCCTTCAAAATCCACTCAGTCACAGAAGTCGAATCTACAATAAGCCACAACATTAGATATCGGCAAATCAGTACCCACTCGATTTGCCAGGTAATAAAACCCGAAGTTCGCTCCGATGGCCATATTTAACAGCTCATCACTTCGATATGAAGTGGCCTAGCGACTAAAACCTTAGCACCGCAGACACTAGAAACTGCGCTACTTTTGGAAAGTGACGCGAGAGATTAAAGCAGCGACAGGGGCGTCCAAAGCGGAACTCCACCCCTGCCGATAATCAAATTGGTTACGGGTCTACACCCGCATATCATGACGCCTATCTGCCAACAATCGTCCATCTGAAAAATCGCCGCTGGATTAAGCGAACCATGGTCACGTTGAAAACGCCAATCAGCGACGCTAGGAATACCAGTGCCAGCAATCTACCAGTCTGGAATCCCTCACCGTAGAAGTTGAGCAGATACCCTAAGCCAACGTTGCTGACTTCCATTTCACCGACAATCATACCTATAACTGCGAGAGCTACGCCGATGCGAACACCAGCAAGAATATACGGAACCGAGGCTGGCAGAATTACCTTGCGCACCAACTGGCGTTCACTAAGACCCATTGTCTTTCCGACCTCAACGTAGCCTTTGCTCACGTTCCTAAGTCCACCGGCGGTATTGAGCAATACCGGAAAGAACGTGATCAAAATTACGAAAAGAATTCTCGCCTTGGAAGAGATTCCAACCCATAGTATGAGCAACGGTATCAAAACATTCAGGGGCGTTGCATTGGCCGAATTTATAAACGGGCCGAGTATTCCCTCAGCCATCGAATAGCGGCCTATGAGCATTCCAAGCAGGATGCCGGCGGCTAAGCCGATAAACAGTCCGATATATAATTCGCGAATCGAAATCGCAAGTGCGGCCTGCGCAGTACCAGCTTTAAAAAGTGCTCCGAAATCGCTCGCCACCCTCTGCGGCGAGGGTATAAGAACCGGGTTAACAAAACTCGCTGCAATCTCCCAGAAACCCGCAATTATCGCGATCACTGCCAGAGGAGCCACAACGATAGTCCAGCTTCGCTGAGAAATAGCAGGTTTCGGAGGCCTTGGCATTGTGCTAGCCAGATCCTGGTTCACTGGGATCTGAGATACTTTTATGCTCATTCGGGCATCCCCTTACCGGCACGCAAATGAGACATAATGTGACTCCTCAGCTCGAGCGCCTTGGGGTGGGCTCTGACGTCATACTCGTCCCTAGGCCTTGGAAGATCAACTTCGACAATTTCGGTAATGCGACCAGGGGCCGGCTGAAATAACGCTATACGATCGGAGAGAAATATCGCTTCATCTACGTCGTGAGTCACGAAGACTATCGTCATTCCCAACTTAGCCCACAGCTGCGCGATCTCAACCTGCAGAGCTTCCCGGGTGAAGTTGTCCAATTGGCCGAAGGGCTCATCCATAAGAAGAACCTTCGGACGAACTGCCAATGCCCTGGCCACTCCAACTCTCTGCTGCATGCCTCCAGAAAGAGTGTAGGGAGGAGAAGTCGCAAAAGATGCAAGTCCAACCATCTCAAGAACTTCCATGGCCCGTTCACTTCGATCCTTCTTATTCATGCCACGGGCTTCCAAGCCCAGTGCAGCATTGTCCAGAACGGATCGCCACGGAAGAAGGTTGATATCTTGAAAAACATACGCCATGTCTTGAGAAATACCTGAAAGCGGCACCCCTTCGAGGGTTCGTGTTCCGGCGTCAGCTTGCTCGAGACCATCGATGATTCTAAGCAAAGTAGTCTTGCCGCAACCGCTAGGACCAACCAAAGAAATAAATTCTCCCGTATGAACTGACAGGTCCACATGATCAAGAGCAACTACGGTCCGTTCTTTGGTGAAGAACGTCTTGCACATTCCCTTCACTTCCAAGATAGGCCGGCCATCGCGTCCTGAATTGACATTGTCCATGGTCGTACGGCCACCTGTTCTTGAATCGGTCTGTGTTTCATAAGTCATTATGCGGTACGCCTTCCTGCTGACGTGTCGGCTATCCACGGAAAACGCCAAGCTTGAATTTTCCGAGCTAGCGCAAATAGAATTAGCGCCAAACCAGTTGTCGCAACGATCGTCGAAATTAGATCTGCAGTTTGACTGTAACTTCCGAAAGTCTCAGCCAATCCCCCGAGCCCTGTGTCACCGATTTCCTGACCCCCAAGGATCATTCCAACAGCACCAACGGCTAGTGCAATACGAATTCCTATAAAAATGAAAGGTATGGTCCCTGGGAAATACACCTTCCAAGTTTGCTTCCAGCCATCCAATCCAAAGGCCTTCCCCACATCCGTGAAATTCCCGCGAACCGCCTTCACCCCTGCATAGGTATTGACAAGCAGTGGCCAGGTGCAAATCACCATGATGAAAGCGACTCTCGCCTTCGTTCCTATGCCAAACCAAACTTCCATGACTGGCAACAGCGCAATCGAAGGGGTCGCATTGCCGAAAGCCACGAGCGGCTCCAATGCCCGCTCAACGATTCGAATCCGGCCCATGAGAAGGCCAACACCGATACCCACAATTCCGGCAATAATCACACCGCCAATCATTTCCAGCAAGCTCTGAAAAAAAGCTTTCGGCAGGCGCCCATCACCAATTAAGCGGAAAAAAGAGGTAAAGACATTAGTTGGAGTTGATATAAAGATGGGCTTAAGGAACAGACCGGATAGTTGCCACAGTACTAATACGGCCAGCACCGCGATCCAACGCGCGACTCGTTGCTTGTTCATCTGTGACAATCCAGATGACTTGGTTCCCGGGACAATGAAATCGGGCTGAATCTCCATCGATCCACTTCCTGCGTTCATGATGACCCCGGCCGGGACCTCCTGAGCAATGCCCAGGAGGTCCGTAGCCGCAGATTCACCAGGTGTGACCCTGTTGGTTACTTGATCTGTCACTTAGTACGCACTTTCATGAGCGCTGAATTGCGTCCATGCACTTTGCCAGGGCGTGAGATTCATCAGCTGATCAGCTGGGTTCAAACCGGGTCCCTTCAAAGCGTTCTGCTGCTTAGCTATGTTGAGGTTGAAAGAAACAACTGAAGAGCTGACCGTCGACTGATCAGCGGGCCATCCTTGGATGCTTTGCAGCTCCTGCCATGCAGCCTGGTATTGAGCAGTCGTATCTGCACCCTTGGTATAGCTGGACGCCAACTTCACCCACGAAGTCTCATCAGTATTGAATAGCTTTGCTGAAGCAAGCCAGGCCAGATCAATAGCCTCGGCCATAGCTGGATGAGACTTTATCCAAGATGACTCAGCAGCCATGAAACTGTCAGCGTATTGAGGCAGCAGAGTCGCTCCGACAGCCAGCACATGGAACTTGCTACCAGCCTTAGGAACAGCGTTCGAGTGGACGAACGCAGCATCAACCTGTCCGGCAATCAGTGCGTTCAGCGAAGCGCTGCTAGCTCCGGTCTTCAGGAGACTGACCTGAGATGAAGTCAGGTTCCCCTTTGAAAGCGCGGCTGTCAGCAGCACTCCATCAGGTGATGCGTCACAACATATTGCCACCTTCTTGCCTTTTAGGTCAGACAATCCGGCGATACTCGCCTTCGCCAAAAGAACATCATCCAGGCGGGCCTGATTCGGACCAAAGACGACTAGTCCGGCATCGACTTCCGTTGGAAGAGGGCCAGTTGTGGCATTCAGCGAACCACTGGCAACAGCCAGTTCAGGAGCATTTTGAGACGCATTGGTCTGGGTCGCGCTAGCGCCCCATTTCTTCAGAAATTGGACAAGGCTGTAAACATTTGTGTCCCCAATATGAGCGCTGCCAGCTGCATTTCCAATTGCAAAGCTCAAACCTTTGAGGTTTGGCGTACCATCTGCATTGAAGTTGAGCTGGGTAGCTGTAGAGGGCTGGCCTGCAGCACTTGTCGTAGCCGCCGAACCTGCCGCAGTTGTTTTAGTGGAACTTGCCGAGCTACTTGATCCACATGCACTGATTAAAAGCGCCGAGACCAAGATAAGGCCTGATATTTTAGTCTTCAACTTCCCCCCATATAAGTTATTAACAGTCCAGTTGCTTTATGCAACTTAGCTTGCGACAACAGGCGACTGCTTCCTTGACGTCACAGGGGTTCCCCAGATTGCACCCACATCCTCGCACCCCCCAGTGAAGGAAAAATAATCGTGTTGTTGCTTCCAAATTTCTAGCAGGTTGCACCTGGCTAGTCAAGTCGATTATATGGTTATATCTTTAACCGTTAAGCTTTCCAGGTTGACGGATTAATAACATTGAATACCCTTGTCCCGAGGGTCAACGCGGCAGTGGATCTCCCTAACAGAGCGAGCTGAATCCTGCCTTCATGCGGCCTTCTGCAAAATCCACCTAAAGCGAACTGGATAGGACCAGGAATCGCCAGGTCCCCTTTACAGACGCAAACTAATATATGCCTGATAGCTTTCGGTCATGCCTCGACCAGACTATTCGTACAACCACTCGGAAGGAATAACACCCTTGTTTGCAGCTGTTACCGAGTAATATGCCCAAAGCTTCCTGGCATGCTTTTCGCGGTTAAAGGTCGAACGGAACCTTTCCAGGTCTTCGCCATTCAATGGCTCCACCTCACCCAGCAGGCCAGCCTGAGCCAATGCTTTAGCATTTTCAACGAAGTGTACAACATCAGCAAACAGGGCCACGATGCTCTCGGCAATTACCACTTCGCCATGCCCCCTGAGCAGAGCTGCATTTGAATCGCCTAAGGTGCGAACAAGTTCCTGACCCTGCTCGACTGAAGAGATATGCGACGCATCGAAATGAACCGGCACGCCATCAGCCCAACGACTTGCATGATTCTTCATTGGCAAAAGCGGGCGCCCCTTCACCATCGAAAACATGGTGGTAGGGTCGTGATGAAAATGCGCAACCGCCCCGACATCTGGACGCGCCTTATATATTTCCGCGTGTATGGGTGTCTCGGAAGGAGGCTTTCCTTCCCCTTCAACCACCTCGCAATCAAGGCCAACCACCAATAATCGGGATGGATCCAGATTGGAACGCACATCATCAACAGGCTGGATCAAAAACGCGTCTCCCGAAGGTAGCCGCGAACTGATATGGCCGCTGTACTCGAGAATGTCGGCATCGACGAGCATTCTGGTACATATTGCAATTTCCCTGCGCATAACGTCCATATGATTTCCCCTGATATAAAAATGCCTGGAATACTGAGGCGCCCCCGCACACAAACTTCAAGACAGTCACCACAAACCAGATAGCCTTGCAAACCGGCAGGAAGCTTAGTCGCCCACTGCCGACAGCTCAAGTCCGTCCACTGCGGTCACCTTCAAACGAACAAGTACTTCGCTGCCGAAAAGGATACAGCCAATCCGACGTCTCAAAGTAAATCCCAGCACATTATAGAAGGTGCCGCCTTACGAGTATTCATAAGTATTTCGATTACTGAAAGTAATCATTTTCGCAATGGCAACCGGACAACCAATTGATCCAAAGATTCCCTTCATCCCCAAATTTGGCAAGCGCAAGGCCTATGCCCTGCCGCCAGCCGAGCATCCTCTAGCAGCTCCGCTTGGAATCAGTTGGCAAAAGGAAGGACAGGAACCACGTATAGGTCACCCGGTGTGGCTCCCATGATCGAGCCCAACGCAAACGGTGAACTGGAAGAGACGATAAGTCCGGTGACCACGGGAGCGAGGCTGCCCAGGGTATTTAAATGGACGTTAGACTTCAAAACTTTGTTGGAAGTCTGAGCCGTCAGAGCCTGAAGCGTTGGCAATGATGCAGGCGCCTGGCCAGGAGGAGCGACGTATGTTGGACCTAGGTCCACAAGTGGAGTTTTCTGGGATACCGGGTCGCTGTTTCCAGTATCCACAGTAGCCAGCCAGGCCTGCGGGCCGGGAACACCCATAGCCGACGGATCATACAACGCAATCCAGTCCTTTGTCGTGAGCGGCGTTCCGCCAACAACCTGATATCGGGTGTTTGGATTTGCCGTGGATCCCACAAAATCCTCAGCGGCAGCAACCCCGTACCCTCCTGCGACAGATAGCTGAACTTTGTAATTTAAACCCAGTTGCATCGGCGTATCCGCCTTCACTGATACGACCCCAACCGCGTCGCCAGCGATTGTCTTAGTCAGATCGTAAGTTGCACCGGATCCCGCCGTTTGCCCCGATCGCAGCGCAGATGTGCCTGACGCCCGTTTCCCTGCACTCTCAGTGGTGGTCGTCGAGGTAGATGAAGATGGAGTCACTGCTTCAAGATCCAGGTACGAAAAGTGCAGATTTACCGAAACCTTGTAAGAGTTGGGATTAAAAATCAAAATATCCTGGCTTTGATTACCAGAAAGCTGTCCGATCGGGAATCTCCATTTCGCGGCAGAGGCCGGAAAAGTTGCCAAGGCAGCCAGCCCGGTGTCGCCACTGTCATTCCTTTGAACAATTCCACCCACCACGACACGCCCGATCCTGGTGGTAACCGAGACGGCCACGTCATTCAGTCCAGCGAAATAATGGGTCAAATCGATTTCATGGGATGAATTCGGCGCAATCACAATTCCTCTCAAAGCGGCTGGATTAAAGCGGCTTGAGGGGGAACTCAAGGATACATCGACTACCGCGTCCTGTTCAAAGGGGTTAAAAATCGAAATACCGGAGGCGGAACCGCTCAGAGTATTCCCACCAAGTACCACCCAGTCTGCAGATGGTGACGAATTACAAGGGGCAACAGTTGAACCTGTCTGGCCTGAAACCTCCAACTCCGCCACGGTACCTCCGCCGTTTGCAATGAATGACACTGCGCCCGACTGGCCAGTTGGAGTGACAGCTTCCGGATACCTAAGAAAGCTGTGGGCTGGGATTTTTAAGGACCGCGGCTGTTTTATGCCCGACGTGAAGGCGCTAAGTGTGGCATTCACCTCTTTGGAGGAGGTATTGGCTAGCAATACCGAAACGTTTGAAATGCCACCCTTGCCTGGCAGATCCCAAGTGCAGTACCACGAAGAAGAATCAGAGTTCAATGGGGAGACGCTCGCCACCGCTAGCCTTTCGGTCGCCAAAACAGTAGCTTCGCCAATTGGATTCTTCGCCCCCTGATCACCAATAAACACCCCAAGGCCGCCAACAAGAACAACAAAGGCAGCACACCCCATCAAGAAGATCCATTGCAGCTTGGAAAATTTCTTGATGCCCTTCTGCCGCCTAGACTTCGCCACGAGTCACCTGCGCATCCATTGTCTCGTCACCCGACAAGCCGGATAGGCTGGATTCTTCGGAATCCCCCCGCAAAGATGTGATTTTGACGTGCTTGATCTCTCTTGTATTTCCGCCATCCGGCAATGCCGATTGCACAGTTGACTGGTTGCGGAGTTTGACCTCACCCCTTCTCGATCTCTCGATCCTTGTGACATTCTCCGAGTTGATACTCCAACGGAAGAGGCGGCCTATCGTCCCAACTGCCTGACCCGCATTAGTCGCGAAGAATTTCCTGGTGAACCATAGCGCCACTGATTTGCGGCTGAGTGTCGCCTCAATTATTCCAAGCCAAAGAACCGCCACGGCGATTTCGAGGGCAAGCCGCAGCCCGTTCAATGCAGAATCAGTGCTGTCCAAGCGCGATGGTCCGGTGGCTTTTAGAGGGTCGCCAACAGAAAATGCCACTACGGACGGATCTGCCACCAGCTGATTCAGGTCACGCTGCCGCGAGAGCATCAGATTCAGATCGCTAGTTAGAAACGACGGGTTGGAAATTGAAGACTGAGGAATAACTATGTACTTGATTCTCAAATTAGCCAGCTGCTTTCCCAGATAGACAGTGTCTTCGTCAACTGCGGCCTTGACCGCGCTGATGACCTGCTCATCCTGCAGGGAGCTGGATGATGGGAACAGTGACTCAATTGTCGGATCTCCGATAGCAACTACCCCCGCTGCCATGTCGTTCGATATTTGATAGGACCCGACCGGGAGGGTTCCGGGCCTTCCTAGCCACAAAACCTTTCCGGGATTGTCGGAGGAGCCCTTAACCATCCAGCCAAGTGACGACTCATATCCTTGAGATACCAACTGATAACGGCCCGTGCTATTGCTGCCAAGCATTGCGTAGCTGGCTATCAGAATCGAAAGTGCACTCAGACCGATGACCAAATGCCGCCAACCCATTGTGAATGTGGGCAGCACTGAAAACGCAGCCTCTATTCCCGATCCGATAACAGTTACTGCCGCAATAAACGCTATTGGCAAAACGATCTCCAGCGGAATCGGATCTTGACCAAAAGCCCCATAGGAAGAAAAGATGGCTACGAGCATGATCACGCAAAAGATGGAAAGGAGGGTGAGAACCCTGTCTGCCTTGCGCTCCCTCACGAAAATCAGCGATGCTATGAACGCGATGAGGTACAGTCCAAACGCCGGCGCCACTTTGACGCTTTGGGAAATCCGCATCAGCAGCAGCCATGGAATACCGACATTCGCCGGACCCGCCGATCCAAATAGGGAAGAGATGGATGTCCCCGGCAGGAATAACGAGACTATCCACGGAGAATTGAGTAGCACGGCAAGGCCGAAAGCCCCAATCTGCGTGGCAAAATACCTCTTGCTTGATCCGAGAAAGCCGAGCAGGTTCCCCGCGACCGCAATCACCAGGACCAAGAGACCGAACATAAAGATGAACGATGGAGCAAAGGCGAATATCAACCCTAGCCAAATACCTTCCACTGCCAACTCGTAACGTGCCGACAGCCGGGGAGACCTAAAGGTACCAGGAAGATTTGACAGCCTGAACAGCCTTAGCAAAAACCATGGAGCCAGCCCGTAAACCACGAGTCCGCTCAGCGAAGCAGTAGAAATTACGCCACCCAGGATAGGTCCTATCGCATAAAGTGCAACCGCCAAATATGCAGCGGTCCTGTTGCGAAAGTCAGCAACGATTCGATATATCCCAAACAATCCCATGGCGATTAGGGCAGCAAACACAAAATCTGCTTCGATTCCAGTGCCGCCGAAAAAGACGTAGCCAATCGCCCCAAGAATCAAATCCGCCGTTGGAGACGGAGCAGTTTGTCCCAAGTGATGGGGTGGACCCGAAAAGTAGGTTGCCAACAGAGTATGGGCCGGTCCAAATGGCAGGAACTGGCCAAACAATGGAGTATTGCCGGTAATAATCTGCCGACTGCCAACAAGCACGAACCCCACCATCAGCCACATGACAATCCTCGATATGCGTGCCAATGCAATAGCTGTCGAAGTATTTTCATCAAATCTGCCCGAGTCCTTGGACTTTTTGAAGCTTGGTTTGGTCAGCCGGTCCAAAAGTGATCTCTCAGACGAATAGTCACGCCATGCGGAAATGCGGCGTGCTTCGTCACCCTGACCTTTGAAGTTCTTCTTGCTATTGATGAATCCTTTCACTCTTGCACTGCCGCTGATCATCTGTTTACGCAGCGCAGCATCTGATTTCACCTGATAATGGGATATCGATTTTTGCTTTCGCCTGATAGACCTCCTGCTTGTAACCACGGCAGGCCAGGATTCAAATATCGAGAAAGCGATCTTGGGCTTCCCAGTGGCGAGAAAGTATAGAACTTCGACAACCGAGAGTAGGAAATACTGAACTAAAGATATAAGACTGGGAAAACCCCTGGTATTACCCAGCAGTGCTCGCAGCTGGTTCTTTCTCGCATACCTTATCCGGTCATGCCTGGGAAGACGAGACCGCACCTCTGCGCTGCTCTTGCGCCGCCCGCCCCGGGCTCTGCGCGCTCCAAGAGTAGAAACCATAAGATGCCGCACCTTGGCAAGCGGAGCTGCAACAATTCGAGCTCCAGCGATTTGAGCACGCCATGACAGATCTGCATCCTCGTAGTAGAGAAACATCTTTTCATCGAAGCCTTTTATGGCATCGAAAAGGTCGCGGCGAACAAGAGTTGCCCCACCTGGCGCAACGAATACCTCCTGGGAAATGTCATACTGGCCCTGATCGAGATCTCCGACATCCACGCGGCTCGCCAATGTTCCGGTTCTATCCATAGAAGCACCCAGTGCGAAAATCTGTGATGGCGAGTTCCAGACGACGTATTTGGGGGTTACCACCCCGGCATTCATAAGAAATGCCTCTTCTACCATCTTTCTAATGGCATCTGGCGCAAAGGAGACATCGTCATGACAGAAAAGCAGATGGGTAGCACCTTGGGCATTATGTGCTCCGATGTTGCAGGCAGCTCCAAATCCCGTGGCAGGATCGGCTTTAATTATCGTTGCTTCTGGCAGCGTGCCAAGGATGGCCTTATTGACATCTACCTCAGTAGAGGTATCGACAAAAATGCTTGAAATGTTAGGATAATCGCAATCGCGCAGCGAGTCGAGCATCTCCTGGAACCAGGTTCCCGGATTATGAACAACCACAACGGCTACAACATGAGGCGCTTTAGGCATCAGAGTATTCAGGGTACCCTCAATCGGTAGATCTTTGCGCAGTAAAATCTCACTGTTCTAGTGGAAAGTGGCTTATCCTGCATAAACTTCAATAAAAGATGCACAATAGTCCACGTTTCGATCCTCACCCGACCTGTATTTATACGGATCTGCTATTCGATCGCACCTAAACTCCGGCTAATCAGCTTCACCGCTTGCGCAAACGTCATGAGTTTGATTGCCGCCAAAACGAATCTAACCGCTTTTCAACTGCTGCCCCACGCTCTCGGCGGCACCCCCACAACTAATGCAAGCCCTAGCCTCTAAATAATCGAATCAGAATAAACTGGCTATGTGGAAAATGACGAATCGACTAATTCACCTTCAGTGGCCGACCTTGCCTATACAGTGGTTGGACTGTCAATTCTGACGTTCCAGCGCACCATGGTTGCAAAGAAAGATCTGCAGCGCAGGCTCAATCGGCTACTAGGTGAGCTGACCACCACTCTAGAACATCTTTCAAGCTTTCCTCGATAGGAATCCGAGGTCTCCAGTTCAACTCTGATTGACACCTAGAGGAATCTCCCACGATATCACTTACTTCCACATCCCGAACAAGTCCCGGGTCGCTGACAAAGGTTATATCTGCGTGGGCAAGACTGATAATTTTGTCTGCCAAGTCCGCTATCATCTCGGATCTGCCGGAGCAGACATTATACAAGGCGCCGGGCTCCCCAAATTCCGCCATTTTCCTGTAGGCATTTACGACGTCCCGAACGTCAGTGAAGTCCCTTTTGGACTGTAGATTTCCGGCGACAATCGAGTGGCTTCCGTCCAACTTCGCCATTACCACCCTTTTCGCAAGCGCAGAGACAACGTAACTTTCAGATTGCCCAGGACCTATGTGATTAAACGGGCGTGCGATTATCACACGCTGGCCGTATGCACGAAATGCCTGCAGGGCCACGTGCTCTGCCGCAGCCTTCGAGGCTGCGTACGGTGACAAAGGGGCCAGAGGCGCATCTTCAGCAACTGGCAGGTACTGCGGGTCAACTCTTCCATAGACCTCAGACGACGATACGAATATGACCTTCGCCTCCGGAAAGACTTTTCTCACTGATTCAAGAAGATGCAGAGTCCCCATGACATTGACTCTGAACACGTTTACGGCCGATCCGAATGAATCTCCCACATGGGCAAGAGCGGCAAGATGATAGATGACATCTACGCGCTGCGAAGCAAGGCCCGCAACCGCCTCGAAAACAGCCGACTGCTCGGTGATGTCCACTGCAGGATCCAGCGTAAATACTTCATCGCCTCTCGACAACAAGTGTTTCGCCAAGTGTCCGCCAACAAAGCCACTGGCACCCGTTATCAAAGCCTTCATGAGATAATGCTAACTTTCCAGACCAAAGCCAAGGCTATTATAAATTTCAAGATGCTTTCTTGCTGTGTCGATCCAGTTGAACTGTTGGGATCGCAGTATGC
>SCQM01000035.1 GCA_004298555.1 Actinomycetota bacterium | reverse complement strand
TACATACATATGTATATGTAATTCTTTTGAGTGACTGCAGATTTCGATCAGGGTCATTTTGTCGGATACTTGACGGGATCTCTCTTTGGAATAAATCGTCAAATACTCAGTTCGGAAATCATGCCAGTCGCGGGAGTGCAGGAGATAGATCTTCGAATCTTTAGCAGAAGACGTTCCGGATTGGGTTCCGACCACCTAAGTGCCAGGACTTGTCCACGTCTTTCACCAGTAAAGGCTCCGAATGCAAATGTGGCAGCCATCTGAGGGTTGATTTTTGCAGCCTTTGCCAGAACAACTCCAATTACTTCAGGAGATAGGATGACGGCCATGCGTGGTGTTGGTGACGGAGGAGGTGACGCCAGGCTTGCCACATTTTTCTAAAGTATCAAAACATTGCATATTAGCTACTAGTGAGTCATGGGCCCAAAATAAGCTGCTGCATGGTAAGCCCGTAGTCCCGCCCAAGTGACTGGGCAAGCCAACCGCTAGTTACGCCGGCGGGACTGCGGGTAAAGGATTGGAGAGAAAGTGAAGGGCGTCCTGTAATGGGACAGATATGGATTGAGGCATCGCCCGGTGCGAAAGCAAGCGGACTTCTCCATGGTCTTGGTTACGAGATAGGCCGTAGAACCTTTTTGATTAGGAAAGCAAATGAATGTGGCTAGCGCTACATGTTACCCCCGCTTCCCACAATATGTCCCATCCGACTCAAATGATCTACTACTCCAAGCGATCATGCCTTATGGCAAAGGTGCATTTCTTTCAAAGAGATAGTTACCTTCCATGTCATAGAAAGAGACGTTGCCACCACATAGACCAAAAGCGTCCCATGCAATTTCCTTGGCATCCCCATAACTTATGTTGTTACGTTCAAGTTCGCTAGGGTTTGCGCAGAAGAGTCCGTATCTACCAACGAACCGCACGGTACCAAATGGTCCTTCGGGAGATGCTTCCGCGACGAACGGTACCTCTTGAGGCGGTACCCCAGGAGTACCGATTTCACTTGTTGGGCGTCCGTGCCACTTTACGCCACTTCTGTTTTCGGTCATTCAAACCCCCGTTTCCAAATTGGCTGCACCCCAAAATGCCAGTAATTTGGTGAGGGAAAGATAGCAGATTGTGAGTCGAAAGTCAACTATGAAGTGGAGGCTGCTTGGTCGACCAGTTTCCCCTCTGTCGGGCTGTTTCTTATGGACGATTCCGCTTGGATGGAAGGGGTAAATTTATCCTTCGGTCCCTGCACCTTAAATCTTCCCAATCCCCAATATTCTTCAGGCAGTGGATATAGTTTGTTGTCCTGTAAAGTGATGGAACCCACATTGCCTCTAAGCCGGCCCTCGCGAATCACTTAACCGTATCCTTCGACGATTTAGATGAATTCACAAGATGTTCGACTCCTGGATTGGGAATGCAATGAGGAGATATTCAGCTAGGTTCTAAATCGATAAAGGCGCACGCATATATCGCTACGTCCGGCGCCGTAGATCGCTCGGTGATGCTGCGTTGATCATCGCTGAAATTTAGCAAATCTCGGTAGGACTACTCTTCCTGGGATTATAAAAACCCCAAAAAGTTACTCCACAATTATTTCACCGGCGACTATGCCGACCGTGAACTAAAGTGTGAAAAGCTTCTAACTAATATCAACATTTACAGTTTACCTAGTCGGCGATGGCAATGACAGCTCGCCTTGAACCAGACCTCAGTTTCGGCATCGCCTCGGGCTGCCTGTACCGCCTGTGCTGCCAAACTTGAAACCGGCACCCGTGAACACGTGGCTGCTAATCACCGAAGACAGTATCTGGGGTAAGGCGTTGTGAGCAGAGGTAAGTGTTTCTGTGGGAGCAGGGCAACAGGATCCGTCGGCACGGTCAAGGCGTCGCGGAACCGATACACCGTCGACCGCGTCGATCAGCGAAGGCCGAGACTGAGCTTAGACGCCTGCGGGAAGGCTCAGTGGCCTGGCCTCGGGGTAGGGATGAGTGACGATTCCTCCACGCCCACGGTCGGCCCCTTCGTGCTAACACTCGGTACCTTGTTGGGTAGTATTGAGCGCATAGTCTGGTCACCGGGATGGGACCACCTGATGAGACGGAGGGATGTGCATGACCGTTGAGGCTATACCGCCAAAAGCCGAGTCGCCCAAGATGGCGACACCCGGGGAGGAGAAGTTCGAGTGGGCCACCAAAGCCCTGAAGGTGGCGCAAGCGTCGGCTGGCGAGAATGCAGAACCCCTAGGACTCGCAGAGCCCGACGGTTGGCGATGGCGGGTTCTTGCAGACTTGGCCGGGCTGCGAGACTCCGTTGCGTGCGGCTACGTCCATGCTCGAGACAAGCAGAGGTCGCAGGCCTGGGAATCGCG
Source organism: Actinomycetota bacterium (assembly GCA_004298555.1). Classification (GTDB taxonomy): domain Bacteria; phylum Actinomycetota; class Acidimicrobiia; order Acidimicrobiales; family Acidimicrobiaceae; genus SCQM01. The sequence goes on along the minus strand of SCQM01000035.1, from coordinate 4,373 downwards.
GGTAGGCCCACTCGTCACAGGAGGCGGTGCTGGCGTCGGAGCAGCGGTAGCCGCAGTCGGCGCTGGAATCGTTAAGTCCGGTGGATGGGGTTGGCTCCTAGTCATTGTGGGTGTACTATTTGCGATCGTCGGATCGGTGTTCAGCGCGAACAGTTACGTCCGTAATCGGCTCCAAAAGTTGCGTTATCTTCGTCTCCTTCACGATCTTGGAGATTACGCCTATCTCGTGCTTCCGTCAGCAGAGCCTGCGAACGTGTTCCAACAAATCGACACGTTTAGACAACTTTGGGAGTCAGCCGGGACATAGTTAGGTTAGGGTGAATACTTGGATCGATGTTTCAAGAGTGCGGACGGGCACGATAGTTGGCCGAAACATAATAATTGGCAACTACCAGCAGAATTTTCTTACTGCACCCAAGAAAAAGTAAGGCCGCCTCACATTGTTGACGGTTTGAACGCCTAAGCTCCAGTGCACAACTACAGGACCGGACCAGCACTGCAAAAAGTATGACAGTCTGAATTCCGCGCCAATATAGGCGATATGAGGCCACTGCCACAGGTCAACAGAGAACCCGATCAAGACGGCAGAATACGATAAATACTGTTGGCGGGTAACCCTCGACGTATCGCTATGTTCAGCTCGTACTAAGCCTATGAAATGCCAAGGCAAGGGAAATCGTAGCAGGAGATACTGGGTGCTGTGAGATTGCCGTAAGATAGGCAAATAATCCAAACTTAATTATGAGTCTCTACCAGGCTATTTGCGTCATCATACTTGCCTAAAACTTGACCCCGATATGGCCAATTCCCTGGAAAAAGCATATGTAGGCTAAAAATACTTCATTGCATATACCCGCAGCCGACCTGTGGGAGTCCACTCAGAATCAACTACCTTTGTGCTCAACCCACTAATACCAGAGTCACCCAATTCCGTAAGCTATTCCCATTCCAGTTATCCACTCAGGCACACTCTCATACGCAGTAAAGGTCGCGGGTGCAAAGCCATCTGCAGCCCAGCAGGATGCCCAAACCCTAATTTCATTGGCACCACCTCCGCGTTTGCTAATCTCAGCCTGCGTCAAGTTATAAAACCATTTCGAGTTTCCATGTGTCATTTGTTCTAGCAGTTCACAATCCCATTCGGTGTCGATCCATTTGACCGCATTCGCGAGCGACAACCTGCGTTGCTCAGGTGTAAATTTCTTTTCACCTGGAACTGGATCAGGGAATGGCGGATTATGGCTAAGTCCACCAGTACCAATAAACAACACGGAACCCTCAAAATCAGACAAAAAACTTCCAACCGCCGAACCAAAGACCAGTGATCGCCTCAAAGGCGAAACAGGAAACCCGATCACGTTCATTACAAAAGCGAGTAGGGGCACCGTTGAAGGTTTGTCGAAAAGTTCCGTCAGAGTAAGTGTCAAGCCGTGGTCTATCTCGACATCTTCGGCCGCGGCGATGTCTATGTCATTACTTGCTAGGTAATCGCACACTCGTGCGGCCAAGTCGACATCAATGTTAAACCCAAATTTAGGAACAGAAAATTCCTCAAGACTTGTCGCAGAGATAATAGTAGTGAATGGCGGTCTTATCCGCTCGAACATATTCAGATGATCAGGGGCAAATATTACAACCAGGTCAGGTGCAAAATCTTCGATGCGCGCTTTTACACTTAGAAGACTTTTTCTAAATTCCGATCCGTAGTCAGCCAAGTTGGGCAATGTCATCAACGGGCTATGGGAGACACATGCAAACGCTCTGGGATACCTATTTTTCATGGCATGTAACTTTCACACTTCTGGTTCTGAGAATTCCAGCTAGATGGGAGCTCTAATTCTAGCGATATCACTAATCTGATTTCTTTGCGTATTTACGGTGCAATTCAGCGAGTAAACGTCCGGATTGACGAGCGCCTTCAGCATAATCATTTGGACAACTAATATACGGAGGTCTGCATGGACCAGCGTTGATGTAGCCAGCCTCGTTAATTCGAATCTTTTCCAATTGAACGTTGTACTGGGAGAATAAGGCAAAACTTCCCTTAGGGAAAAAAGACTTTGACGCTGCTGCCAACTCGCGGCTAATGGCAAGCGCTCCCGCGTTATCGTCGGATTGTATCATTTTGGCCAGCTGGACTATGGCATTAGGTCCACATGACGCACTTCCGCTCCAGCAGGCAGCCACCTGGTCAGGAGCCCACCTCCATGCGTAATACCAATCTCTCTCTACTGGAAGGAGACGGATCTTTCCATCTGTTGCTTCCAGGTCAGCAAGGAATCCCCCCGTAAGTCCGGGATATTTCGCTGCAACTATTTGAGGGATATCAGAAAGCTTTGAGTATACCTTTGGACTGATTTTCCCTTTGAAAGCTTCAGGATTGTCATAGATAATGATGGCCAGCTCCGGGACAGCCTCCGCTACGGATTTGTAATAGCGAACTATGTCAACATCGTCACAAGGACTCCACATGGGCCTGCCTAGGAGCAATCCGTTTACACCCAAGTTTCTTAATGTCCTTGCACGGGCAATGCTATCTCGAGTGTTGAGTGAGGTAGCGCCTACAAATATTGGCACCCTTCCTTTAGAGGCGTCAACAACGGTGCTTGCGAAAGCTTCAAGTTCTTCAAATAAAAGTGAAGCTCCCTCACCGAAGGTGCCGGTAGTCAGAATTGCGTTAACCCCGTCTGTAATAAGTTTTTCTACTGCGAGGCGGGTCTCGTCATAATCGATGGTGTCAGCCAATCCGGGGTTTGCGGCATCAGGCACCGCCGGTGTAGGCATTATAGCAAAAACACCTTTTACATCATCGCCTGTAATTTGCAATGCAATCGCCTCGTAATCGATAAAAGACCAGAACCATTTCAATTAGATGACCAGGTCATTTTTCCTGTACACAGTGCCCATAAGCCAAAATGAACAGTTTATTTGACATCTAAGCATGTCATCTGTGCTTGGGGTGTGGAACTAACTCAAATCTGCGACAGTCCTAGAATAAGGTAATCAGGTTAGGAGTGCCTAAGACAACCTGGTCCAGGTAGATGTCCCTTGAAGCAATTTTCAAGTCACCTTCTACCCTTCGAAGAACGTCCTTTCGCTTTCCGGTCAGCTGATCATTGGTGCTCATGCTCCCCCTATTTCTAATGAAATTGAGTACACTAGTTACTAGATACTCTGAGCTGTCTGCTCCAGGTCGCACAAGGATGTTTGATACAAAATGCCTGGTGCGAGAGGGCGGATCGTCGGCCCAAGCCGACTTGGTACCGAGCCGTGCGATTCGCGAAGTCAAGGTGACTAGATTATCCTCAAAATAGGAAGACGGCTCCTCTATATCGGATCCGTCGGCTTTTTGTTTAGTGACCCTGACTGGCATTCGATACTGAACATCTTCGGTCAAGAGATCCAACCAATCCACAAAACGCCGATCATCAAGCAGTTCAGCTTCAAAATAGAGGAACTGGCATATCTCTAAATAGGTTTCGATTTGAATTCTCCCAGAGTCCGTGATTGTCAAAATAGTCTCCTCGTTTTACCTACAGTTAGCTGTAGCTATCTCATCATCAGCAGATAATCCAATCAGTCTTTCGCAATACATTCATGCCACTTCTCGTAGAATGCTCTTTGCACTGCTTCAAGGTAACAGGTGGGGTATGCAAGGCCGGGGCCAGGCCAACTAGTGTCCGGTTCGACCGAATCTAAACCCATAACGTAATTCATGATGTTGTTATAACTCAAGGTCTTATCTCTTGCCATCAAGCCCTTGCTTGCACTTGTTATCCGTGACCAAATTTCTGCGTCGTCTTGTTCAAGAACTCCGGACGGGCCAAAAGTATTGACGTATCGCTTATACGACTCCTGAACAAACTCCTCGGGTGCTTCAACATCGGCCAAGAACCAAGACCAAATTTCCATTTTGCCAGGGCCTAATGGCCGCCACTGACGAAGTGTCAAAAAGTTGGTGAGATGGGCATGCCCCCCGGTGCCATGCATTGGACTAAGAAATGACAAATTTGGGAAACATGTCCCATCGATAACAGCAGTATTTCGGAATACCTCTAGCTGACCCTGCGAGAGGTTCCTCTCGAACATTGGCCACATAACCTCTGGTAACCCTTGAAACGGAGGCACCTTGGGAGCTACAGGTGAGGGAGTGATTACATTTAGACCATGTCCATTATCGAGCACCACCTGGTGTCCATAACTGGCGAACATTGGGTCTTTCGGAGCTATACCAAGCTCCACTGTTGACCTGTGAGTCATGGCTGTGTGATAGGCATCCCCACCGAAGTTGTCGGAGCCAATCTTCCAATTCGCCTCCACCACCCACCGGAATGGTACTCCTCTGACCTGCATTTTCTTATCAGTTCTACCGA
>SCQM01000034.1 GCA_004298555.1 Actinomycetota bacterium | reverse complement strand
ATTCGCTATCAGGGAACCATGCAGGAGTTGGATCGCGATGAAGCGCTGTGGCAGCCATACATAAGTCTTTAGTGTGAATTGGATTTACGCAGGCAGTGCTCATACATGAGGGGCACGCCACGCCAAATCCGGATAAGTGCTTGTGATCCGGTGAGATTGAGGCTGATTTCGGGAATTGGCGGAGCGGCGGTCGTTATGCCGGGCTTCGCCTTTGATTGAAGGTGCATAAGGTTGGCGAAAGCAGAGGGGTAAGTTGGATGAATATTTTGGTTACCGGAGGACTTGGTGCCATTGGGTCATGGATAGTCCGAGAGGTCATTGCGCAAGGTCATACTCCGATTGTTTTCGACTCAGGTCCTAACCGCAGCCTGATCTCAGATATGAGCGTGGAGGTGGTCGCTTGGTCGGTCACTTCTTTGACGGAAGTAATTGATGCACTGCGAACGCACCGAATCGACAGGGTAATCCATGCGGCAGCGCTGATGCCTCCAGAGTGTGCGAGTTTTCCGGCGCGCGCGGTTGCAGTCAACGTGGATGGCGCTCTAACAGTCTTTGAGGCGGCGCGTCTTTCAGACGTGGATCGGGTGGTAACGTTCAGTTCCAAGGCAGTTTACGGTGAGATTCCCGCGCCGTATGGTTTTCCGGACTATGAACCGTTGCCGGAAAGTTTTCGTCTCGCGCCAAACTCTGTCTATTCCGCAACGAAGGTAATGGTGGAGCAACTGGCAGCACAGGTACGCCGTAATTCAGATCTCACCATTCTTTGCCTGCGTCTTGGTACCACCTATGGTCCTGGTAAAAGTCGCCATGGAATACTCTCAATCCACAGCCAAATCATCGATGCCGCGCTGGCGGGAGCACCTTTAGAGATTACGCAGGGCTCGGACGAGTCTACAGATCTGATTTTCAATGGTGATGTTGGCCGTGCAGCCGTGCTGGCGGCGACGGCAAAAACTCCTCGGCATGAGGTTTACAACATTGGCACCGGCATAGGTACCAGATTGGGCGATTTCGTTGCGTGGGTGGAGGCAGCATTGCCACAAGCCAAGATTCAGGTTGGAGCAGGACTGAATTATATGCTGCAAGAACAGCCGAGCTACTGCGTTCTAGATGTTGGGCGGGCTCGGGAGGATTTCGGTTTTGGATCATGCAGGGTAGGGCCTGACGGAATTGCGGCATATATTGACGGGGTCCATCGCCTAGGCCTCCAAGGGGGAAATTGATGACAGAGTATTACGTCGGGATTGACATTGGAGGAACTTTCACCGATTGTGCGGTGCTGGATGACACCGGACACATTGCCACCATTGCCAAAAGTCTTAGCCAGCGCCAGGATCCAAGTCTTGGCGTACTTGATGTGCTGTCGGTGGCAGCAGGACAGCTTGGCCTGACTCGTGAAAAGCTTCTTCAGTCGTGCCGCTTCATTTTGCACGGTTGTACCGTCGCAACAAACGCCATGGTGGAAAGGCGCGGAGTAAAAACCGGACTGATCACCACGATTGGGCATGAGGATGCAATTTTTGTTGGAAAGGTTTTGCAGAAGGCGGCCGGACTATCTGAACGTGAGATGATCCACCAATCGCGGCTTGATAAGGCTTACCCGCCCCTTGTCGAACCGGAAGCAGTCGCCGGTATAGTAGAGCGTATTGACCGAGACGGGTTGGTGATAGTTCCGCTGGATCTCGCTCAGGCCGAAACCGCGATTAGGAGGCTCTTGGATGAGGGCGTAGAGGCTTTGGCTATCACATTGCTCTGGTCGTTTCGGAACTCAGCACATGAATCCGCGTTGCGCGAAATGGTGGAGCGGATGGCGCCTGACTTGTTTTTGAGTGTTTCAAATGAGCTGTGTCCTGTTTTGGGGGAGTATGAACGCTCCGTTACCACTGCTGCCAACGCCTATGTTGCTCCGAAGGTAATCGGTTATCTGGAGCGGTTGGAAACCGCTTTGAATGCTGAAGGATATGCAGCCCCCTTGCTGGTTGCCCATGCCATGGGGGGATTGACGACACTGACCGAAGTGCGCCGTAAGCCGTTGCTCACCTTGGATTCAGGGCCGGTGAGCGGGGTGTTGGGCGCCCGGCACTTCGGATCTTTGTATGGCGAACCAAACATATTGTGCGCAGACGTGGGTGGAACGACCTTTGATGTGAGCCTGATCGAAGGCGGGCGCACCGTCCTAGATGAAGAGCCGGTGATTGGCCAGTATCAGTACCTGATGCCCAAAATCGCCGTCAGGTCGATCGGCGCAGGAGGCGGCAGCTTAGTTTGGGTCGATCAGGATGGCCTGCTCAGGGTGGGACCTAGGAGCGCAGGGGTAGATCCCGGTCCTGCCTGTTATGGTTTGGGCGGCACGGAACCGACGATTACAGATGTGAATGTGGTCCTAGGTTATATAAATCCGAGCGAATTCTTGGGCGGGCGCCACCCATTGGCCGCGGACAGGGCGATGGAGGCGCTGATTCCTCTGGCCGAGAGGTTGGGGCGGTCTCCCTTGGACGTGGCTGCCGGCGCATTTCGAATAGCGAATGCCCAAATGGCCGATCTGGCACGTCAGGTTACCATAGACCAGGGATATGATCCACGGGCATTTGCGCTCTTCTGCTATGGAGGTGCAGGTCCCATCCATATAGCATTTCTGGCACGAGAACTTCGTGTCAAGCGGATCTATGTGCCAAGTTTTGCTACCGTATTCTCTGCCTTAGGCATGCTGACCGGAGGAATTCTCCATACGAGGGAGAGAGCCTGGTCGGGGTCATTCCCTCTCAACCAGGATCAGATCAGTAGCCTGGAGTCAACCTTTGGCGAAATGCAAGTAGACCTGCAACAGTTGATGGACCAAGAAGCGATTCCGCCTGAGCAGCGCCACTTTCAACGCTATGTGTCGATAAAGTACCGCATGCAGCCTACATCTCTGGCTGTTGCCTGGGACAGTACCGATTCCGATGAGCTGGTGGAGGCATTTGAGAAACAATATCACGGGCTTTTCGGGCCGGACTCCGGCTTTCGGCAAGCAGGGGTGGAAGTCGTTAAGTGCCGTCTGGACGCCAGCGCCGAGACCGTGCTGCCCACCTTGCGGCCCGAACC
>SCQM01000033.1 GCA_004298555.1 Actinomycetota bacterium | reverse complement strand
GCAGCGCTTGGAGAACCAAGTCGGAGAGATAGACGGCGGTCAACTCGAAGAAGATGTGAGAAATCACCCAAGGCAGTACTTGCGCAGAATTCACATGACGGCACTTCGTACGCTTTCCGATGATGAAAGAGATGACGTGCTCCGTGGGTTGGCTGAGAAGGACCTGCTAGAGCTGGACCGAGTCGACGCGATGTTGGTAGGAAACCGTCAGGAAGATGGGAAACAAGCCTACGTAGCAGTTGAGGCGTCGGCGACAGCAGAAAACTACGACTTGGATAGGGCTCTAAAGCGGGCCCGGCTTTTGGCCAAGGCAACTCATGCGCCCGCCCTGCCGCTGGTAGTCACCCGGCATAGTCCCGATGGGCTGATTATTACCACTGCCAAGAATAAGGGAATTGCGCTATCCACCAAACGTGACGGGCTGGTGCTCGAGGCACCTTGGATTAACGGGGCCTAGGAATTCACTCACGGTAAGTACCGTCAGCAAGAAATTTCCCTAGTTTTGGCTCAACTGTCACACCGACCCACTATTATTGATCCCATGACATCCGAGTCTGCTTCTTACAATCAAACGACACCCCAAGTGTCATTGAAGCACGCCCAGATCCTTATGCGCTCCGGCTTACATGCTGTCGAGCGAATAACTCGCTGATCTACCGCTAAACCTCCCGCCACTTAAATTGGCGACATCTCTAAATCATCACCGTAAGTACCGTCAGTAACTTCAGCAACAGGACCAAAATCATGTCAACCAAACCTTCAACAACGTTTTTGGCCATCGGCGATGTCCATGGCCAGTGGGACTGTGTAATTGAGGCCATTAGTTCAGCCACCGATATTCTTGGCCACGTGCCTGATTTGGTCCTTCAAGTCGGGGATGCGGAAGCGCTGCGCACTGAGTCAGAGATGGCGATGGTGGCTGGGCCACAGGTGTATGCGGCGCTAGGCGATTTCTGGCGTCTCCAGGAAGGTGATCTGCCGTGTCCCGTTTATTTCATTGGGGGTAATCACGAACCATTTCAGGCGCTCGACGAAGCTGAACAGGCTAACGGTGGTCCGCCGATCCCTTGGGGACCGAATGTCTACTACTTGGGCCGTGCCGGCGCAGCAGAGCTGCACGGCCTGAACATCGCGTGGCTCTCAGGGATCTTTCGGGAGACTATGCCAGACAAAAGGGGCAATGGCAAAAAATCAAACTACCACTATGTCGCTACGGACATTGAAAAGACGAGAACACAAGCAAAAGATCTCGGTCAGATCGATATTTTGGTGAGCCATGATTGGCCCCAAGGAATCGAGCAGGGGAGAGGAACAGAGCACATTTTGGATCTGAACTGCACGCTACTGCCACAGCTTCATGTGTGTGGGCATCATCATCGGTTTAAAGATGCAGAGATCTTTTCGAGGAGAGTCCATGCGCTTGGATACGTGCCTGACCGAAGATTCGGCTGGTGGAGGCTATATGAGGTGACAAACGGGCAGATCCGAAGTCTCTCGGTCGGGGGTTAGCGGTTTTTGGGGGTGGTAATTGGACCTTAGGAGTTGTTTGAGGGTCAGAAATCGTGATGTACAGGTGAATCTGAGGCGATTTGACGAGTGAAGGGAAAGGAAAATGCTGCGAGTCATTAAAGGGGTTGAAAAGCTGAAATGGGAGCTTGATCTTCTAGACAAGGTATTCCCCGAAGCGATAGAACACGCGATAGAGGCTGCCAAGCGGCTTACCATCGACGACGTATTCTCTAGCGATGCAGCCGCTCTGATCGAATTTCTAGATACCGTCTACTTCGAGATCCGCTTCCGAGGTGATCCAATGCTGCGCGCTATTGCCGAAGAACTTCAGGTGCTGTTGAACCGTGTCAAGGAAAAGGTCGCGACGGACGAGCAGTTTCGAATGATTTCCAAGGCCTGGTCTGCAGGGCTGGAGTCAATGTGGACACTGTTTGAACCGGTGGAAGCTCACAGCGTTGCGCATTCGATCAGAGGCACGGATGACATCGCGGAAAGGTTGGCTGCGACAGGACCATGGAGACGGTTTGGTTTCGATGATGGAACGCTCGCGCATCTCGAGGAACTCAAGCTTAAGACTCCCAATTTCACCGAAGTTATCGACTGTATCGAAGATGCTGTAAGTCTCGCTGTACGATATTCCAGCCCGATCAGGGTAATTCCTATCCTTATGGTTGGCGAGCCCGGCATTGGCAAGTCATTCTTCACAGACCTGTTGTCAACCGCGATGAGTGTTCCCCTATCGAGAATTGCCGTTGATAACTTGCAAATCGGATCGGATCTGGCGGGCCTGTCGCATTCATATGGCAACTCCAGCCCTGGCCCCATTTTTCGGGTGCTTACCGAGCAGGACCACATTTCTCCGCTCGTCATCCTTGACGAGCTAGACAAGGTGCCGCTGAACTGGGGTTACGGCGATCCGCTTGGACCCCTACACAACCTACTTGAACCGGTGTCCGCAAAAGTGTTCAAAGATGCTTCATTTCCAATCCCGATCGATGCCAGCCATGTGATCTGGATCGCGACCGCGAATAACCTTGCACCCATTCCTGATACGCTCAGGAGCCGTTTCGAGATTTTTAAAGTCAGCCCGCCGCATGCAGAGCAGTTTGACGCGATCTTGAGTGAGATCTGCAGCGAGTTGGCGAGCAGATATCCCACCGTCACTTTTGATGAAGGGATCGTTCAGGTGCTTAGCGGATTG
>SCQM01000032.1 GCA_004298555.1 Actinomycetota bacterium | reverse complement strand
TCTTCCGATCTGCGTCAAGGTAACGAACGTACCCTTCATCATGGTCAATTTCAGACTTAATTCGAGCCATGACCCCAACTTGCTTCACCCGTATGCGAAGGTCCCAGTCTTCCGGTCCCGTGAGTTCTTCATCCCAACCTCCGACTTTGTCAAAGACACTTCTTAGGAAAAACCGAGGGGCTTCTATCGAATCACTTCCACGATAAAATTCCCGCTCAAATGCCCTTACTCCCGCCCAATATCCTTGGCCAATTGATCGTTCTGGCACCACAACGCTTGCTGCTCCGGACTGAATGGCTTCGACTGCTTCGGCCACAACTCTGCTCGAAAGAATCATATCTGAATCAATAAATCCTAAAATATCAGCAGCTGTAGCATGAGCCCCTGCATTTCTCTGTGCAGAGCGCTCCGGCTCCACCGCTAGAACAATGTCAGCCAGAGAGTTCGCAATTTCCAGCGTTCTGTCATTTGATTGATTGTCGACAACTACTATCACACATGGATAGCTCTGGGATTTGACTGACTTCAAACAGGCTTCTAGGGTCCGTTCGGAATTTCTTGTAGGAATTACAATTGTGACGGTTGCAGGCTCATTCATTAGTGACTTTCAATTTGTTTTTGCGGTTTCAAGAAAACCTCAAACTGACTATTAAGGCAGGGCCAGAAAAGTATTTATAACTGCACATTTGATGATAAAAGTTGCTTGGCATTCTTTGCTTCTGATCCATGAAATCAAATTCGCCGATACTAACAAGACCCGATTTTACTTCACAGTTCCCACAAAGGTCCGGAGAAACTCAAATCAGCTCTCGTGTGTTTCCATTTGAAATGCCGGCGGCCAAAGCTCGGATCGAGGCGATCCTGGAGAACTGCTAGGGCTGCGGCTGTACCCGGACAAGATCGGGATCTCCTGCCTTAGCAAAGGGCAAGATCTTCTTCGGTTGAGCATCATATGGTCGAGTCCTGGTGGCATGGACGTCGTCTCAACAAGTGACCCTACGCGCCGCAATAGAGAGCTGGCTGCTGGGCATAATCTTCCATGACCTCAACCTCGTGCCGCTGGGCTGGGTAACCACTTTCGGTATGACAACTACAAGGGGAAGTTCAGTGCCATTGACAGCTATGTCCATTCGCGGATAACTCGACTGGCCAGCATCAAACACGGGCTCCATGGTAGGAACTGGGCGAACCGTTGTTCCTACTGGTACCACACCAACCTGAGGATCTGTCACCTTGCCGGCGCGGTGTGCAGATTTGGATCCGCGCCCGCCTAACGGTGAACGATGTAAGAGGGCCTGATGAGTGAAGAACCTTATGTCCGGAGTGTCGATAGGGGCGGAAATAGGCACCCGTGGCGAGCAGAACGCATACGGGCCAGGAAAGACGCCGGACTGAGTGTGCCAGACCTGTAGATGCCAACCAAACCCGCCACCTACCTCACCACCTGAGATCTCGGCACAGTTCACTTGGCTAATGTCGGATCTTCACATGTCTCAAATTCCATCGGCGAACCATACGGGGGTTAGTCCTTATGACTAGCCAAAAGATTATTCGCTGCAGATTTAGGAGAATGTTTCCAGTATAGGAAATACGCGGGCGTGTCAAGACTTTTAGCCCAGCTTTCCTCGCCATGCGGATACCTGGCGATGTCCACTTTCCCCGGACCAGTGCGCCGTGTCCGTCATACCTGAGCACTCGCCATTTTGTGCTCAGGTAACCAAACTGTGAAGTCCTGGTTCTTTCGGAACCAAGTACTTCGAAGTCCCATGGCGACTCGCCCATTCGCAAATGTTGGATGAGCGATTGGCGAAGCCAAATAGAGGCTTGAGTTGAAATCCGAAATGCGCTTGCAATATCAATCCATCCAAAGCTGTTCCAGTCATCTCGGTCAATTTCTTTGAGCTGTGCTCCATCGGGCACCAACCGACAATACTTTGCACCGAGTTCCTTCATCGCTAGGAGACAACTTTCAATATCTGCCGAATTTGTCGGCTGTTTCAGGAAGAAATCTTCTTGGATCATCAAGACGTACTCGCTGCCGATTTGTTCAAGATACTTAATAGTACTAGCTGACCAGGATGTATCTTCTAACGCAAGCAGAGTCTGGACTCGGTTATCGCCATAACTCTTTGTAGTCGATCCTAGATAGAGCGGGTAGGGACAGTCTGGCCAGGAGCTCCAGAAGTAATAAAAAAAATACGGCCATATATCCGAGTATTGGTCACATGACATTATAAGTACTACCAAAGTATTGTCTGACAACTTCTTAGACTCCCGTTCAGCAACATCATGGATACCTGTCGGTTATCGGCACCTTGATTATCCGTAGTTCCCTTGTAGTGGCAGGTTCCGCATTTGGCGAGCAAGTTTAGTTTTTCTGACTTCAAATTACTCTAAATTATTTATAGATCACAGATTCAGTGAAAGGCTTCAATAATCGCCCAAAAACTCCGCCATTGTGATCCGATTGATTTTTGAATATGAATTCTTGGAACACTTTCTTTCACGACGTCTTCAGCATTCGCTCTTAGTTAGAACGTATATACCGCAAGCATCGCGAGCATGAGCAAAATCATCAGGTTTCGCATTCTCGATGAACTGGCCGTTATCATCAATCGCTGCAAAGTTTTCTAGTGAAAGTGGTTGAAACAATTCCAGTAATCGGTTGGGTGCGAAAACCCGTTGCGCGTTGAATTGGAGGCGCTCTCGGCCTATTGGTGCTGAGACATATATGCGACCACCGGGCTTAAGTATTCGAATCATCTCACGAGCTGCTCGTTCAGGTCCACTGGGGTCAACAAGGTCGCCATAACGCCCGAGTCCAAGGTGTTCAATCGTGTGCAAGCATGAGACCGAGTCGATCGATTCATCTGGAATCTCTGGCATATTGCATGCATTTGCGATTACTGTAGACAGTCCTTGGACGTTAACATTGATTGGCCTAACGTCCACTGCCTCAACATTTCGGAACACCAACAGGTGAGTAAGAAATCCATCGAGTCGTGAGCCAATGTCTAGGTGCCGCAGGGGCGATGAAACAAATATTTCACGTGCTACCCACCAATCTTGGTAAAAATACTCTGGATCAGTCACGTTCATGGAAGTTCCGAAGTCATATGTAATAGGTCTCAAATGCTTCCAGCTGAGCTTCAGGGTGCCTGGCACTGAATGCTGAAGGCGCAAATAATGGACGGCAGTTACACAAAAGTTAGGGATGTGTCTAATGCTTGACCAAATTCGCTTTACGTCAATACCGTAGACTTTGAGTGCCGCGCTGGCGGCAGACTTAAATCCATTGGTTTGCAGTTCAAATTTTTGAAGAGCACTTGGTGTCATACTCGATCCGTTAAATGTTTACCTTGCGCGAACAAACTTTAGACCCTCCTGCCCCAAGCGTAGGGATCGTCATGCGTCACAGACAAACTGAAAATTCCACATTGTACGTGATCGGAACGGTGCAGTTTGCCGTCAACTTTGTCAAACACTAAATAACGTTATCTCAGTTCAACTAGGAGCCCCCAATATTTCGTAAAGAAGTCCTAACCTGCTCAGCAATCCAGGGGTAAGTCTTCGCTATTCCGTCTTTCGTGGAGTAGTTTGCCTTCCACCCCAACGATTCGATACGCCCAATGGAGAAATTACGTGAGTGAACTCCTACCGGACCATCAACGTGTTTGATTGTCACTTTGCGGTCTGCAATCTCACATATGATCTGCACCAACTCATCAACGGTAACATATTCAGGATTTCCAATATTGACGGGACCTTCAAGTTCGGAGCTCATGAGCCGAACGATTCCATCGACCATGTCGCTGATGTATGTGTAAGACCGAACAGCTGAACCGTCTCCCCAGACCTCGATAACACCACCATTTCCAGCCTGTGCTACTTTCCGACACAATGCTGCCGGTGCCTTTTCGCGTCCGCCGTCCCATTCGCCGTAAGGACCAAAACAGTTTTGAAATCGGGCAATGCGAACAGTCATTCCATAACGTCTCCCGTATGCCAAGGCTGTTCGTTCAGCGTAGAGCTTCTCCCATCCGTATTCATTGTCTGGATTGGCCGGATACACTTGCTCTTCACTCAGTTCATCATCTCCCGGCATCATATCTGGATATACACACACTGAGGAGGAGAAGAAGTAGCGGCCTACTCCAAGCTTTGCGGCCGCTTCTACCATGTTTAGATTGATTAGTGCACTGTGCCTCATAATTTCGCACTCGGCACTATGAATGAATCCCATACCACCCATGTCGGCAGCCAAATTGTAGACCTGGGAACACTCTTCCATTTGCTCCAAACATGTATCAAGGATAGTAAGGTCGGCCTGCCCTACCGAATCTGCGGATTGATGCACCTGCCACCATTCGCTCAATGGTTTAATGTCGACAGCTCGCACAGACTCACCCATTTGAGTCAGTTTCCCGACCAGGTGACCACCTATGAATCCGCCAGCGCCAGTCACCAGAATCATTGATTCCTCCATAAACTAAAGAATGTTCACAGAACTCTAAGAACGTATTTCCTGCCCAACCTGTCCTGCATCCGGTTGATCCCATAACAGTATCTAGTTATAGCAGATGAATTCAGTCCTACGGTCCTTATTCAAGAATGCTACTCTTATTCCCTCGGCAGCTTTGGTGCCGACGAAGGAGTTTGGCACCAAGAGACTTATCCACTTGACGTGCCACTCGTTTGTCAGGCATCCAAAGAACGATCTCGTGAAGGCGAACTTGGAACTGAGAGACCAACGGAAGTTTCGGTCGTCCTGCTGGTTGCCGAAGCCAATTCTTACCCAGAAAATATGTGAATCACCCAGTTTGCGAGGGTAGTTTAAACTTTCGCTACGCTGGATTAATTTTGGGAATCAACCAAGTCGGTCAGTTATAGCTCTTCTGCCAAGTTGAAGGAAGGTAATAGCAGAAATAAGGTAACCCAAGATAATCCGATGCCTGGGCAGAAATGTAATTGTGCCACTCATGTCATTGACTTTGAAAACCGGAGTTCCAAATATACTTTGTACACCACCATTGCCATTTAGTCTCCACCCCGGATAATAGGGCGCATCCAGATTTAGCCAGCCTGATTTCGTGGATTGATAAACGACTGCTGTGTGCGAAGAGGTCGTGCTAACTGGATTGTCAACGATGGTGTTCAAAGTGTCAGTTCGACCCATCGAATGCGTGGAGTTGGCTTCAGAAAGTAAGGTCAGGAGATTGTCAGTTGGAGGGAAGGGAATTACCTGTGCGAGACCTGCAAATTCTGTGTTCTTTAGCAGCTCAACATCCTGGGATGAATATACAGACTTGAGATCTTTTTGCTGAGGAATCCAGCTGGTTGGTCCCGTTGAGATGGTCTTATAGATAACTACGTACTGGACTCCAATGGGAGCAAGAAGTTTACCAAAATAATCCGTGTTGTACTCATTCTGAGTTAACCAATCGATGTAGGTGGAGCGCTGAGAGATCGACGTTGTGTTTACCGAGCTAAGTTGCAGATTGTCGCCAGATATCACGTCACCTGGTAGAAATTTTGGTCCAGGGTTGGCAATTATTCTCCCTTGCGTGAATGGAAATGACAAATATTGGTGCCAAGGCAAAAC
>SCQM01000031.1 GCA_004298555.1 Actinomycetota bacterium | reverse complement strand
CTCTCCGAGACTGGCTCGTAATCTGGGTGTATATAGGGATGCTGCAGGGTGCCCACTGCCGCCTTTGAACTCGTAAATACGACTCGCGATACCCCGACTCTCCTTGCAGCCTCGAGGATGCTCATCAGGCCCCAGGTATTTATCCGCGCTGCTTCGTAGGGATTTGCCTGCGCCCAGTCAGGCATAACTGCTGCCAAATGCATAATCTTCTCAACTTCCCAGCGATTGAGAACATCCGTAAGGAAGTCTATGTCGCAGATGTTTCCACATTCGATTGGAACGGATATCTCCCCCAAAAGGGAACGATCCTCCCGAAGATCGATGATGACAACCTTCTCGCCGCGCGAGATTAGCTCACGAACAACGTTTGAACCTATTACGCCAGCACCACCAGTAACCAAAACGGACAACTAACCTACCTCCGGACTGAGCATGATTTTTAAGACATCTTTGCCGCATCTGACCTGCGTCAAAGACTGGCACCTTGTTTCCCCATTTTTAAGATTATCTTCAGTCATCCGGTTGCCTTTATATGTGGAAACACATCACAAATGGCGAAACTTATCAATGTTCAGAGGAGGGAAGGCCGTATATTTGATGGTCTCCGGCCAAATGTCATGCAGAAACACGTAGTCTTATGCAACTTATTCAAAACTTTTACCGATGCTAGTCGCCGCTCCAGAATCGAATCTATGCCTCCCAGCGAACCAATGTGGCTCTCCGCATCTTCTAAATTGGGACCTGGCTTTTTCACGTCGCGATGCGAGGTCCGAGCCGGCGACGCAGGCCGCCTAATCGGCTGAGGGCACGGTAGGGCTTGGCCCGGTCGCCCGACCATGGTGCTGGAGGCGCCGTGACAAGTCCGCAAAGCGAAATTAACACCTGGTCGTAGTTCACCCGCCATCCCGCGAAGTCATGCCAGGCTTGCCCACGGTCAGCCCGCAGCGGCAGGCCGGCTGCAGCCAGGCGGTCGTACGCCGCATCGAACTCCGCTCGGGTGACAGAGATTGGGTCGTCGGGTGGGGGATCTGCGTCGAAGGGAATCCCAAAGAAGGCAGCCACACGGCGTAATGCAATATAGCCGGCCCTTATGCAGAGTTCAGTCTCGGGGCTGTGCTCCGGGAGCACGGAGCAGGCGAGCGAGGCACCGTCGAGGACGGCCCCGGCTGCGGTAATCCACGAGCGCTCGGGCGTGGGCGAACGAAAGAAGGCAAGAGCGGAATTTGATGTATGACTCTCTTCCAACTCGACGAACCACCCCTCCCAGTCGAGCCACACCTGGGTGAGCCCGCCCTGCCATGCGATGGCGTGGTAGCGCCGCAGCATTTCCTCTCCTGATGGGTATGGCGACCCTGCTCTCACCTCGAGGAGCGCAACCGCCGCTTCTCGCTTTGAGAAAGTAGCGTAGAGCGACGGCAGGTAGCTGATTAAGAGCGCGAGGAGCCCTATGCCACCTCCGGCCTCAGCGAATCCTAATGCCTGAATCGGCAGGCTATGGGAACTGGTGCTTCCGAGTGTGAACAGCGCAGATCCACTTAGGGAGAAGGCGTGGTGCAGCGAGCCGGCGTAGAGGCCCCAGTATATACACATGTAGCCGACGAGGACGAAGGTCAGCCATACAACGGGCAGCACTAGGAGTGCGATGGGCGCATACAGCGCCGCCACTCGATCTTGTCGTTCGTAGCTCGGGGAGCGCCCGGCCAGTACCCGGAAAATGAGCCTCACACCCAGGAACACGCTGCCAGCCAGCAGGCTCGGGATTCCACGTGGCACCACTACAGTGCGGATCGCCGATACGGCAGTCAGTCCCACAACCGCCAGCCCGCCCACAACAGCGATAACGTGTAGAGCGATCACCTGTATCGGCGAATCTCGGGAAGGAGTTCGTGATCAACCAAGTTGGCATAGCTGTCGTGCCAACGCCTGGACCTTGTGATGAAGGGGCAAGGCGGGATTGTGGATTTGTCTTCTATACGGACGAAATCAATAGCGTTTTGAATAAGTTCGCTGCTTATTCCACAACGATGGTAGGCATCGTTAGCCTGAGTGATGAAGATCATGTCACCGCGGCGGTCAAAGAGGGCGGCTCCTTTGAAGATACTCTCAATAGGAGCCTCGAAGCACCTGGCATCGCTGGTGTTTGATATCTCGAGCAAAACCTGACCTGGCACGCGTTCCTCCTATGTCCCGTCAGGCCAGTGCGCTATCGTGAAATCCGATAAGACGATGACTTGCGTCGCAATACGGCTTGTTTTTGCTCGCACCACAGCGACAGAGTGCTATCCGGTACTCCTCGGCCATCGCCTTGCCTCCGGGTCCTTTTACGTGCAGCCGGCCCCGAAGGAAAAGAGGACCATTTGGGCGGACTTCCACTGTCGTCGGATCGTCCGGCTCCTCCTCTTTGAGGTTCTCAGAACCTTCGTAGCGAAGGGCCCCTGTCGGGCATGCCCGCACCGTTGCCGCGATCTTGCTCGCTTGGGCGCCCGAAAGGTCAACCCAGGGTTGGGCCTCGACATTGAACACTGAGGGGAGGAGGTTAAGGCAGTACGCCGTATGGATGCATCGGGTTGCATCCCAATGCACACGGATCTCGTCGGTTTTGTAGGAGCGCGTGGCCCCCTTCGTTCTTGGTGTTCCCGCCTCTAGTGGGTTCATGGCCATCGAGATCCGTCCTTCCATTGTGTTCTATCTTTTGCCATGCTTACCTCACAAGATCAGGCACAGCCGAATGTTTTTGAATTCGTACCTTCAGGCCGCATGCAACCGCAGTCCTCTAATCAGAGCTAATTCCTGGTCCGGCGAGTGTGACGACTTGGACCCTCGTTTCACCTCCGTCTTCTTTGGGCTGACTGTGATCATTATAAATCTGTTGGCCAGGGGTGTCATCGAATTGCTTTTAAATCAAATGTGGTCATTTGCGGCCTGCTCCCGATAAGACATTTTTCGCAGGTTTGGATACTCCATTCATGACTCATTTACAATGGGCAGGTCAATTCTTCGCGAAACATGAATAGCAGCAGTCATTTCACGGTGGATAAAACTATTGCACGGGAATGTCCTGGACTGCCATGCTAAGAGACCACGCTTTGGGCTATGGTCACGGATTTTGGAAGCTAATGGGTATCCCATCTAAACCAGCGAATTCCCAGGCTGGCGAAGCATGCAATATATCCGAAAGTGACCAAAAGGGAGAGCGAGTCATGACCGGTCCATTTCGAAGGATTCATAACCCCCGAAAAGAGAGTCATTACTGTGCCAACAGGCGACCATGTTGCTATGGATTCAAGAGTTCCACCGAGCACACCGCTGAATCCTAGAAGGCCTAATAATATGAGGCCGGCGAAGACGATCCGACCTGCGGCATTAACGGTTTCAGATGATTTTAGCAGGCCAACCATGGCCTGACCAATACTAAGGAACATGGCTCCGCCGAGTATTGATATCGCAAGAACCATTGCATATTGCGTGAGTGTGAGCGTTAGGTGGTAAATCGATGTCCCGACAATTACGACCAGAAGTGCGATGATCAGGTTGGCAATGGCTTGGATTGTAAGACGACTCGTCATTATCATCCACGTGGGTGCCGGAGTTACTCGGAGCCGCTGGAACACGCCAGCGTCTCTGTCCCGGGCTATGCTCAGTGCATATCCGAGCATTGAAGTGGACATCAGGCCATAGGTGATCGCCAGGCCAACCAATAATAGCGATCCGCCAAGTCGCTGCTGGGCTTTATGGCCGTTTGTAGTTGCCAAGATAATCAATGGCAGAATGATACCCAAAACCAAAGATCGCCGATTCTTTATGAGCACGAGTATGTCGGCCTTGAACAGCGATTCAAACATCACCTTAGAATTCGGACTCATCCTTTGCTCGTAGCTAGTCACGTATTTCACTTCCTGTCAGTCCAATGAAGACATCTTCAAGTGTTACATCGCCGTGTGCTACCTTTTGCACTCTGATGTCGTCTTTGTGTTTCTCGATCAAATGGCGGGGCGTGTCGCAGGTTAGCAACTTTCCATGGTCAATGATCGCAACCCGGTCGCAAACAGTCTGCGCTTCTTCCATCGAGTGGGTTGTAAGAAGAATGCTGCCACCGGATTGACGGATATGTTCAATACGTCGCCACAGCTGCCTGCGAGATTGCGGGTCCAAACCCGAAGTCGGCTCGTCCAGCAGCAGCAGGACCGGGTTGTGGATTACTGCAATTAAGAGTGCGAGACGCTGCTGCTGTCCTCCTGATAAGTCCTTAAACGGCTTTCCGGCCTCGTTCAATATGCCGGTCTCTTCCAGCCTTTCATTGATTCGCTGAAGTGTCAGCTTGACTCCGTAAAGCCCAGCATAAAGTCGTACGATTTGTCTGATAGTCAGTTCAGACTGGAAGCTTGTCGCTTGAAGTTGCACACCAATCATTGCTTTAACGCGCTGAGAATTATCTATTATATCTATTCCTTCAATCAGCACTTGACCCGAGCGGGGCTTAATGAGAGCTTCAATTGAACTCAATATGCTGGTTTTTCCCGCTCCGTTTGGACCTAGCAAACCGAAGATTTCTCCATGTCTGATTTCCAAATTGACGTTGTCAACGGCTATTTTGGTCCCGTATGCGACGGTGAGATTTCTCACCTCCAAGATTGACGAATTATCCCGTCGTTGCAGTTCTGTCATCTAGGTTCTCCAATCGAAGGGGTCCAGGCTAGAGTGTCTATATTCCAAAAGTTTGCTGTGTTCTCAAACATCGAATCCAGCGCCCCACGATTCTCAACTGATAGAGGGCCCGCAACATCGGCTATAACCCTGTTAGCGGGTCCATGCCCGGGTCGTCGCTGGTATGCAAAATCGAAACTGGAATAAACAACCCTGCTGCACCCAGGGCATGACCTAGTTTGAATAACTCCTCGCACACCTAGAATTGCTACCGCAGTGGAGACCTTGTGGTGGAGGAGTCCTTTGCGCGCGCATGCCGCCAAAGATCGCGGCGTAATATTCCAACACTTCGTATAGGGCGAGCCTGATGGCTGGAGCGGGTTCCTCAACTCACTCGAAAGCATTGCTCTCTCTGAGACTGTGAGTTTATGGCCAGTAGGATCAGCTCGAGAGGATTCATATCAAAAGATGATATGTCATAACCGATGTGAAATGTTTGTTCTTCACACATATCTATTTTCGTCGCAAATGCCGTGAAGCTGCCAGACATAATCAGTTCGTATTCCGACTGAATATGTCTGGCAATTGTAGCTGGGGATCCTAGCGGGTCATTCCTCGATCAGTGATGCAAGGTCATTGGCCTCTATGTTCGAATCCCTGCCTGAAAGTTGCCTTTCCGGCAGGGATTGTCATAGGGCCGAGTGATGGCGTCAAATCAAATTGCGCTTCTTGATTGCTAGTAAATGTTTGGGTATTTTGCGGCAATCTTTGCAGATTTCTGCCATGGTCCAAGATCCGCCTCGGATGCGGGAGTCCGGTTTAGTC
>SCQM01000030.1 GCA_004298555.1 Actinomycetota bacterium | reverse complement strand
CCAACAATCACTCCGGGCAAAGCTCCTTATGTCTTGCACGCTATGCACATGCTTTCTCAGTCGATCAAGCATAGGGTGGTCTACCGGCATCTTGGTTGGTCGGAGATCGACGGTCGCTGGATTTTCTTGCACGGTCTCGGGGCTATAGGTCCAGGTGGTTCGGAAAGTGGAGTGAGTGTAGTCAGTCCGATCGAGGGCTACGGGCTACCCGATCCAGCGTCTGGTGCCAGTCTGGCCTCAGCGATAGAAGCTACGCTTCAAACCTGGCAGATTAGCAGGAAGGTTATGACGCCATTGCTTGGAGCGATCTGGCGTGCGGTACTACCCGTGCCAGCGTTGACTGGTCTACATTTGGTCGGTAGAACCGGAGTTGGCAAGACGACGGCGGCCCAGCTTGCGGTTTCACATTTTGGAACCGAACCAGCTCTGACTGCGTGGACCTCCACTGCCAATGCCATCGAGGTAACCGCGTGGTTAGCTGCGAATCACGCGATTGTCGTCGACGATTTCAACTCCGGTGGCGAGCGCGATCGCGCGGAAATGGAAGCATCCTTCGATAGGGTTTTCCGTGGTGCTGGTAACGGGCAAGGCCGAAGCCGTCTAAATCGGGATTCGACCCTTCAATCATCCCGTCCACCTCGTGCGCTGATCATCTCAACGGGCGAAGATATTCCTGGTGAAGCTAGGCCCTCAGGACGAGCTAGGGCAATTTTTGTCGAGGTAGGACCGGAGGATGTTCCCGTTCGACCCGAAGCTGATCCCAAACGTAAGGCGCAGCTTTCTGCAATTCAAGAAATGGGTGAGGAGGGCATCTTGGCTGCCGGCTTGGCTGCTTACGTTACAAACTTGACTGAGTGGATTTCTGAAGATGGGATGCACCTCGTTCGTAAGGCTATAAAAGGATCTGTAGCGCGATGGGCATCAAGGTGGGTTGGACAGACTGAACATGGACGGACGGCTCGAGCCATTGCTAATCTCGCGGTTGGATGGGAACTCTGGTTGAATTGGGTGGAGGCCGCAGATGTGCTATCTGCTGATCAGGTGAAAGAGATTAC
This sequence comes from Actinomycetota bacterium, assembly GCA_004298555.1. Classification (GTDB taxonomy): domain Bacteria; phylum Actinomycetota; class Acidimicrobiia; order Acidimicrobiales; family Acidimicrobiaceae; genus SCQM01. The sequence goes on along the minus strand of SCQM01000030.1, from coordinate 8,110 downwards.
TGTCCAGATTGAAGAAGATCTCGCTGCGCTGGTAAAGGCCCAGTCTGTCCATCTTCAGGTTGCCGACCATGGAACTCGTTGGATAAACTTGCTGGTCTCTGCGCTGCGAAGCGGGCGCTGCCACGTCGCGTGGCGTGTACCGCCGAATTTCGGCTGCTCGGCACCTGGTGAAACTTGGGGATGGCGCAACGGTGAACCCAAGGGGGATCAGGTTGGCTGGATTGACACCGATGGCGTTTATCTTCTTCCCGACGCAACGCATGCTGTAATCTGCGATATCGCCCGCCGGTCCGGCGTAGGCTGGGGACTAAGCCAACAACAGACTTGGCGGCTTTTGTCTGAACGAGGATGGCTGCTCGGCGCCGATCGGGGCCATTTAACGCATCGAGTTAGGGTTGGCAATGATCGCTTGAGGCTGATCCATATCGCCGGCGACCTACTGACGGAGCAAGATCATCCTGCAGAACCCGGGAAGAATAGCGAATCGATCCCCGATTCGATTGCCTTGTCCCCGGTGGTTTCCCCGGCCTTTGGGGACAGTTTTTAGGGCATCTACCTGCCCTGTCCCCGTTGTCCCCGCTTTTGCCGGTAGTAGACCCATTGATCTGGTAGTTGGTAATAGAATTTCACCTCCGGTGATTCCTGTCTTTCTCACACCAATGTATGTACCTCTTAATAAGCGGGGACAACGGGGACAGAGAGAAATTAATCGTTGTTAAGCAGCTCTTACGCTGTCCCCGTATCTGCTTTTTAGGCGGGGATATGGCGGGGATATGGTGGGGACAGTAACTATAGGCAATGGGCCGCCCCTGATCCCGCCGTTGCGCAAAACGCAACACCTTCGCCGGACCTCTCCGGGTAAGTAGTGGGCCCATTTTTGGATTGAAAATTTGGCTAACTACACACCAACTACACACCAAAGCGAATCTATTGGGAGATCAGAAACTTACAATATAGCTTCTGAACTGCTATTATGCGGTGGAGGCGATGGGGCTCGAACCCACGACCTCTTGACTGCCAGTCAAGTGCTCTTCCAGCTGAGCTACGCCCCCGCAAGGACTTAGATCAGATTAGTGCCAATAATCGCCAAGTGCTTCACCTAAACTATATAGATTTGCTGACCCGTCAATAAGGATATTGTTAGGTTATGAAATAAAGTCTGTCCAGGCATAAGCAACTAGCTTGATAGGGCAGAATTCACTTATTGCGACCAAGGTGATTGGACCAGATGGCGGAATCATACAACGTTAAAGAGATCGAAGCGAAATGGCAGGCTCGTTGGGAGAGCGAGGGACTCTATCAGGTTGATAATGACGATCCCCGGCCTAAGGCGTACGTCTTGTGCATGTATCCCTACCCATCGGGGGCAGCTCACCAGGGCCATGTGAGAAACTATACGTTTGGTGACTTGATAGTCAGATACAGGACAATGTGTGGCGAGGCGGTCTTGTCGCCATTTGGCTTTGACTCGTTCGGATTGCCTGCTGAAAACGCCGCCATCAAAACAGGGATCCATCCTCGCTTTTTCACCGATGCAAGAATAGGTGAACTCAAGGAATCAGTGAAGAGACTGGGTGCAGTATACGATTGGCGCCGGGAATTGAAGAGTCATGATCCCTCATACATTAAGTGGAGCCAGTTCATTTTCACCAAGTTTTTCGAGGCGGGCCTGGCATATAAAAAGAATGCACCGGTCAACTGGTGCCCAGGCTGCCAGACCGTGTTAGCCAATGAGCAGGTGCTTCCAGACGGCACATGCGAACGATCGGGAGATCTGGTTATAAAAAGAGATTTGGAACAATGGTTTCTGGCGACTACCCAATATGCCGAGGAGCTGTTGAGCGGTCTGGATGCATTGGAGTGGCCCGAGAGGGTCAAGACGATGCAGCGTAACTGGATCGGCAAATCTCAGGGAACCAAATTCAAGATGGCTATCGCCGGTACCGACGATCTTTTCCTGGAGGTGTTCACCACAAGGCCTGATACGACATTTGGAATGACCTACGCTGTCATTTCTCCGGAACACCCCCAGCTCGATAACCTTACTAAAGATGCATTCAGAGCAGAGGTAGAAGGATTTCGAATCGATGCTACTGACCGTAGTGAGATTGAGCGCCAATCCACCGAGGTTAACTCCAAGGTGAAACGAGGCGTATTCACTGGCAGCTATGCGATCAATCCATTCACCGGCAAAGAGGTTCCCGTCTATGTCGCCGATTACGTCTTGATGGGTTATGGGACCGGGGCGATCATGGCAGTACCCGGAGAGGATCAAAGAGACTACGAATTCGCCAAGATATACGGTTTGCCAATTATTAGGACGGTTCAGCCGCCGGATGATTTTGACGGCGAGGCGTATACCGGTCCCGGTCCAAAGATCAATTCTGACTGGCTCAACGGGCTAGATGTGGATGAGGCGAAAGCCAAGGCTACCGAATTTCTGGTCAGCAAAGGCCTTGGAGAGGCCACAATTCAGTATCGGCTTCGTGACTGGCTCGTATCCAGGCAGAGGTACTGGGGTTGTCCAATCCCGATAGTCAATTGTCCAAACTGTGGTCTGGTGGCGGTGCCCTTTGAACAGTTGCCGGTTTTAGCTCCTGATGACGTTGAGTTTCTGCCAACGGGAGATTCTCCGCTGGCGTCACACCCAACGTTCAAATATACGACGTGCCCGAACTGCGGTGAAGAAGCAATCCGCGAAACCGACACCATGGACACATTTGTTGATTCGTCGTGGTATTTTCTGAGATTTTGCGACCCTGGTGCTGATACCGTGCCGTTTTCCACAGAGGCGGTCGCCACTTGGATGCCTGTCGACCAATACATCGGGGGGATCGAACATGCCATCCTCCATCTCATGTATGCGCGGTTTTTCACCAAGGCACTGGCAGATCTGGGATACGTTCCAAGCCGCATCAGAGAGCCGTTTAAGCGGTTGTTCACCCAGGGAATGATTCGCCTTGGCGGATCCAAGATGTCAAAGTCCAAGGGGAATCTGATCGCCCCGACAAAGTATTTCGATACTGTTGGTGCTGATTCGCTCCGTCTTTTCCATCTTTTTGTCGGTCCGCCAGCCGACGACTTTGACTGGTCCGATCAGACCGAGGACGTCATTGATGGTTGCTTCAGATTTTTGAATCGAGTTTGGAGAATAGCACTGGGATCGGCGGAGAGTTTTCCTGGCGTGACAATAAAGATTGAAGATCGGGCTGCAGATGTACGCGACAAAGAAATTTTGCGGCTAACGCATAGATTGATTGCCAAGGTTTCACAAGATTACGAGAGATGGTCCTATAACACTGCGGTTGCTGCGCTGATGGAGTTCACCAACTCGCTTTATCGATACGCTGGCTCGGGAGCGCAGCAGGAGACCTTCGATCTTGCCGTCGACACTCTGATAAAGCTGCTGGCTCCGATGGCTCCCCATATCTCCGCTGAGATTTGGGACAGAAGAAATGGGGGACTGGTCCACGCCGAGGCATGGCCAACTCCCGATCCTGAATTGGTCAAGTCTGACAGGCAGACTCTTGTAGTGCAGATCAATGGCAAAGTGCGGGACAAGATTGAAGTGGATCCTGAGATCGGCGAAGATGCAGCTATTTCCCTGGTCCTGGCGTCTGCAAAAGTGCAGCAGGCGCTAGGGGGCAAAGATGTCAAGAAGACAATTGTAAAACTGCCGAAGATGGTTTCGCTGGTCGTCTGACAATTCAAGGCTCGGCCGATGCTTTATCAAGGTGGTGGCAGACCGGTTTGTACTGCATGGGTTGTTGAAAAATGCGATACGTGATGAGGACTATGAATAAGTGTTGGGAAGGTAATAAGCTCTAATTATGATTGAAGTTACTGATGCCACCTTTGACAAGGATGTTCTGGACCTCTCAGAGACGATCCCTGTAGTAATAGATTTATGGGCGCCATGGTGTGCCCCATGCCGCACTTTAGGACCAATGATCGAAAAGGTCGTGGATGAAACAGAAGGCCGTGTGGCGCTTGCCAAGGTCAATGTTGATGAAAACCCTGCGATATCACAAGCATTCAAGGTTCAGTCGATTCCTGCTGTCTTTGCCATCAAGGACCGCAAGATAGTGGACTCTTTCGTGGGTGCGCTCCCTGAGCAGCAGATACGCGCCTGGGTGGAGAAGCTTGCCCCAATCGAATCACCAGCGGATCTGCTGGCTGAGGCGGACGACGAACAAAGTCTGCTCAGCGCGCTGGAACTCGATCCCGGGCATGAAGGCGCAATTGCCAAGCTTGCCAATATCAAGATTGGACTTGGGGATTACGACGCTGCTCTCGAACTGATCTCAAGGGTGCCCGAAAACGACGAACTTCGACAGCTGGCCGCAAAAGCCCGGCTTCTCGCCAAGGATATAAGTTTTTCTTCACAGGATGAGGTTGAGGCCAGGCTGAACGAGCTTCTGAGTTCAGTCAGGGATGATGACCAGGCGCGCAAAGAGTTCCTGGATCTGTTGGCAACCTTCGATCCCTCGGATCCCAGAGTTACGCAGTTTCGCAAGGCTTTGACATCCCGGCTCTTCTAGCTGTTTGAATGGTGCTAAAACTTAGAAACTTTCAATTTGATCTGGAAGAACGTGCATTGGTGATGGGCATCCTCAATCGGACTGAGGATTCATTCTTCGATCACGGAGAGTATTTCGAGCTTGGCGTATTTTTGCGTCGCGCCGAGCAGATCGTAGCCGAAGGTGCTGACATTCTCGATATCGGCGGAGTCAAAGCCGGTCCCGGCCCTGAGATTTCTGAAGCTGAAGAGCTGGACCGGGTGGTTCCTGCGGTGGAACTTCTCAGGGATCGATTCGACATTCCCCTTAGCGTCGACACCTGGAATGCACGGGTGATAGACGAAGCAATGAGTGCCGGCGCTTCACTGGGCAATGACATATCAGGGTTTGCCTCTCCAGGCTATCTGGAAAATGTCTCAAAGCATGAAGGGGCTGTCGTGGCGACCCATATCCGGCTGGTTCCGCGGCTCGCCGATCCAAATCCTGTCTATCAGGATCTCAAGGGTGAGGTCAGGCAGTTTCTGGCTGATAGGGTCGAACGCGCGCTCAAGGCCGGTGTTCGCCGCGAAAGCATTTTGGTCGACGCAGGTTTTGACCTTGGAAAGACCACTTCCCAGTCCATGGAACTGCTGCTGTCTACAGACGAGCTAGGACAGTTGGGCTATCCAGTGCTCATCTCGGCTTCCAACAAGGGATTCATTGGCGAGGTACTTGGCAAGGTCGTAACAGAGCGCCGCATGGGTTCTTTATCGGCCGCTTCAATCGCTGCGGTCAAGGGCGCAAAGGTCTTCAGGGTGCATGATGTGGCCGGCACCCGTCAGGTGCTGGATGTCATCACCGCCATTATGGCGGGGTATCCGCCGCGCTGGTTGACGGAGAGTTGACGTGGCTATTGCGGGCAGTGTGATATCAAGGGCAACCATGATTGTTGGCAACGATCCAGCACTGGTCTACAACGCGCTCTCTGAATTTATCCAGACGATAGAAGCCGAGGCTGGTCCCAATTTGGAAAGGATGACTTTCCAGGCGGGAGCCTGCTCAATTCAAGAGCTTGTTGGATCCATGTCGCAGACATTCATGTTTTCGCCAATTGCCCTCATTGTTCTTCGAGATCCATCCCAGCTGGTTGCAGACGAGGTTGAGGTTCTGTCTGCAGCGGTTGAATCCTACTCCGGTGAGAATTTCCTTGTGCTGGCCAATTTTTCCGGAACGGTTGATGCCAAGCTGAAGTCCCTATTTTCCGCCAGGCACGCTCTCATCGACTGCTCTTTGAAAAACAAGACTGAAAAGCAGACATTCCTAGGCGAGGCGGTTCATGGATCGGGCCTTCAGTTCACCCCTGACGCCTACCGTCTGCTGGGTCAAACTTTGGGCGAGGATGTCGCACAGGTGATGCCAATCTTGGATTTGCTGAGGGCTAGCCTTGGCGAAGACACCCAAGTGGATGTGGCAGTCCTCGAACAGCATCTTTCAGCACCCGGCGATATCGCCCCTTGGGATTTTACTGACGCTATAGAATCAGGGAAAGTCGGCGAGGCGCTTGAAATGCTGTGGCGACTGATGCGGGCCGGTAAAAGGCATCCTTTGGTGATAGTGGCTATCCTTCAGAGGAGGTTGACCGAACTGGCCCTGGTGTCCGGGGCCAAGGATCGCAATGAGGCTTTGTCTTTGCTCCAAGGGTTGGACAAGAAGTTCAAGAAGCCTCCATTTGTGATTGACAAGATGATCCTGACCGCAAGGGCTCTTGGATATTCGAGAATCTCCCAGGCAATGGTATGGCTGTCCCAAGCGGACCGCCAGATTAAAGGCGAAGGCGGATTTACCCCGGAGCTGGCTGTAGAGCTTCTCGTTGCCAGGCTTGCCAAGAGCTTTTCACGCCCCACCGCTGGCCAGTGACATTGAGGGCAAGACTGCGGTTGTTGTCTCGAGGCGCGCTCCATCGTTGCGATATGCCGTGTTGAAATGCAGCTAGGTGCATACTGGCCGATGAGCTGTAGTCTTGGTGGAAGCAGGACCTTGTTGAAAGAGCCTTGGAACAAACAAAGCGGGACAAAGTCGAGGTTATCGGTCGAGGATCTTTAGGGGTTAAGCCGACGAAGGCGGGCCAAGGTTCAAAATGAAGGAGAACTTTCCATGGTAAAGACGGTTGGGCTCCCTGCCGAGATCAAAGATGGCGAGAGACGGGTCGCCCTTGATCCCAGTGCGGTCAAGATGCTGGTCCATGCAGACTATGTGCCCTTGGTTGAAAAGGGGGCTGGCATGGGGTCTGGATTTAGCGACGAGGACTACCGCTTGGCCGGCGCCCGGATTGTCGATAATGCCGGAGAAGCCTGGTCTGCGGACCTGGTTTGCAAGGTCAAGGAGCCTCAGCAATCCGAATGGGTTTACTTCAGGCAGGGACTGAAGCTCTTTGCTTACCTTCATTTGGCTGCCGCTCCGGCTCTGACGGGCGCATTAGTTGAAGCAGGAGTCGAGGCATATGCTTTTGAGACTCTGATCTGGCCCAAGGGGCATCCGCTCCTGGCTCCGATGAGTGAAATTGCAGGAAGGGCTGCCGCTATCATGGGAGCCTTTCATTTGACAGAGGGATCCGGAACTCTGTTGGGTGGAGCGTCGGGCGTGCCTCCAGCCCGCGTGGTAGTGCTGGGAATGGGTGTTGCGGGGACCATGGCGGCAAGAGGAGCCAGAGGTATGGAAGCAGAGGTGACTGGAGTGGACATCGACCTCGAGAGGCTGTTTGAGGTCCATGAGCAGCAGATCGTCACCTCGACACTGTATTCCAATCATCACAACATTGGAGAAGCAGTCGCGAGCGCCGATCTGGTGATAAGCGCGGCGCTGGTCACTGGCGCCAAAGCTCCGGTGCTGATCACCAGGGATCAGGTTGAGTCCATGCGCCCTGGATCGGTAATTGTGGATCTTGCCATCGATCAGGGTGGTTCCATGGAGACCTCCCGGCCGACTTCACTATCGCACCCGACCTATGTGGAGGCTGGGGTGATCCATTACTGTGTGACAAATGTGCCGGGCCAGTATCCCAGGACATCGTCGAGGGCTTTGTCTGCGGCCGTTATTCCACGTCTACTGGATTTGGCGCGCGACGCAAAATCTGATCATCTCGCCGGATCGCTGAACGTCTCCCAGGGCAAGGTTGTGCATCCTGCCGTTGCAGCATCGCTTCAAGGGAATTATGTGACAGAAATCGGTTAGCCTCAATGACGGCCACTGTCACAATGAGACTCTATTCGTCAGTCGATGTCTTTGGAAAGTGGTGCGCGATATTGAGATGTGCGGAATCCCCGCTTCTGTACTTGGGGCTCGTATGAATGATTGCCTCAGAAAGGCGTGGTATTTCATGAAGCAGCCTGTGGTGTGCGTTTTCAGATATGAGGTGGCTTTCCACAAGGGTCAGTTCCGAATCGGAAAGGACATCCGCCTCCGCCCTTAGCTCGTGGCCGATCCATCTTATCCGCACCGATTCGATGCCTTCGATGCCTGGGGTCGCAGCAAGCACTTCCCGCACAATTTCAACCAGTTCGGGGTCCACGCTGTCCATGAGCCTTCTGTATATGTCCCTGGCAGCTTCCCGC
>SCQM01000029.1 GCA_004298555.1 Actinomycetota bacterium | reverse complement strand
GGAAAAGGTCTCACTAGAGTTCTGCTCTGCCAATCCAACCGGGCCGCTGCATGTAGGCAACGGCTGGTGGGCTTCGTACGGGGACGCCTTGGCCCGGCTGCTTAGACGCTGCAACTATCAGGTTTCGACGGAGTATTACGTCAACGACACCGGAGGTCAGATCCGCCGTCTGGGTGAATCGCTTTTGGCGCGCAGGGCGGGACGCGAGGTCGAAGAAGAGGGATACCAGGGCGACTATGTCAAAGTTTTGGCTGCTCAATACTCGGGTTCAGAAGACGTGGTCGCTGCAGGTACATGGGCAGCAGAAAAGAATCTTGCAACAATAAGGAATTCGCTTGACAAGCTGGGGATCCATTTCGATGTTTGGTTTTCCCAGGCCTCGATCGAGGAATCCGGGGTGGTCCAAGAGATATTGGACTTGCTTGATTCGAAAGGGCTCATAGCTGAAGAAGGCACCAAGAGGATATTGCTATCGACGAGATTCGGCGATAGCAGAGATCGTTATCTGGTCAAGGAGGAGGGTGACTTCACCTATCTGGCCGGTGACATCGCCTATCATTACAACAAGTTTGTTGTGCGCGGATTCCAGCGGGTGATCGACATCTTCGGCGCTGACCATCACGGTCAGGTGGCCTCCCTGAAAGCCGCAATGGATGCGATAGGGGTCGGATCCGAGCACCTGGAGATACTTTTGGGTCAGATGGTCTCATTGCAGTCCGGTAGCGACCGTCTCAAATTTTCCAAGCGCAAGGGGAATCTCATTCCGTTGGAGGAGCTTGTCGACGAGCTGGGTCCATCGGCAACCAGGCTTCTTTCTTTGTCAACATCAATTGACAGGGCGGCTTCAGTCGACGTGGAGAAAGTCAAAGCCCAGTCGATGGACAACCCGGTCTATTACATCCAGTATGCCCATGCACGCATGGCTTCCATAGAACGGGTGCGGGACCAGAGGGGAATCGTAATGCCCGGCCTTGACGCCGCAGATCTCTCGATGCTTATTCACCCCCGGGAGCTTGCTCTTTTGAGACAGATAACTTTGTTGCCGGAAGTCGTGGAAGAAGCCGGTCTTGAAAGGGCACCTTACAAGATTGTCAACTGGCTGAAGGAATTTTCCGGTCTGTTTCATAGCTTCTACCACGACTGCTATGTGATTTCAGACTCGGTGGACCTCGAGCTTACATATGCAAGACTGTATCTGGTTGCAGGTTGCAAGATTGCGATTCGGGTTGCACTTTCCCTGCTTGGCGTAGAGGCACCGGAGCAAATGTGATGCGTGAAACTGAAGACCTGTTCCAGTATCCGGCGGAGCCGATTGATCCGAGCAGCTCTATTCCCTTGTACCTGTTGCCCGAGGGCTGCGGCCCAGGTCGTGACGGCAGCCTGTGGATGAGGGGCCAAAAAGTCTCAGACCTGGTCAAGGAGTTCGGCTCACCGCTGTTCATTTACGATGAGGAGCAAATCAGATCGCGGGCCAGGGAGCTGAAGGAGCACTTCGGGAGCGATGTGGCTTACGCTTCCAAGGCATTTTTATGCAAGGCCATGGCGAGACTGGTGTCCGAGGAGGGCCTGCATATAGATGTGGCCTCCGGAGGAGAGCTCTCAGTCGTGCTAAGTTCCGGTTTTCCGCCGGAGCGGATTGTAATGCATGGTAACAACAAGTCCGTAATGGAGCTTGAAGCGGCGATCTCCGCTGGTGTGGGCCGCATAGTTGTAGATTCATTCAATGAGATCGACCGCCTGGAAAAGCTTGCCTCAAAGGATAGCCCGGTAAAGGTTTGGATAAGAGTGACGCCTGGTGTCGAGGCGCATACCCATGAGTTCGTAATGACGGGCCAGGACGATTCGAAATTTGGTTTTAGCCTGGTTTCGGGTGAAGCAAAATTAGCGCTGGACAGGCTGCTGGTCTCCGAGAACCTGAAACTTGTAGGGATGCACGCTCATATTGGAAGCCAAATTTTTGCATTGGAATCCTTTATGAAAGAGGTGGAAATTCTCGCTCCGTTCTTTGCATCCTCGGGGCTCGAGGAACTCAACCTGGGTGGAGGCTTAGGGGTTCCTTATGTTGCGGGCGAGCCAATCATAGAGTTTGCCGACTGGGCCGCTTCGTTGAAAGAGAGCGCCAGGTTGGCGGGGATCCCTGCTACGGCAAGAATCATCGTCGAGCCGGGTCGCTCTTTGGTCGGGCCGGCCGCAATTACGGTTTACGAAGTTGGAACTATCAAGGAGATTCCCGGAATAAGAACTTATCTGAGTGTCGACGGCGGAATGAGCGATAATCCGCGTCCGGTGCTTTATGACAGTGGTTATGAGGTCTTCGCTGTTAATAATGTGCTGGCGCGCCGTGACAGGCCCGTAACCGTTGTAGGCAAGCACTGCGAATCCGGGGACATTTTGGTTAGAGACGGCCAGCTGCCCTCATCGACGATAGTCGGAGATCTGATTGCCACCCCCGTCACTGGAGCCTATGGCTACTCGATGGCGTCAAACTACAATAAGGTTGGGCGGCCAGCGGTTGTGTTCGTAAGCAATCGGGGATATCGGCTGGTGCTGCGCAGGGAGACCGTTACCGACATGCTGGCGCTGGACATTGATTGAGGATTGCCAGGAATCTTTGCGGGTGCCGGGTCCTTTCAAATGGGCGCAATTGCCTGATTGCAAGGAGCGCAGTGGATGAAGACGCTAAGTTGGAGGGGTGAGTTCTATACCAGTTCGATTGGGAATACTTGGTTGTGGCAACGTCGGAGCCTCTCTCGTCAAGATCATCCTCGAAGGCCAGAGTCTGATTGAATCGCAAACCGGCGAGGTCCTGGAAATTGCGGCTATCGCGGTCCGCAATCTCTCCGTAGACCGTCCGCCATGGGTTCCACGGGATTTGCTGACCGGCGATCCTTTTGCTGTGGTCACCGATCCCACGATAGACATAATAGTCGAGGTCATGGGAGGCTATGATCCGGCCAAGATTTTGATTGAAGAGGCTCTCAGGTCCAAGAAGTCCGTGGTAACGGCTAACAAGAGCCTGCTTTCAGATTATGGAGAAGAGATTTCCCGGTTGGCACGGAACCAAGGTCGTGACGTATTTTTTGAAGCAGCCGTTGCGGGCGGAATTCCCCTTATAAGGTCATTAAAGGTTTCTCTGGCGGCGGAGCGGGTACGACGCGTTACAGGTATTGTCAATGGCACCACCAACTACATACTTACCCGGATGGCAGAAGATGGCATCTCATACTCTGACGCTCTCAAGAGTGCCCAGGAGCTCGGTTACGCGGAGGCCGATCCTGTAGCTGACGTCGAGGGATTCGATGCCAGCGCCAAGGCTGCGATTCTTGCTTCTATAGCATTTGGCCGCAATGTGTTGCTCCAGGATGTGTCGAGGGAGGGGATAACCGCAGTAACCCTCGATGATTTTGCCTTTGCCAAGAGACATGGATATACCCTCAAACTGCTGGCAATTTGTGAGTGGATCGAAACTGAAGGCAATTCTGACGGGAAGATATCCGTCAGAGTGCATCCTGCCATGGTTTCACTTACGCACCCGCTCGCTTCGGTGCGAGACGCATTCAATGCGGTGTTTGTCGAAGGTGATGCAGTTGGAGAGCTGATGTTCTACGGAAGAGGTGCCGGGGGCTTGCCCACGGCTTCGGCGGTTTTGGGTGATATCATCGATGCGGCTCACAATCTCCGTTTTGGCTCGACCGAGCGGCATATGGCGCGGCCTGAAGCACAGATTTTGGCCATTGATGAACTTGAGTACCAGTTTTACATCGCAATCGATGTGAGTGACCGTCCTGGAGTGCTTGGTCAAGTTGCCACCGTGTTTGGAGAGAATAACGTTTCGATTATGTCGATGGAGCAAGTTGGTCTTGGCCAGGAGGCCAGGCTAATATTTATAACCCACCTTGCGAAGGAGCATGCTGTACAAAAAACACTGGGCGAGGTAAGGAAGCTTGCAGCTGCTAAAAGACTCGTCGGATTCATACGGGTGCTGGGAAAAATTGACAACTGAGCTCATTTGACTTGGGCGAATTAGATTGAGGTCCTAAATAGATGCCACAAGATGCCAAGAGGCCTGACCGCGAGCGCATGGTTTGGCGCGGAGTTGTCGAGGAGTACCGCAGCTTCATGCCTGTTAGCGACAGAACGCCAGTAGTCACGCTTGGTGAGGGCAGGACTCCGCTTATCTATGCCCCTGAGCTATCCCGTCTCAAGTCCGCCGAGGTGTATCTCAAATATGAAGGCGGCAATCCAACTGGATCTTTCAAGGACAGAGGAATGACTCTGGCGATTTCGAAAGCAGCAGAGGAGGGGAGCCAAACTGTGGTCTGTGCCTCGACGGGGAACACATCTGCCTCTGCTGCCGCCTATGCTGCAAAGGCAGGGATGACCTGCGCAGTACTCATACCTCAGGGCTATATCGCTCTCGGCAAGCTGGCCCAGGCCCTGATTTATGGCGCCAAGGTCATGCAGATAAAGGGAAATTTCGATCAGGCCCTCGATATAGTTCGTGAGCTTGGTGAGAGATCGGGCAAAGTGACTGTCGTAAATTCGATCAATCCGTTTCGGATCGAGGGTCAAAAAACGGGGGCATTTGAGATCATCGACACGCTAGGAGCGGTACCCGATTATCACTTCATTCCGGTTGGCAATGCCGGCAACATCACCGCCTACTGGAAGGGATATAAGGAGTATTTCAAGGCGGGGATCTCCTCTTCGCTACCCAAAATGATGGGTTTCCAGGCTGATGGAGCGGCTCCGATCGTACTGGGCCACATTGTCGATCACCCCGACACCATTGCCACCGCTATCCGAATCGGCAATCCGGCTTCATGGGACAATGCGGTCAAAGCCAGGGATGAATCAGGCGGGATAATTTCCTCGGTCGAAGATAGCGAGATCTTGGAAGCCTACCGGTTTCTTGCCGCCAGGGAGTCTGTGTTCTGCGAACCGGCGTCAGCAGCGTCAGTCGCAGGGTTGTTAAAGACCGAGGTGAAATCTGGCTCGATCGTGGTTTGTGTGTTGACCGGGCACGGCCTCAAGGATCCGGATGTGGCCATTTCACAGATCTCAGTCCCCGAGGCGATAGAAGCGACCTACGATGCGATTTCCGAGGAACTGGGAGTTTAGTTTGCTGTAGAGGATTATAAATTAGGTGCTAGGCTGATTTACAAGGCACCTGTGCTATATTGGGTCGGTTGATGATTGGATCTTTCCAATAGGCGCCACTCTTGCGGAATCTCAAGCTATTTTCGGCACAATCTGATTCAGCGTGGGTCCGATTCATTGACTGGATTTGAGTAGGGAGCCTGGTTGTGGTAGAAACTAGGTAACGTGCGAGTGGATAAGTTGCTCGCTATCTAGGTCAATCATTCCCACCCGGGAAATGGCTCATAAAGGCAAAAATACCTGACAAATAACCACGTAATCCAATGAGTTTCTGAAGCGATTCGGCTGTGGCGGATTCCAGAGAAGCCGGGTTAGAAAGTTTTTACCGACATATTTAACAGAAGAGGTGTAAATGAGTACTGAGTCTCAACTAGAGCGCTCGGTTCTTGAGAAAAAAGATCGCACCGAGCTTGCGCAAATCGCTGGAGCGATGCAGATCAAGACTACGTCCAGGACCAAGAAATCAGATTTGGTGGATCTGATTCTAACGGCTACCGGAGTGATCGGCTCGAACGTAGAGTCATCACCACCTGCTAGCAGCGCAAAAACACGGAGTCCCAGAAGTCCTAAGACTGTCCAGGCGAAGAGCGCAGATGAAGGCTCTGCCAGTGAAGCAGTTGCCCCGGCAAGAGCTGACACTCAAAAAGACACGTTGACCACTTCAGGTACGGAAGCCGCAGTGCCGCCTCCGATAGTCGTCACTAATTCGACCATGCCTCGGCGGCGGGCCCTAGGTTCTGCAGTTCGAAATGGCTCGAACGGGCAAAGCGCTACTGCGTCGACCGATGAGCTCATCGATCAGGAGTTTGCAGTCAAAACAGTAGATGTTCCTGAAAAGCCTGCTCCGGAAGATGCCGGAGAGGCCCGGCATGCCGCAGAATTCTCTGAAGGTGCTTCCAGAAGGAACCGCCGGCGCAGGGGACGCGACCGTGGAGGCGACCGGGATCGCGAAACGGCGTCGGAACCAGCAGCTCCTGTGGAACTTACCGATGTTGACGGGATACTGGATCTACGAGAAGAGGGATTCGGTTTCCTTAGATCGGGCAGCTATCTACCGAGTCCAAAGGATGTGTATGTCGCAATTTCAGTAGTCCGTAAATTCGGATTGCGCAAAGGCGATCACGTTATTGGAGGGGCGAGAGCGGCAAATGCCAATGAAAAGTATCCAGCAATGGTTCGGGTGGATCAGATAAATGGCGGTGATCCTGAACTGGCAAAGGTGCGTCCAAAGTTCGAGGAACTGACTCCTCTGTTTCCAGATGTAAAACTTGTCTTGGAGACTCCGAAGGATCCGGCGAATGTCACTGCGCGAATCGTGGATCTCGTTTCCCCTATTGGCAAAGGTCAACGCGGGCTGATTGTTTCTCCTCCCAAAGCTGGGAAAACCACGATCATGAAGCACATAGCCCACTGCATCGAGGCGAATAATCCCGACGTTTTTCTGATGGTTCTCCTGGTTGACGAGCGGCCTGAGGAAGTTACAGACATGAGAAGATCCGTCAAGGGAGAAGTTGTAGCCTCCACCTTCGACCGTCCGGCGGAAGAGCACACGGCGGTTTCAGAGCTTGCTCTGGAGCGCGCGAAGCGTTTGGTGGAGCTAGGCAAGGATGTCGTAATAATTCTTGACGGGATCACCCGGCTTGCCCGAGCCTACAACCTGGCTCAGCCGGCTTCGGGACGTATCATGTCAGGTGGTGTTGATTCTGGCGCACTGTATCCGCCAAA
>SCQM01000028.1 GCA_004298555.1 Actinomycetota bacterium | reverse complement strand
GGTGATCAAGACCTACATCGAGAACCAGCAGTCCCCCAACCGTCCGGGTCGTCCACGCAAAGGTAAGCGGCCTTGACCCCTCCCTCACGGAAGGGGATTGCGGCCTCGGTAGGTTCAAAACGGGACTGCCTGGAACCGGGTCCGGCTGGCTGAGGAGTCAGGATATTCGACTCAGGCTAGATCAGCATAAGACTCCATCGACATTTGCAGGCTGGCCGATGGATTCGGCTGCACCACCCACCGTATCACCACCGTTAAGGACCTTGGCGAAATTCTGAATGACGTTATTCCCCGGCCCGAATCGCCGGATCACAATTTTCGTGTCGTTACGCTCGAGACCGGCCCGACGTTCGAGCCCTAATGGTCATGATTATTTTGGTACATTGTTTCGCAGTGACCCAAAACACTTTGCGATCCTGGCAGCATGTGGAAATTTGGTGAACCTGCCGGGCATCGAACATCAGGAAAGGAGCGGCGGTGACATTAAGTGAAGGATCACCTATATGGACGCCTGAACCGCGACCTCCCAGGAATACAGAAATCGACCGGTTCATCGACTATTTGAAACAGGACAGCGGACTCTACTTCAACAATTATTCGGAGCTATGGAAGTTCTCAGTGGCCGAGACCGAAACCTTCTGGGATCTTTGTTGGCGCTATTTCGACATTGTTGGAAATCGCCCTTCGGCCCTCTCTAATGCCCAGCCGCCCATTGCCAGAGAGCTCTACCCGCTCGTCCTTACAAACCATGAAATGCCGGGATTTCGATTCTTTGAAAATTCCATGATCAACTTTGCCGAGAACGCATACCGAAGCTTTCAGGGCGGGGCCAACGTTGTGGCCGTTTCTGAAACGCGGCCGGAAGCCAGAGTAATCTCCGCCTCACAGCTTTGGGCAGAGGTTTCTAAAATCGCCCAGGGCCTTAGAAGCATCGGCGTTTCCCGGGGTGACAGGGTTGTGGGATATCTTCCAAATATCGAAGAGGCGCTAGTGGCCTTCCTGGCAGCGGTATCTCTCGGAGCCATCTGGTCATGCTGTGCGCCGGAGTTCGGACCTAGTGCAGTTATCGACAGATTTGCCCAGATCGAACCAAAGGTGCTGTTTGCTATTGACGGCTACATTTACGCGGGCGAAGTGCAATCGCGAAAAGAGGTCATCGAAGAAATCGCTGCGAGAATTCCGTCATTGGAGACAGTGGTGCTCATCGACTACATGGGAACCACGGACAGCATCGACGTCACCTCGCCTCTCAAGCGAAACTGGCGCGATTTTGGTCGCGACGGCCAGCCGCTTGTCTTTGAACGCATGGAGTTTTCCGATCCTCTCTGGATTCTGTACTCCTCCGGTACGACCGGCTTGCCCAAACCAATTGTCCATGGTCATGGCGGAATTACCTTGGAAATGATCAAGGAGCTCGCCCTTCAACACGATCTGCATAACGGGTCGCGCTTTTTTTGGTTTACCACCACCGGCTGGATGATGTGGAATTTTCTCATCAGCGCCCTGTTGGTGGGCTCGGACGTAGTTCTGTTTGACGGAAGCCCCGCCTACCCTGATCTCTCGGTCTTGTGGAAGCTGGTCCAAGAGCTGGAAGTCACAACTTTTGGAACATCGGCCCCTTACATTGCGAGCTGCATGAAAGCAGGCATCGAGTTACAAGACGACGGCTTCCCAAAACTGACAGCACTCGGTTCAACTGGCGCTCCGCTGTCCCTTGAAGGCTTCGAATGGCTCCATGAGAGTCTTGGCCCCAAAGTCCAGATAATCTCGCTCAGCGGAGGCACTGATGTGTGCACGGCGTTTCTCACTTCTTCGCCGATCAGCGTCACCTACGCAGGCAAGCTATCAGAAAGGGCTCTCGGCGCAGCGGTTGAATCGTTTTCGCCAGAGGCAACTGCCCAGTACGGAAAGTTTGGCGAGCTGGTCATTGTAAAGCCGATGCCTTCTATGCCGATCTTCCTTTGGAATGATCGCAACGGATCCCGCCTGCGCTCGTCATACTTCGAAACATTTCCCGGTGTTTGGAGCCACGGGGACTGGATACGAATAGACGCGGACGGATCGTCGGTAATATACGGCCGTTCAGATTCGACATTGAACCGTGGCGGCGTGCGGATGGGCACGGCGGAGTTTTACAGGCTGATTGAAGGTTTCGACGAGATTACGGATTCGCTGATCGTCGACACGTCTGCGCTGGGCAAAGAGGGCCAACTGATTGTGTTCGTCGTCCTTGGTGAAGGCTCACAGCTGGACGATGAGCTAATAGGCCGGCTCAAAAATGAAATTCGGACCAAGCTCTCACCGCGGCACGTTCCAGATCGTTGGATCCCGGTGCCACAGATCCCACGCACCCTTAACGGCAAAAAAGTCGAAATCCCGGTGCGGAAAATCCTTCTCGGCGAGCCACTGGCGAAAGTTGTATCCCTGGGAGCCATCGCAAATCCCGAAGCGCTTGAAACGGTCGCCAAATGTCTGAATGATGGTTGACTCGAATTTCTCCCATTATGTGACCTCCAACTGCCGTACATAATGGGTGCCACAAAGCCCCCTCGAACAACAAACCACCCGGATGCACAGGCGCACTTCCGACCGATAATGTTTGGCGCGCCTGTCGGCACTGGCCAAGAATGTGGCCCCGTGAACTGCGTCGCCTTGCAACCGGTTGCGGCGAGCCGCACGCAGGTGCAGATCGAGGCAAAGGACGTCGTACTCTCTTTCGTCGAGATGCCTGCACTTCTAGCTGCAAGCCTTTCGGTTAGGCAGGAAGAGATTGTTGCCGTGATGGGACCAAACGGCTCGGGAAAGCCGACGGTGCTCCAATGCCTCGCCGGCATCCTCGTTCCCGATTCAGGCGAGGTCTACTTCGAGGGCCAGCGCATAGACACGCATCGTGAACAGGAGCGCAGCACGCTTCGAAGTGACCATTAATCCTGATTTATCATGCTGATCCCGTTTTCCCGGCGAAAACCAATCGCGGTTACAAGCGCCGAAACCAGCATTAGCAATCCGGCGACCATCAATGCGATCGTCAACCCGTTATGAAAAGCCTCGTAAGCCGCGTTGATCACCTTCAGCACCAAAGGTCCATAGGCCTTCTCAATCTGGCTGATTCCACTTGAACCACCGGTTGGCATGCTCCCTGTCTCCACTGCCGAAATTACGATATCGCGAAAGTTGGCTGGCACGCCGAGTAGTTCAAGACGCCTCGCGAGGCTGTTGGTAAGCTCGCCGTTGAGAAGGGAGCCAAGAACGGAGACGCTTACAATTACGCCTAGAGCACGGGCAGTGTTGGTTGTAGCCGCAGCCATTCCAGAATGCCTTGAGGGTATGACCGACAAGGCCACGGAAGTCACAGGAACAACCGTGATACCAAATCCCAGGCCGGCGAGTGTCAATGACAACGTAAGCATCAGAACGTGGATATTTCCGCCTAACGCGATATCCGCCAATAGCACTCCTGCACCCCCGGCCATTGCACCAAGAGTCATGGGCACTCTTGGTCCGGTTCTGGCAACCCAGCCCCCGGCAAACAAAGAGGCAAACACCATGCCGAGAGTCATGGGAAGAAAAATCAGAGCTATCCGGTAACCCGAATAACCCTCTACCAGCTGCAGGTATAGGGCAGTGAAGAAAAAGACGGCAATGACGGTGAAATAAACCGTGAATGCTGTCGTCAATGATACTGCGAACCTTGGAGTCCGCAGATACCGCAGGTTTATGAGCGGATCAGACGCATTTAGTTCTACCAACACAAAGGCCGCCCCACTCGCTATTCCTACGACGAATAGCGAGATAACGAACGCAGAGGCATAACCCTGGCTTTCCCCCTGGATTATTGCCACAACTATCAGGGCCAGTGAAACCGCGCCCGTTATGGCACCTTTCATGTCGAGCCCACTTGGATTGACATCGAGGCTCTCCGGAAGCATCTTCGCTGCCAGAACCGTCACCGCCGCCCCGGCAGCGACATTGAACCAGAATATGGCCCTGAATTCGCCAATCCCAACGAGAACACCACCGAATACCGGCCCAACCGCGATCGCCAAACCCGCTATTGCAGCCCAGACCCCGAGAGCTTTCGCGCGCTGTGATTCGTCAGGAAAGAGCTGGCGCAACATCGACAATGTTCCAGGCTCCGATGCTGCCGCTCCCAGCCCCATCACCCCTCGGCCAATTATGAGCATTGTCGGGTTGATCGCCAATGCCGAAATCAGAGAACCCGCGACAAAGACAGCCATTCCGCCGACCAGAATTCTGCGCCGGCCAAACCGGTCGCCAAGCTTGCCAAAGATGAGCATCAGAGCGGCAAATACAAGGGCATACCCTCCAACAACCCACTGCAACTGAGCAACCCCGGCATGCAGCAGTGACTGCACACTGGCGAGGGCAACCGCCACAATAGTAGTATCCAGGAATGTTAGAAAAAGTACTAACGTCAGCACAGCCAAAGAGCGATTGGACGTTCGGCTAGCCTTCACAGCACGGACCCGATGATGTCAACCCCGAAAGTTTCATAGTGACCTTAAGAGATTCAACCGGCCGAAGTCGAGGTAGAACTGGAGCAAGCAGGAACACTCTGACCCTCGAGTGCAAGAAGTGCACAAAAACTTGAGTCTCCAACAAGCCATTTGCCGCCAACCTTGACAGCCGTGCCAGTCTGGTTCTGCAACGCCGGCTTTCCGCCAAGATCGATGGAGTAGCTGACAGTTGCGGTCGTCGGGGAGTTGATAACTACGTTGCTCACCGTCGCCGAGGAAGTCTTCGAGATTGCCAAACCAGAAGCCTCATTAATCACCTGCGAGAATTCCTGGCCATTCTGGAGCAGGCTTATCTTGTCCGCAGCAGACGTGCTGCCGGAAAAGAAACCGGTCCATGCCTGTTTCACCGCTGCGCTGTCGTTGGCCGTATTGGAAGTCGAACTACTTCCGCAGGCTGAAAGCCCCAGCGTAAGTGACAACAATGTGCAAATGCCTATGCTGGCTTTTCCTGCCAAATATTTTTCCATTAACTAACCTCCACGCAGAACTGATACCCCGTAGATACATACATTTGTAATCTACAACTATTTTTTTGCCTGGGGAATATTTGCTCGTTTTCCTGACGAGTTCACCTTTAGCCAGCGACGCTTCTCTTTCGGATCCACTCAAAGGTGAATGTAAGCTCCTCCTTATTGCGTCTTCGAACCCAGGCTCCAATTCTGTCGGGACAACGGGTCCCAGATTCATTGTCTCACCTTTCGCAAAGCCGAACTGAATTCTCCTGATTTGCAGCTGCGGAAAGGCTCAGCCACGAATTGAATTCCTGACTTTTTCTATACATCGACCGCAAATCCCATCCGACCCGGCTAGCTCAATATTTTTAGCGGCCATGCATATGACGTGGTAAGTTATATCCGCCACTATTCTCTGACCCGGGCAAGTCGGATGTGATGGCATCAGCGGGTTCAAGGTTTGGTTCCAACCTTCTTCAATCGAGACCAGCCGGAACTGACTCAACCTGAAGACTTGCCCTTTGGATTGAAAATATCTGCCAGGCCGTGGATGGCATGACGCCAAGTGACCCTTCTAGGCCATTGAGACTGTGATAATTGAGAGACGAACTATTGAAGACGACGGAGCCTGATACTGCCAACCCGCAACCAGAGCCTAACCTTAGGGCAGCCTGGCGCGTAGTATCCGTTCGGGCAATTCGCAGCTTCACCCAGGCCTTTCTAAATATCGTCACCCCTCTTTACCTGTTGAGCAGAGGGGTATCTGCCGGAGAGCTTGGGGTGTTTTTCACACTCTCGTTCCTCATCGGGGCATTTATGTCGGTGCCTGTCGGCGTATTCGCTGACCGCTGGGGACGCAAGCCCTTCCTTATTTCATTCACAATTCTGATGCTTCTCTGGGGTATCGTCTTCACATTCACAACCAATCTGCCGCTAATGATCATCGTCAGTGTTATTTCGGGTATTGGACGGGGCGGTGGAGGGATGGGAGGCGGCCAAGCCGGGCCATTCGCACCGGCTGAGTCCGCTCTATTGGCTGATCTGGCTCCAGAATCCGAGCGAAGAAAAGTATTCTCATGGAATGGCGTGGCTTCGTCATTGATGGCAGCCGCCGGTGCCGCTCTAGCAGGTCTGCCGGTGCTTCTCAAAAAATATCATCTGGCCCTGCTCAGTTCCAATGAGGGCCTGTTCGTTCTCACTGTCGCCCTTGCTGCAGTTTCCCTTTTCATGCTAATCACCGTTCATGAACCGCCCAGAAAAGCCCGCAATAAGACGAACAAAAGAATTCTTAGCGGCAAATCAACCAAGACTGTTATTCAACTCTCAATCATGGGTGCGTCAAATGCATTCGGAATAAGCTTTGTCAACTCGCTTTTCGTGATCTGGCTGCATCTCCGCTTTGGCGTCGGTCAGGGATACATCGGCCCTGTATTCACCGCGAGCTATCTGCTCTCTGCAGCCAGCGTCTGGCTTGCATCAATGATGGCAGGTCGAATCGGATCTGTCCGCACAATCGTATACACACGGGTCCTGGCGGCCCTGTTCATGGTTGCAACGGCGCTATCCCCTACCTTCCTGATCGCGATAATATTTCAGATTTTGCGCACAGCTTCCACAATGATGGCAGCGCCCGTCCGCCAGTCATTTACGATGGGCCTCTTTCCCTCCGAGGAAAGGGGTTCGGCTTCAGGCTTGACCGGGGTGGTCCGGAGGCTATCAGCATCTGCAAGCCCACCTATTGCCGGGGGCCTGTTCGAACTTGGATACCTCGATGTTCCGTTCTTCCTTGGCGCCGGCTTCCAGGTACTGAGTGCGCTTCTCTATCGAAAATTCTTCGGGCATACAGAACTGGTCATTACGAAAGCGCAAGCGGTCGATGACGAAGCGCTTGAAATCGCAGAACCCTTCGGAGACGATGAAGCTACCTGAAACAAGGGATCTCTGGGCTAGATGGAGCTTTTGCCGGTCGGCAAGGATCCGATGGATAGAGCATTACGACGATGCTCGAATCAGGTTTTCATGAGTTGAATCGGGCATGCATTGACCCGCGTCATCAGACTCGGCCTCATCGCCGCCATCTGCCACTTGGCAGAGGCAGCTAACCATCGAAATGACTCAGCTGCGAGGTTCTGTCCGCCTGACCCGGAGCAGCGCCCCGGAGAAGATCACTGCGAAGCCGATGCCAGAATGAACAACGGCAAGGATGCCTGGGTTATTTCCACGGATCCACGCCCAATTACCAATTAACTAATCTTGCAACTGTCGGCTCAGGCTGGCCAGTCCGCATCGTTGTCCCAAGCTTCCCTGCCCATGAGGCAACTGGAAATGCCTGCAGACCAATACGGACCAGACGAATGGCCGCAGCTAAAACTGGCTTTGCGCATACCGTCCGCCAGTCACGCGACCCAAAGTCCCAGCAGGCTAATCCAAGTCTTCTGGCAACTCAGATTCTCTGTCATCGCCCCGCACAACTCCCGGAGCAGGATTCTCCCGTTCTGCCTTGACCGCGTGCGGCACCTGGACAATTCGAAGCAAGGTGACAAGGCCGACCCCGCCGACAACATTGCCAAGTGCCGCCCATCCAGCAGTCTCGGCCCATTGCAGGTAACCGAAAGTGGCATTTGACGTGTGCAGAGCGGTAAACATCAGTAGCGAATTCACAATCGTGTGATTGAGCTGTCCAGCTGCAAGCAGAAAGGCTGCCGTGATCGCCGGGATGATCTTGGAGGCAGCCGACTCACTCCCATGCTGCATCCAGGTCATAAGTGTGATCACGGCTCCGCCAATGACGGCAAGCGCAAAGGCCTTCATAGTAATACCTAGGTGCACATAATAAGAGCCAGACTCAACCGCCTGTCCAGACAGCTCTGGAAAACCCACGATGATCAACCAGGTAAAAAGCCAACCTCCAGCCAAATTGCCCGCTAAAGTGCCAACCCATAACCGCACCAGCCCTCGGACTTTCGCCTGCCTGGCAATCACTGTCGATACCGGGATCAAAAAGTCTTCCGTGAACAACTCGCTCCGTGCCAAGGCTAAGGCGATGAAACCTACGGAAAATGCTATGCCGCCAAGGAGCATCGAGTGTGTGGCATTTTCCACCAACAGCAGCGCAAGAACTCCTGTGCCAACATCAATGCCGCCGACCAGCCCCGTTGCGATAAGAGGAATCAGCCTCCGTGAAATCCGTCTGCGTCCCTCATCCACTGCCCGCAGAAAGGTATCTTCAACCTCAATTTCAGCTACAGCCTCCACTAAGGCAGGATCGGAACCGACTGGAGGGCGTTCTCTTCCGCGTCCCTTGATATAGGACCTGAATTGCTCGTCAGACATTGCTACCTCAGATCGGGGGAGTTTGCCATTTATCGTTCAGTGTTGTCTGCATTCAGCAATACTTGCTGCTTGAGGGCCGCAACGCTATCTGAGCCCAAAACCGGCTAGGACGCTGAATTATTTCAGGATTCCGGCAACCAGCGGCTTAGCCATTCAAGAGCACGCTGCCACGCATCAATAGAGGCCTCCGGATGATAGCGGTCCGGATTGGTGTCATTGTGAAATGCGTGTTGAGCGCCGGGATAAATGATCTTTTCAAATACTTTGTTATTTTCCGACATGGCGGCTTCAATATCATCAATTCCTGCATTAATTCTGTCATCCAAGCCACCGTAGATTCCAAGAACACTGGCATTGATGTCTGGCACATCCTCAAGAGGAGGATTTGGACCATAAAAGGGCACGGCTGCTTTGATCCTGGCATCTTTGGTGATCAGCCTCCACGCCATTCCTCCACCGAAACAAAAACCGACCACACCTATGCGTTGCGGCGATACAGATTCGTCTGAAGCAAGAAACGTCACCGCCGATATCAGGTCCTCGACAAGCTCATCCCGTCCAATGGTTCCAAGAGCTGTCGTCGCCTCTGAAGGGTCCGAGAATGAACCGGTCCCACCCCGCCGCGAAAGCAGATCGGGAGCCACCGCAACATAGCCTTCACGTGCAAAACGTCGTGCAACGTCTTCCACATAAGGCACCAGGCCCTTGTTCTCATGTATAACAATCACGCCCGGATGAGATTTGCCTTCCTTGGGCTTTGCCGCATAGACAAGAACGTCCGACTCACTGCCCGCAGCGCGATCTCTCCAGGCGATGATATCGCCTTCCAATTCTTCCACTTGAACTTCACTTATTGGATTTTGGGCGCTCAACACCGCGCTGGCGGAATGAAGACCCTGAGCATTGCCTAACGCGTCGTCAAAAACCGAAAGGCGCCTATCTCTTTCTTCCAAAGTGATATAGCCCAACTCAGCTTCCTCTAGTATTTCGTCTCGAAGATAATCCTGCAGTTCCATTAATTCATCACCTCGTTGAATCCCCTTGCTAGCTACTCTTGATCGTCCTTGCCCCAGGCTATTGGAGCGCTGCACAGCCGAGCGGCCTCACTGCCAGGCAATGAGACATCCCATTCTTTTGCTATAAACCGTCTTGCGGTCACACCGTCAGACTCTGTTGAAGCCAGCCAAACCATGGGCGGACCCATTACATCAGGCGGCACCAGCTTGGATCTGTCAACGCCTTTGTCATCAGGCACAAAACCGGTATCGGCCGCCCCACCTGGGACAAGAACGTTGACGGTAACTCCAGTTCCCCGCAGATCTCCCGCCATTGCCGAGGCTATTGCCTCGTTGCCAGCCTTTGACGCACCATAAGGAAACATACCGCTGCGAATCATCGTCGAAAGGCTCGTCGTGACACTAACGATTCTTCCCCATCCCTGCTCAATCATCAATGGAGCCACTAACCTGCCTAAACGGAAAAACGCAACCGTATTCACATCTAGAAACCGCCGCAGAGTTTCCGGCTCAACCTCCCAAAACCTGATCGGGTCACTATGGTAGGTCTTCCTGATCGAGATCAAACCCATCGCGGCGTTGGAGACCACAACATCGACGCGGCCAAACCGGGCAAGACTCAGATTGACAATTCCTTCCATATCCTCCTGAATTGACACATCTGCACCTGCAGGAATGACCTGACCACCGGCCCTGCTGGCAAGGTCATCCACCGTCTCTTTGTCGCGATCCACAGCAATAACGGAGGCTCCTGCGTTTGCCAGCGCAATCGACATTGCACGGCCCAGACCGCGTCCTGCTCCGGTGACGACAGCAACCCTTTCAACCAGTGGCAGGTTCGGTGATGTCATTTGCTTAATTTCCCAGTCATGGCAAATCCCCTAAAGTATTCACGCTTGCAAAGCCACGGAACCTTCCTGCGAAAGCGTGCTGAAGGCCAAGCACGTAACGCAAAGCTCGATTTCAACCGCTTACATGGCACTATTAATATTGCCACATTAGAAGCCCCCTTGGAAGCACTTCTGGATCCAAGTCCGAAGTCTTAGAATGACAGCAGCTTCAGCTGATCTGATAGTGCTTCACATCAAGGCTTCTGCTGGTTCTTGGGCCGTACTGCCCAAACAACAGCATCCACCAGCGGAAGACCAATGTCACCGGCCGCGCGCTCCCTGCGCTCCATGTGTATCAAGTCGAGACCCGGAAATGCATCCTTCAATGAGTCTTCCGTGTAAAGGCGCTCAGGCTGAGGCGGGCCACCCTTTCCAAGTGACTCCAAGTGGTGGCCCACTAAAAGCAGATATCCACCCGGAGCGACTGCACCAGCAGCAGCAGCCAGCAGCTTTGCGCGCTCTTCCGGCATCCACTGGATGTACGCCAGAACCACCAGATCAAATTTCTCGCCTTTATCGAGGTACTCCAGCATGTCGCCAACAACTGTCTTGATTGAAAGATTCTCTTCCGCCGCCGCCGAGGCCAATCGTCCGAGAGCGATGTCAGACAGATCAACCGCGGTCACCTGCCATTTCCTTTTGGCGAGCCACAGGCTGTTGCGTCCTTCGCCTGCCCCAAGGTCAACAGCCCTTCCAGGTGGGAGATCTCCCGCCAACTCGACAAGTGATTCGTCAGGCTCAGCATTGAAAAGCCTGGCTGTACTGGCATAGCGGTCGTTCCAATGGCCTTGATCGTGCCCGTGATGCTCATGGTGATGGTTGTCTGCCATGTCTACGCTCCTTATCGTGGCCTCTAGGCCAATTTACAGTTCCGAGAAGTATTTAAACTCCAAAACTTGCTCGACTAGTTCCAGCAAAGACTCCAACTGACGAAACTCATCGGCTCCGATCATCTCGGTCAACTCACGGTTCCATTCCGCAGACCGCTCGGAAACTTCGTTGGCAAGCTTAACTCCATGTTCGGTGGGGCAAAGGAGCCGGCGCTGGCGGTGGGACGGGTCTGCAGAAGAATAAATGAGCTCAAGATGCTCAAGGTAATCTGCCAGCCGCTTAGCATTCGTCGCATCGGTACGGGTCCAACGGGCAAGTTCCCGCACCCCCGAATCCGTCCGCTCACAGACGGCCCGCAGCATCGCTGCCTGCGGCGGGCTTAAACCGAGATTCGCAATCTTGTCTCCCCAAGCATCGCGCAGGATCCTGTGAAGGCGCCCGATGCGAAATCCGAACCCCTCCTCGAGTGAATTCGCTTCAGAGCGCCTTCCATCCAGAAATGGCCTGGTGCTCTCCGAGTTTGGCTCCACTAACCTCACCACCAGTCGCAACCGTAGTGCTAACTACAGAATCATAACATCGGGTTTTCTTTAGCACTGCCGCAGAAAGACTCCCCTGGCAGTTAGGGCGGGGGCACTCCAAGTTGGCCATGATCATATGTGAGCCGTCTTTGAGCAGTTGATGCATACCAAAGTCGCTGTGCATCGCTCCCCATCCACGGCCAAGTATTATTGGCCTGCTCACGGAACCAAAACCCCGGGTTGAAGAAATCTGCTGCCAGAATCATGAACCGCGGTCTCCTAAGACCTTGGATATCCAAGACGGAATTCGCCGCGCCCGTACGGCTTTTGACATACCCTCAACATGCTGGAATTATTAACCTAACGATTTACTCACCACTGAACAACTGGAGCAAAGACAAGGACTTTATAGGACAGATTTTTACTATAAACCCGCAGAATGTAAAATTAAAAAGGTAGGTTTTAGGTAGAACGGTTATCTTAAACCACCTAGTCAGCAAATGGCTCATTTAGAGAGAACAGATAGTTCGGAACCACTCGCGACGCATTGGAAGTCCAATGTTTAGTGCCTGCTAGCCGATCTATCTTTGGAGGCAGTTGGGCGTGAAACCAACCGATATCAATAATCCGAATTTTTTCCACAGAGTGGTTGACTGCCAGTGGGCTTGTCCCGCTCACACCAACGTACCTGAATACATTCGACTCATCGCACAAGGTCGATATGACGATGCTTATATGGTCAATCGGACTTCAAACGTATTTCCAGGGATTCTTGGCCGTACATGCGATCGTCCGTGCGAGCCGGCCTGCCGTCGAGAGCGTGTCGATGGCACACCGGTGGCAATCTGCAGGCTCAAGCGCGTAGCTGCGGACTTGAAAGGTGACATTACCCAGCGACTGCCCAAAGGCGCCGAAACAGCCAACGGCAAAAAGGTGGCATGCGTAGGTGCCGGTCCCGCATCGTTGACAGTTGCGAATGATCTGCTGCCTCTGGGCTATGAAGTGCACATATTTGAAACCGCACTCAAACCGGGTGGCTTGATGCGCACCAACATCCCGTCTTTCCGCCTCCCTGAAGAAGTTCTCGATTCGGAAATTGAAGCAATAGTCTCCATGGGCGCCCAGATGCACTATGGCACTGAGATCGCCAGCATGAAACAGCTCCTCGACAATGGCTTCGATTCGATATTCGTCGGGAGCGGAGCTCCCAGAGGAAAAGACCTGGAACTCGAGGGCCGAAGGGATGGGGGCGAAAGCCGCATCCACATAGGAATCGACTGGCTCCAGTCAGTCGCCTTTGGCCACGTGACCGAAATCGGGAAGCGCGTCCTTGTCATAGGTGTTGGAAACACAGCTATGGACTGTTGCCGGACTGCTAGGCGCCTCGGCGGCAAAGATGTTAAGATTATGGCCCGCCGCCCCCGCGAATACTTCAAGGCTTCGCCCTGGGAGCTGGAAGACGCCGAAGAGGAAGGCATCGAGATTATCGTCAACCATGCCCCAAAGCGCTTCGTTATCGACGACGGGCAGCTCGTTGGTATGGAGTTCGACATTGTCAAATGGGATGAAAGCGCCACGCGTTCCCAGGTGCTCGATACCGTAATAATCCCCTGCGATGACGTCATCCTTGCCATTGGCCAGGAAAATGCCTTTACGTGGATTGAACGGGATATCGGAATTGAGTTCGGCAAATGGGACATGCCAGTTGTGGATGAAGTGACGATGCAGTCAACTCACCCCCAAATCTATTTCGGTGGTGACGCAGCATTTGGACCCAAGAACATCATTTGGGCAGTGGCCCACGGCCACGAGGCAGCTATCTCCATAGATAACCAATGCCAAGGCATACCGGTTAGCGACCGCCCACCGGTCGGAATGAATCTGATAAATCAGAAGATGGGCTTGACAGAATGGAGTTACCACAACGACTTCAACCCATCACCACGCCAGCAGATGACCCACGTGGATCTGACGAAGCGATTCGAAGATCTCAGTCTCGAAGTCGAGCTTGGATTCAGCCCCGAGCAGACGGCCCGGGAAGTCGAGCGCTGCCTGAACTGCGATGTCGAGCCGGTATTTCGTGCCCAGCTGTGCATTGAGTGCGACGCATGCATCGATGTCTGTCCTGTTCAGTGCTTGACAATCACGGAAAACCGTGAGGACGAACTGGACCTGCGAATGCACCTCACAGCCCCTGCTGAAGCCCTCGACAAACTCCTGTACGTTTCTTCAACGCTGGCTCAAACTGGAAGAATCATGGTTAAGGACGAAAACATCTGTGTTCACTGTGGCCTTTGCGCCGAACGCTGTCCGACGGCAGCCTGGAACATGGAAAAGTTTGTCCTCCAGCTGAGCTATGCCGGAACTTCTACCCACAAAGGCCACTAATGAATCAACAAATCGATCAAAAAGGGTTGGACAATCCCGATCCGACGAAGTCCAAAAATGGCTCTCACAAACTTTCCAATAAGGTAAACGATTTCGCCATACGCTTTGCGACGGTGAACGGGACCGGCTCAGCAAGTGCCAATAACCTGCTGCTCAAGGCCATCTTCCGCATGGGTGTTCCGGTGTCGGGGAAGAACCTTTTCCCGTCAAATATCCAGGGACTGCCAACCTGGTATGAAATCAGGGTCAATGGCTCCGGATTTACCTCCCGCGCAACAGCTTTCGATCTTGTCGTTGCCATGAACACTCAGACTTATGAGACCGATATTGCCTCGGTGCGGCCTGGCGGGTACCTCATCTATGACTCGAGCTGGTTTATTCCCACCAAGCTGTTGCGGGATGACATCAACTTCCTTGGCATACCATTTTCGACCCTGTTTGCCGAGGAGTTCTCTGAGTCACGTGAGCGGATCCTAATGCGGAACATAGGCTATGCGGGTGCCGTGGCTGCAGCGATTGCACTGGATACAAACGTGCTGGCGGAGCTGCTTGACGAGACCTACTCCAGCAATGAGAGGCTGCGAAATTCAAATCACCGGGCACTGCAGCTAGGTTACAACTATGCAATGGAAAACTTCAGCTGCCCATTGCCAATACGCTTGGAGCATATCGACGCCAATAAGGACAAGATACTGATCGACGGGAATACCGCCACGGCGCTCGGATGCATTTATGCAGGCGCCACGGTGGCGGCTTGGTATCCGATCACGCCTGCTACCTCGGTCGCAGAAAACTTCACGAAGCTCTGCTCGCGCTATCGCCGTGAAACCATCACTTTGGAAGACGGAACCACCGAGGTTAGGAACAACTACATAGTTCTCCAGGCAGAGGATGAGCTGGCAGCTCTTGGAATGGTTGTCGGGGCTTCCTGGGCTGGCGCAAGGGCATTCACCTCTACGTCGGGACCTGGGATTTCATTGATGAACGAAATTTTGGGCCTTGCCTACTACACCGAGATTCCAGCTGTGATCATTGACGTTCAACGTACCGGCCCCTCCACCGGCATGCCAACCAGAGTGCAACAGGCAGACATTATGGAATGCGCATACGCATCTCATGGAGACACCAAGCATATATTGCTTTTCCCGGCTGACCCGGAAGAATGCTTCCGTTTCACAGCCAAGGCTTTCGATCTTGCCGAGCACTTC
Source organism: Actinomycetota bacterium (assembly GCA_004298555.1). Taxonomy (GTDB): domain Bacteria; phylum Actinomycetota; class Acidimicrobiia; order Acidimicrobiales; family Acidimicrobiaceae; genus SCQM01. The sequence continues at coordinate 18,589 of SCQM01000028.1, read as the reverse complement.
CAAACTCCGGTAATTGTCCTGTCGGACCTTGACATTGGTATGAACGACTGGGTGGCGTCCAAGTTTGACTGGGATGACAATTACAACTGGGACCGGGGAAGAGTCCTGAGCGCTGAAGACTTGGAAGCAATTCCAAAATTTTACCGCTACTCGGATGAGGACGCCGACTTCGTAACTCCTCGCACACTGCCTGGCATCTCAACAAAAGGCGCTTATTTCAACCGCGGATCCGGGCACGACCGGTTTGGCGGCTACACGGAAAGCTCAGACTCCTATATTCAGGTTGTTGACAGGCTGGTCAAAAAACACCAGGCATCAGCTAAATACATCCCGAAGCCGATAGTTGAGACAAGGCCCGGAGCCAGATTTGGGGTTATAACCCTTGGAAGCTGCGAAATGGCCGTCAAAGAAGCCATTTACAATCTGGACCAAGACGGCCTGCCGCTAGATTACATGCGGGTCTGCGGCTTCCCGTTCCCTGATGAAGTGAAAAATTTCATCGACTCTCATGAGATGACCGTGGTTGTAGAGCAAAACAGGGACGCTCAACTGCGTTCACTTCTGATTCTAGAAACCGGATCATCTCCAGATCAACTTCGCTCGGTACTGTCTTATGGGGGATTCCCGATTAGCGCAGATCTCGTTGTTGACGGACTTCTGAACCAGTTAAAGGACTGAAAATGCCATCGATACGCAAACCACTGATCCCACTCGCCCCGCATGCCACCAACTCCTTAGGACTGACCGTTAGAGACTACGAAGGATCGATGTCCACGCTTTGTGCCGGATGCGGACATGATTCGATTACGGCGGCGATCGTCCAGACCTTTTTCGAGTTGGATACCCCTCCGGAGTTGATAGCCAAGCTGAGCGGCATCGGATGTTCATCTAAAACGCCAACCTATTTTGTAGCAGGAGCCCACGGCTTCAACTCCGTCCATGGGCGTATGCCACCAATAGTTACGGGTGCCAATGCGGCAAACAGGGCTAACATCCACATTGGCATTTCCGGCGATGGCGACTCACTGTCAATCGGAACCGGACACCTCGTCCACGCTATCCGCAAGAACGTCAACATGGTCTACATCATCGAAAACAACGGAGTCTACGGCCTTACAAAGGGCCAGTTCTCACCTACTGCTGATATTGGATCCACGACCAAGCGGGGAATTCCAAATGACGTCCCTCCGATCGACCCTGTCGAACTCGCCCTTAGCCTTGGGGCTTCGTTCGTAGCCCGAGGCTTTTCCGGCGACAAGAAGCAGCTCATCCCCATTCTCAAAGCGGCAGTGGAGCACCACGGATTTGCCCTGATAGATGTGATCTCTCCTTGCATACAGTTCAACAATCACCAGGGCTCCACCAAGAGCTACAAATACATCAGAGAACACGAACTAAATGAGATCGATTCGGTTTTTCTCCAACCTTCTGAGGTCATCACTGCGGAACTGCCGGCAGACAGCAGCGTCAGCATAACCATGCATGACGGTTCGAAAATCCTCTTTAGAACCTTGCCGGATAATTACGATCCCCGTGATCGAAACGCTGCAATTAATTATGTCAACCGCGCCAAGGCAAACGGGGAAGTGCCCACGGGTTTGCTATTCGTAGATCATGGATTGCCAGACATCCATGATCTGAACCGGACAACCCAAGAACCGCTGATAAATCTGCCATTCGAGAAGCTCTGTCCAGGCAGAAACGAACTAATGAAGTTCCAGGAAAGTTTCGTTTAAACTGAGAGTTTCATTCTGGAAAGCGGCCGGGAAGCTTGTCGGCATCCGTGGCCAGCGGCCGCTTTCATATGTTGGCTTGGCCTAGGGCCAATTCGGCCTTTGCACCGCCGGCCAAACAATGGTAGTCAAATCGCCGGTTTGCCTGCTTCTTATGTGATCCGGCGGCTCTTCCAACAAATTCATTGGATAGCAAAGCGCATTCATAGTGTTGAGCAGCGTGTCCAAAATATGGACCCGGACAACTCTTGCTGTCATCGACTTGTCATCGTTGAAATGCTGGTGCCAGGAATAGTGATCCACGACGATCAAATCGCCCTTTCCCCATTCATAATTCTCCCCATCGTCGGCATTGCTCCCTATGAATGAGTGGCCGTGCCCGTCAACAACATAGAGCCAGGCCTCACCAGAATGGCGATGCATGGACTGGGCTCGGCCAGGCCCGATTTCAAACATCGCCATAGTCAGTCCCGAGGTCCTGTACCCCACTGCGCGGTCCAGAAGGAAAGTCGTTCTGGTTCCTCTGGGAGACTGCAGGAATTCGAGTTCGTCCCAGCTCGTGTGCAACCGCCCCCTGCGATTTTCACCCTGATCTGACGCAAGGCGCCGAATCCTCCTGGCATAGACGTCGTTGCCAGGCCCTGGAGAACTGTAGGGAGGATATCCCCCAAGTTGCGACACGGGAGAATGACCGCCTTCTTCCAATATGGCGAAGCCGAGAATGTCAATGAACGGTTCGCTTGAAAAACTCATGAATCTGGCCCAAGACTCTCCCTCATTGCCATGTCGATGCCAAGACCATGCTGGCAAATGAATACTGTCACCAGGCCCCCAGTGGATCCGGGTCCGGTCGATCTCGGTCCAACCGTTTCCCCCGACGCAGAGCATCACAGCATCCCAGGAGTGCCTGTGAACTGTTGAAACAGCTCCGGGCTCGATCTCATGTGCAGCCGCGTCCACTGTTCGGACCGGCCGGTCCCCGTCTTTGCCCAAGTAGACGCCTGTGGCAAGACCTCGAGGTGTTTTGTGCATTTCAACATCCTGGAGATGAATAACTGTTTTGAAGTTATTGCGCCATTCCTCAATGAATTGTGCGCGCCGCTTCTTTTGAACCTCGTAATGGCTCACAGAAGTCCTGGTTACATTAGTCAAAGCGTCATCCCCCAAAATACAAATCTCTCCCCGAGAAGCATCGATAGGCACTTGATGCCACACATGTGAGAAAAACAAAGGTCTACAACAGATGCAAGACCACGGTGTTCATAAATGCCAATTCAGCCCAGGGCTATCATAATATTAGGCAAAACCACGATCACGCTATCGCCCGATAGACAGGTGAGACGCGCTTGGTGAGTCAGGTAATATTTCATCGGAGATAACCGGTATAGATCACACCCCTTTTGCCAAAGCCACTCAGACCGACAGGAAGGTACTAACCGTGGATAATCAAATCGTTGAGCGCATCCGCATCCGTGAGCTCGTGGAGAACTGGGCGATTTGGCGGGATGCTGGTGACTGGGACCGCTTCAGGACACTTTGGGCCGACAATGGATCAATGATGGCCACATGGAAACAAGGCACTGCCGAAGAATTCATCCAAGCGAGCATTGACGGCTGGAACAAAGGGGTACGGATCCTCCATTTCCTTGGTGGCAGTTCAATTGACGTTTCAGGAAATCGCGCCATTTCCCAGACCAAGATGACAATAACTCAAAGAGCCGAAGTGGAAGGGGTGCTCTGCGACGTTATATGCACGGGCAGATTTTATGATTTCCTGCGCAGAGACGACGGAGAATGGAAACTTGTATTGCGCCAGCCGATTTACGAAATGGACCGGCTGAACCCGGTCGTGCCCGGCCAATCACCCAACCTTGACGATGAACTCTTGAATAGATTTCCGATTGGGTATAGGCATCTTGCCTACCTCCAGACGCGAATCGGATATGAAGTCAAGGCGGACATGCCAGGCATCGATGGCCCTGAAGTGCAAGCCCTGTATCTCAGGGGTCGGCAATGGCTCGACCAGAGATTTAGCCAGCCATAGATTATCCTCGCCGGTCACTGCGCCTGCAATAATGAGGAGCTCTAAGGCCTTCAGGCTTGGCAAACCGGACTGAAGGGAAATCTCAGCCAGACAAAGCTAGACGAATTTCGGCTCCACAATTTTGCAGCGGACATCCTGGTCTTCGTCGACATGGTAACTTGCGCAGATCCGGTGATAGCCGTCGGCTACCGTCAGATTCAACAGCTTCGCCGCGTTGCCTCTTACCAGAAGAACAGGTGACAGGGGAACCCCGTCTGCAATCTTTTTTAGATCAAGAGCCACATGATAGTCATTCTCTGGCAGCAGCGGAAGCCTGCTCGCCCTCAGAAGATCTTTCGCCTTGCGCCTTTCCACTGGAGCATCCTTAAGCAAATTGACTAAAGCCTCTGCCGGCCTCTCTCCGCAAATCAACGAAAGATAGCTGAATGCCGCAGGAAAATCATGCTCTTCCGGCAAATCCTTCCACAACTCTTTCTCTTTCCTCGCAGGCTTTTTCTTTGCCATATGTGACCTCTCTACTGAAAGGAGTAGTTCTCAAATGGTCCAAACATAGAGGCCGTCACTGAATACGGCCTTGTGCTGCCATGCGCGCCGCAGGGTCATGTCCCCCCCGACCTCGCAGAAAGATTGCCACGATGACTGCCAGCACCGCACCCGCAAGGGGTCCTGCCATATATACCCAGAGGTGCGAATAATCGCCTAGAACCACTGCCGGACCAAATGACCGGGCAGGGTTCATCGAAGCCCCGCTTATCGGACTTGCCCAGAGGCCTGCCAACACGATATACGAGCCCACTCCCACCGCCGACATAGTGCCGACGTTCTGTGCCTTGGAAGCAGTCCCCAGAATGGTGCTAACCAATCCGAGCGTTAGAACAGCCTCCATCAGGAACGCCTGAAGATCTGTTACTCCCTTACCCGGAAGAGTCGCACCAAGCATGCCCACTTTCCCAAACATTGCGTAAAGGAACCAACCTGCAAGCACCGCACCGAGTGCCTGCACGACAATGTAACCTGGCACCCTCCTCCAAGGAAAATCCTTCCTCATTGCAAAGGCGATGCTTACCACCGGATTGAGATGCGCACCCGACACGGTCCCCATGAACAAAATGATTGCCAGCACCATCAATCCAGGTGCAGTCACTGCTGCTGAACGGCCGATCGAACCAGCACCCACTGCAGCAACGGTAGGTGCGCCAGAAGCAACTAACACTAGAAAGAAAGTCCCGACAAATTCGCTGAACAGTCTTCTCAGCTCAAGAGCCGGGTCCCTGAACTGAATTTCCCATGGAAATTCTAAATGTATTCGAGCTCCAGATGAGGTCTTCGATCCACGAAATGACGGCGACTCAGATCCCAAACTCTGCGGCGCAGCGCCTTCATCTTCAGCCATGCTTTACTCCATCATTCGGCTCATATCAGGGTATTTATCACCCAGATATTTCTAGAGCACGATCCACCTGACAATCGTATCGTAACCCATGGTAAATTATCGCTCATTTACTGTACCGGTTAGACAAAATTCGGGTCTTCCGCGGCCAAACTTGCCGGACGAATCAAAGACAAAACGGACGGGCGGCTGCAAGACTCCGACTGGGCTGCGGAACCTGAGTCCTCGAAGCCTAACCCGGTAGCCTCGAAGCCGCCCAGTTAAAACTGCCAGATTCTGCCGCTATCCCTCTACGTGGACAACCCGCTTTGCCTTCATTTCTTCGCGTGGCAAAGAGCCAATTGGCACAGATTTGCAATCGATGCGCACCCCAAACGAATGGCGAAGATCAAGCACCACCCTTTCGACAACCTCCTCAGTACCATCCCTGGTCTCAATCAGGAGGGCAACTTCGTCCATCTGACGAACCTTCTGATGCCTTATCTGGAAGTTCACGATTTCCGAGTAGCGCATCAAGACTTCCTCAACCTGCGATGGATATAGGTTTATGCCCCTCACGGTAAACATGTCATCGACCCGACCCTGTATTCCCCCAAGGGACTTGACAAATGGGCTTCCGCAGGAACACGGTTCGCGCGAAAGGTCAACAAGATCGCCTGTCCGATAACGAATCAGCGGAGAGCAGAAACGCCCAAGGTTTGTGACAACCAATTCGCCCTTGCCTTCAGATTGGGTGATATTGCTTTCCGGATCACTGCCCAAAGGAATCACTTCAAATATGAATTCCGACTCAATGAAATGGACCCCATCTCCTGCCGAGCAGGTGAATCCAGTTGGACCCAATTCGGTCATCCCGGTGTGATCATAAACCTGAGCGCCATACATCGTCTCTATAGAGCGCTTGGTGGCAGGAATGCTCGCACCTGGCTCTCCCGCATGAAGAGTCTTGCGAATCGAAGATTTCGAAAGGTCGATCCCCATCTCGTTGGCTACTTCGCCAAGGCGAAGCGCATAGGTTGGGGTGCTGCAAAGAACAGTTGGCTCAAGATCGCGAATCGCCAGCACGCGCTGCTCCGAACTCATTGAACCGCCTGGAATGACCATGGCGCCCAGTCTTTCTGCCCCGGCATAGGCAGACCAAAATCCTACAAACGGGCCGAAGCTGAAAGCGAAGAAAATCCGGTCTTCACTTGTAATCCCTGCAGCCTTGTAAACATGGTTAGCCCAAAGACCAGTCCACCACAGCCATGACCTGGCAGTATCGAGCCATCGCAGTGGCCTGCCTCCTGAACTTCCCGAGGTCTGATGCAAACGGACATAGTCACCGAGAGGATAGGTGAGATTGGTGCCAAACGGCAAGTTGTTCTTTTGATCTTCGACGAGTTCCGCCTTTGTCAGAAAAGGCAGGTCAAAAAAATCGCTCCATGTGTCGACCTTGTGAAGCCGTGATTGATAAAAAGCATTTGAAGCCAGAACCTCTTCCACGCCAGCCTGTAATTTCTCCAGCTGTATGGATTTGACATTGGCTTGAGCAATAGTGTCCGCGCTCATTTTGCATCAGCCCCGAGCGGCAGGGACAGAGCCTGGCAAAAACCAGTTATCCCAGAGATGAAGGTCTCTATGAACCCTGGCGCTGCTGCTGCGCTATCCAAAATAATTGAATCATCGACGTCAATGGCTAAGTAGTTCACACACATTTGACCATCCCCCAAACTTCCCTTTCGTAATTACCGGTGGATAAGATACTGATCTCCTCCACTTCCGGAGGTCCTCTTTGCAAGAGGCACAGGCAGGCGAGGTTCCGGTTCCTAGCCAAGACTCCTTGCCGCCATTCATCCCCAAGACCGATATCGCCAACTTGACACCGCCCCACTGCCGGGCTCAATCAAACCCGATGGCGTGACGCTCAACAACATGTAGCGATACCTTCGCTGCCTCTAACTCATACCCATTTCACTTTTAAACTCAACGCATATATCTGTACTTGTTTCCACTCTCAGCCACTAACTTGATCCTTGCGCCCGCAGCCACACTTTCGCGGCCGCTTTCCAATGACTGCGAGCATCTAAAACTATGCGACCTCTGCAGCTTCCTTTATCGCCTGCTCGATTGCACGACGTGTCATTCGCTTCCTCCACACATATGAAATGTCGGCGTTGTCGAGAGGCCTGGCAGGCTTCGCAGCCTCGGTAGCTACCTCCTCAAGGATGGCATCATCAATTGGTCTCCCAAGGAGCGGCCGGGCAGCCTGACTGACATCCAACGGCTGGGGCCCAACTGCAGTAATTACGATCCGGCAGTCCTCGACCACAGAGCCATTCATCTTAAGTGCCGCAGCTGCGCCCACAAGTGGGAAATCTATGGTTCCCCGGTTGCGCACTTTGACATATGACGATCTCCAGGCGCCCGGACTCGGCATCTTCAGGCTGACCAGAATCTCATCTGCGGCTTTAGTCAGATAGAACTGACCGTCGTCTTGATACAAGGATTCCACTGGAACCTCGCGTTCCCCTTTGGGACCGACGAGAAGCACTGTTGCGTTCATCGAAATTGCGGCAGGAGCGGTGTCAGAAGACGCAATCGCCCTGCAGGTAGCGCTTGCCGGGGCAACCCTGCAAATGTTTCCATCCTTCTTCATGCAGAACCCCAGAGCTTTGCGCCACTCATAGCTCTCGTCGTAATAGTTGCAGCGTGTATCGACACACAGGTTCCCGCCAATTGTTCCCGAATTGCGCAACGCCGGCGATGAGACTAATGCAGCAGCGCGCGTGTAGCCTCTGTACGCCGCCTGCAGTTCGGAGCTGGCAACCACTTCCGTCAGGGTCACGCAGGCCCCGATCTCGAAACCGCCGTCACCAGTAGCACGGATTTGGCGAAGCTCAGGCAGATGACCGATTCCTACCACTACCTCAGGTTCGATCTGACCCCTCTTCATCTTTGGAAGCAGATCTGTTCCCCCGGCCACAACCGTTGCCCGGGGTCCATACTCTGAAAGAATCTGGGCGGCTTCAGCCACAGATTCAGGCCGTAGATAACTAAAACGCGGTAGACGAAGCATCGAAAGGAGGCACCTTTACAATAGGCGGATAGGAAATTTGCGGAAAGCTCTTCGGCCCGTAGCGTCCTTCACGGCCTTTGGCCTTGGCGTCGAGAGCCCTCATGACTTTGTCCGGTGTAATTGGAACCTCGTCAACCCAGACTCCAAGGGCATCGTGGACAGCCGAGACGACTGCTGGAATGACTGGAAGAAGCGGACCCTGTCCGGCTTCTTTAGCTCCATAGGGACCCTCGAGGTCGACAGTTTCCACCAAAAAGGTCTCAACTTCGGGCATTTCGAAGAAAGTGAATGACTTGTAGTCGAGCATCGACGGCTGCTTATGGAGGCCGTGGCGATAAAGCTGCCCTTCCATCATGGCTTCTGAAAGGCCCATGTAAACGCCACCTTCGACCTGACCCTTGACGGCCAGTTCATTTATCGAGCGCCCAATATCGTGAGCTATCCACACCTTGTTCAACTGGATTTCGCCGCTGTATGGATCAGCATCGAGATCGACAACCGCAGCCGAGTAGCTGTAGGCAGGGCTTGGTCCCACGCCAGCAGCCTTATATTTGCCACCTATTTCTCGCGGAGGCGTATAGCTGCCCCTAGCCGTTAGAACGCCATGACGCTCTTGAGCCAGGTTGGCTGCTTCCTCGAAGGAAAGCTCACCGATCTTCCCGTCCCCTACCATGACATCCTTGGGACTACATTCCATTTTTTCCGCAACTGCACTTACCAGGATTTCCCGCATTTCACGTGCTGCCTGGAGCGCTGCATTGCCTGCCATGAATGTTACCCGCGACGAGTAGGAGCCCAAATCCACGGGAGTCAAACCGGTATCTCCGCTGACGATTCGAATGTCAGTCGGCCAAAGCCCGAGTTCCTCCGCAGCTACTGTGGCGAGCACGGTGTCAGAACCCTGGCCAATATCGGTGGCGCCGCAGTAAAGCGTAACCCCTCCCCGGTTGACCTGGATTATGCACTCGCTGTGTGGCAGCTTGTTCCAATAGATCGGCAATCCGGCCCCGCTCATGTAGCTTGATACGGCAAATCCCATACCGTGTCCAAGCCTCTTTTTGCGTTCGTGGTAGCGTGAGGCCTCGACCACGAGATCTGTCACCTCTTCGATACCACATGACGTGATGCGAAGATGATTGATAGTCCGGGTGTAGGGCTTTACGTAATTGCGCCTGCGAAGTTCCACCGGATCAAGTCCGATGGCTTCAGCAATTTTGTCCATATGAAGCTCGAGAGCAAAGCGGGGCTGAGGGGTCCCGTGTCCGCGCTTGGGTCCACATGGCGCCTTGTTCGTGAATACTCGCACGCCTTCGAAGCGGTATGCAGGAATATTGTAAGTCGTCGTCTGCAGCGCGCCGGTGTAGAGCATCGATGCCGGACCATACGAACCGTAGGCGCCGCCATCCAGCGCAGTCCGGAAATGCATCGCAAGGATCTTGCCGTCCTGGGAAACGCCCGTTCGGACCCACATCAATACGGGATGTCTTCCACGGTGAACGTAAAACACCTCTTCGCGGGTAAGCGTGCATTTGACGGGACGGCCAGTTACCATCGCGAGTTTGCAGACAGCCATTTCATGTGAGAAAGGGTCGGCCTTTCCGCCGAAGCCACCGCCATGGGGTGCCGCTACAACCCTAATATGACCCATTGGCATATCAAAAACCCTGGCCAGTGCGCGGTGGACATAGTGGGGATCTTGGGTCGAGGACCACAATGTCAGCTGATCACCGACAAATGTCGCAGTAGCGCTGTGCTGCTCCATCGGCAGATGGGTATTGCCCTCGTAGAAGAACACGTCTTCGCGGATAAAGCTTGAGTTGGCAAAACCTTCATCTACTTCACCAAACTCCAATGCTCCAATTCTGTGAACATTTCCAGGTCCGGCATAATCGTGGATCGGCTCGTCGGAAGGTGGCAGCAGTGCATGCTCTATCGATTCGACAGTCTCAAGTGGCTCATACTCGACCACAATGGCCCGGCAGGCCGCAAGTGCCGTCTCTTCATCCACAGCTGCGACAGCGGCCACCGGATCACCCACAAAGCGGACTTTCTCGTATTCCAGCGCATGTTCATCCTGGCTGGTGGGCATAATGCCGTATTTGATCGGGATATCCTCGCCGGTTATAACTGCGATTACACCCTTGATTGCACTTGCCGCACTGGTGTCAACTGACAACACCCTGGCATGAGGCAGGTGGCTGCGCAGGAGTTTGCAGTATAAAGTGCCTGGTAGCTCAATATCATCGGCATACGCAGTTAGGCCGATCAGTTTCCCAGCTGCATCAACCCGGGGCAGAGACTTGCCAATCACTCTCAGGTCGGCGTTTGGATCATTTGCTACAGTAGTCATGCCATCGCCCTCCCGGCAGCCTCAACCGCCTCAATGATGCTCACGTAACCGGTACAGCGGCAAAGATTGCCGGCTAATGCCTCTTTGATCTCCTCCGCGGAAGCCCTGGGGTTGGCGTCGAGCAAAGCTTTTGACGACAAGACCATTCCCGGAGTGCAGTAGCCGCACTGCAATGCCCCATGATCCATAAAAGCCTGCTGAACCGGATGCAATTTTCCTCCGTCGGAAACCCCTTCGATTGTCGTCACCTCAGAACCTTCAATCTGACCTGGCAATACCAGACAACTCAGCTGGGGAGTTCCATCGATAAGCACCACGCAGGCGCCGCATTCACCAGCTTCGCAGCCATGCTTCGTTCCGGTCAAACGAAGATCTTCACGGAGTATTTCCAGAAGTGTCGCGTAGGGCTTCACCAACAGCTCCTTATTCTGACCGTTAACCGATATTTTCAGAATTTCACGACTGCCAATGTCACTCATCCTTACCTCCTCTAAAACCACAGCCCGATGGAATCAATTCTTAGGGCCGCAACGGATACCTGCGAAATAATTCAAATTTGTTCAAGGAGTATACGGTTAGAACGACTATTCGCGAAACTCAATGGCATATGCCTCGTCTCATTCCGCATGGAGAATGAGCATGAAAACCACACAAAGACCGGCAATCCACATTTTCGGCGTTTCAGACTGAGCATTTTGTGCCCCCCGTACGTTACTACTTGTGACAGGCAAAGCGTAGCATGTGCCATAAGTCGCAAATAAACCCATTTGACAGTTTTTCTGCTAGGCCTAAAATACTCGCTTGATATGCTATTTAGCCAATAAGACCACAGCATAATTTATTTGACCATTCCCGACCATCCTTACCCAATAATACGCCCGCATGGTTGTAATTCGTAATCGGTCCCACCAGCCCGGTTTGGCGCGGGTTTCGTCAGAATCTGCCCGTGTGCAGCTGACCGGAGGTCTATTAAACACTGCACAAACGCGCGCTTTGATTGCGTCCGAAAACTGTACGATGCCAACTGCGAAGATATTTTCATTGCGGTTGGAAAACCGACCAAAAATGAATAGAGTTACTGAAAAGTTCCTTGAGCCATTAACAGACGGCAGCAACAAAGCTGATATCAGTCGATGCATGGAAGCCTCGCATCGGGTTTGATTCTGAAAGTCCCGTTGGTGATTCGGTACCGAACTGGAGTAGTGCTAATGAGTGAGTTACGGAAGGTAAGAAAACGGATATGAGCCTAACTGACAGATTGATCGTAGGGGTTTCAGGTTCCAGCGCTCCACAACTCGCACTGACCATGCTCAATTCGCTTCGCGAAATTGAAAGCGTAGAGGTGCATCTGGTTCTCTCCAGGGGAGCTGAGAAGAGCATCGCCTATGAACTTGGCATGACTCGCAAGGAAGTCGAGGAGCTTGGAGACGTGGTCTATGACCCAGATGACCTGGGGGCTGCAATCTCCTCCGGATCATTCGAGACGATGGGGATGGTAGTGATACCGTGCTCGATGCGCACCCTGGCCGCTGTCGCATCGGGGTATACCCCCGACCTCCTGACCCGCACCGCTGACGTCTGCATGAAAGAACGGCGTCGCTTAGTGCTCGTCACGCGGGAAACACCATTGAGCCTGATCCACCTTCGCAATATGGAGACCGTGACTCTCGCGGGCGGAATAATACTGCCACCGGTTCCAGCCTTTTATCATCGGCCTAAATCGATCGATGACCTGTTGAAGCAGACTGTTGGCAAGGTTCTCGACCAGGTTGGAATCAAGCATGAACTATTCAGGAGATGGGAAGGCACTGGGTTGATTTAGAGTTTTGATCGTTCAGGACCGCCATTGATCCTGCCCAGAATTCGGGCCAAAGCGGCCTAATCACTGGTTCTGATTAGGCCGCATGCAAAGTTCGCAAAACCGGATCAGCGAAAGTTGGATCAATCCAAGAAATCAGCGAGAAACACTTCGCCGTCACCCACTGGGCGGATTCGCTCGTACTCCTCGCGTGCTTCGGGAAATGAGGTTGCCGGCTTTGTGGCATCGATAACCATTTTGCTCCCCAGCCTTTGCCAATCAGGACCGCCCGGACCTTTCAGCTCTACCCCGGTCGGATCCATTGGATGGATGCGCACCCCATCGATAATCGATACGTCGCGCGCCGGATCGACCCTGGTGTTGATCGCCCAGAGAACTTCCCAATAATCGTAAATATTGACGTCAGTATCAACAACAATTACGACTTTTGGATGGAGAACAGGACTGCCCAAGGCTGCTAATCCGACGTTCTTGGCCTCGCCGGCAAATCGCGGAGTCATCTGTATCACGACTCCAAAGATCCCCGGCAGAACAAGCAGATCGGCCAAATCCACATAGCCGCCAACGTTTTGAATATGGTTGTATATGGCCGCACCAAACGGAAACTTGTGGAACAAGCAGCCTTCCATCTCGCTGCCGTTTTGGAGGTTCTTGAAAATAGGATCCTGCCTGGTAGTCACTTTGTCGATGACGATTATGGGATTCTTTCCTGTTCCGGCAATGTAGTAGTCCTGGAATTCGCTAAAAGGACCCTCTTCTTCACGCTGGAACGGAGGGATGTGGCCTTCGATGACTATCTCCCCGTGTGCTGGCACGTAAATATCGCTCAGCTCTGACTTGACCATCTGCACCGGCTCGCCTAACAGGGACCCGGCAATTTCCATTTCATCCATTCCCAAAGAACCGCTGATTGCTGCCGCCATGTAGTAGAGGGGATGATGCCCTATCACCACCGATACGGGCATGGCCTGCCCCATAGCCTCATATTTCGAGTAGATAGCCCTGGTGTGTCTTGGAACCATCAAAATCCCTGTTTGACGCGGTCCCTTTACCTGAAGCCTGTGAATACTGACATTCTGCATTCCAGTTTCGGGGTCTATGGTAAACACCATTCCGGACCCGATCACCTCGCCACCGTCCTTTGTTCCAGCACGGTGCACCGGCCAGGTCGTCAAATCAATCTGGTCGCCTTCCAGATGAACCTCTTTTACGGGACCTGTAGCCACACGTTTCCAGGGGATCCGGTCGGACATCTTCCCGGCCAGATAGCGGACCACCTCTTGCTTTCTCATCCCAAATGCCAACGCTACGTGATCCATGTTGGCTGGAGCATTCCCAACCGAACGCCATCCTGGAGACCCGGTCAGATTATGGAACATCAGCGCCTTTGAGCGGGACTGATAGAGCAATGCCCCCATTTGCGATTTGGGATCCACGGGCTTTTTTATGTGTAACAGCTCTCCATTTTCTTCAAGTGTGTCTAACCAGCTGCGCAGATCTTTGACCACAGAATCTCCCCTCCAGACGTTGGCAACCATAAATGGCGCCGGAATCACGACGTTTTCAAACTACCACAGTTGAAATTAATGTAACTATAAGACCGTTTGCCAATCCATGCCAATTCTGGCAGTGACGAGCCGCCGGGCAATTGACCTGTGCGCGACTAAGCGTGCGCGCTCCGATCATGGCACATGCCATATTTTCCAGAGCGACCTTGGCTGGTCTTTCCCGCGGATGCTGTTCAGCTAGATGTCCGGTTCATCCATCATCGGGGTGGCAGGCCGTCCAATTTGCCGATACGCAGGGTACAGGGCAGCGACCCCAGCCACAAATAAAGCGACTATCGCACCAGCCGCCAGCAAAGTGACTGGAGTGCCAATATCGTCGGCTACAGCACTAACCGGCATCACCGATATAGGTCTGATCGACTGGGCGATCATATACACTCCCATTACCCGCCCATACTGCCCCGGCTCGGTGCTCATCATGATCAAGCTTGAATTCAGCGCCTGGTATGCGTCGCCGGTCATCCCTGTAAGGAATAGAAATGGAATGGCAAGCGCTAGTTCGTTCGACTGAACAAAAAACGAAAAGCCTACAAGGGAAAGTCCGAAGGATATGCCCAGAATCAGCTGAAGCGTGGCCTTCTTGGGATACCGGGCGAATGAAGCCACAAGCAAAGTGCCAACAAGAGAACCCACGCCTCCGATGCTCAGTAAGACTCCTAACAGGGTTGATCCCCCATGAAGCGGCCCGTCGGCCACGGCAGGCATCAGACTCAGATATGGCATGCCCAATGCAAGCGGGACAAAGCCCAAACTCATTAGTACCAGCAGGCCTGGCATCCTCCGGACATATCTGAATCCTTCTTTTATGCTTTCACTCATCCTCCTGCGCGGCCCGCTCGGTACTCCCTGGTTATGCACACGATATGCCGACCATGTGACCCATAGCCAGAAGGCAGCGATAACAAAAAAGGTTCCGCTGAGGCCGAAGTGAGGTGTGGCAATGAGTAATCCGGCTAAGGCTGGGCCAGCCATCCGGGTCATGTTCATGCCGGCATTGTTCAGTGCCACAGCATTAGGCAACAGGTGGCCAGTCCCCACAACCTGAGGAGCATAGGCCTGCCGGGCAGGCATAAGGAATCCGAAACAAATTCCCTGCAAAAAACCTAAGATGACGAGCCAGGTGATAGTCAACAGATGATCTACATATAAAACGCCGGTTGCCAGGCTCAGTGCTGCCATCGGCAGGCTTGTCCAAACTATGACATCGCGCTTCTTGAATCTGTCGGCAAGATAACCTCCGATAGGAGAAAGAATTATCCGTGGGAGGCCTGTTGCCAGCGTGACTATTCCGATTGCAAATGCGCTGCCGGTAAGCCGGTAGGCAAGAAACCCCCGAGCCACCTGCTGAAACTGCATTCCAGTCCATGATCCCATGAATCCAAACCAGAGCACCCTGAAATCACGAATTTTGAGGGATTCAAATGTGTTGGACATTGCCTTGCTGCGCAGGCGGGAAACCAGGGATGGCTCCGAAGAGCCGTTTTCCGCCGAATTTATCTCCGCACCTGGCGACGTCCGGTCCGGATCTGCTTGGCCACTTAATATTCCTCCGCTCATGCGCCAATACAATTCGAACTGATCTGATTCCTCATATCCACTAGCCCTTTGAACTCCACAACACAAATCTCTTTTACCGTTCGAACCCTAACGCTTTCTTTGCCAGCAGCGCTTTCTCCTCTGACCCAGCCATCGCATGGCATATCTGCGCAATCAGCAACCACCCTTAGGAAAGTGAGGAATGAAGCTTCGACACACTCTCCGGTGAACCCCGCCCAAATAGCGCCGAAACGACTTGGCGCCCCAGTCCTCCCATCTAGCCCATTCAAAAAACTTCCTTCAGCATCCGGCCATCCCGATTGCACTGCTCGCGAACATATGTCGCCGCCGGGACCGTCCGGCTGCTGCAGAAACTGGTTAACAGCTTGCACCGGGACCGACCCTTGGATGCCGGTTCTTCCGCCCTTTGCAGATCGGAATGACGCGGGGCAAAACGGACCGCAACGCAATGGCTAGATCCTCAGGGCACCTGCGTTCGAAGGAGCAATCACTACCACCAATACTTGTGGTGCCATCGCAGCATTTGCCAGCGTCGGAAATATTATCCGCACTTTGTTGAGCGATACAACCACCTAAGCTTACCAGTAAATGCTGCCGGGAAACGATATCTTCGACCCGCCAAACAGTTCGAAGCTGATTCGAATTAAAATGTTTTCCAGCACTGAGGTACTTCAAACTTTCAGGACCGCCCGATGTCCTGCGCTCGAGAAAGTTTTCTAATGGCGCTGCTTCAAGATTTCTGCTCATCATTGAACAGCAGTCCGGCATCATTAATTCGACTTTGGCCGAATTGGCTTGATAATCACGTCCGACTTAACAAGTGAGGTTAAAGTGCACATCACAGAACTGCCAAAGAATGTCCCCACAAAACTTCTGATCGGAGGAAGCTGGAGAGAGTCCAGCGACTCCGGTTCAATATCGGTGATCGACCCCGCCACTTCCGAGACGCTCGCAGAAGTCGCAAATGCAACCGTTGATGACGCTAAAGCAGCTGTCCACGCCGCCTATGAGGCCCAGCCTGAATGGGCACAAACTGCTCCCAGGCAGCGCGGTGAGGTTCTGCGCAGGGCGTTCGAAACCATGACAACGCGCTCCGGAGAAATCGCCAGGCTCATGGTGCTCGAAAATGGGAAATCACTGACAGATGCGCGAAGTGAGGTGGCCTATGCCGCAGAATTCTTCAGGTGGTATTCGGAAGAGGCAGTTCGAATGTCCGGCCTGGTGCAAACAGCGCCGAGTGGTTCCAACAAAATGCTAGTTCTTCGACAGGCTATCGGAGTTGCAGTAATGGTGACACCTTGGAACTTTCCGGCTGCGATGGCAACACGCAAGATCGGACCTGCACTGGCTGCGGGATGTTCTGTAATTCTCAAGCCGGCCTCTGACACCCCGCTTACAGCACTATTGCTCGGACAGATTTTGGAGGAAGCAGGCGTGCCCGCTGGTGTGGTGAACATCCTGCCGTCAAACCGCGCTTCAAAGGTGGTATCGGAAATGCTCCACGATCCACGGGTGCGAAAGCTGTCCTTCACGGGTTCCACGGCTGTGGGCCGTTCGCTGCTCAGAGAAGCCTCAGATCTTGTTATCAATAGCTCGATGGAGCTCGGTGGAAATGCCCCCTTTATCGTATTTGCCGACGCCGACATGGATGCAGCCATAGAAGGCGCCATGATAGCAAAGATGAGAAACGGCGGAGAGGCCTGTACCGCGGCAAACCGGTTTTATGTCCAGGAACCGGTTGTCAAGGAGTTCGTTCAAAAGCTCTCTGCAGCAATGGGCGCTCTGAAGCTTGGACCTGGGCTGGATGAAGGCACACAGTTGGGGCCGCTGATCAACCTCCCGGCGATTGAAAAGGTCCAGATGCTTGTGGGCAATGCCGTAGACCGCGGAGCCAGTGTTCGCCTGGGCGGAGACGTTGTCAACCGGAAAGGCTACTTCTACCAGGCGACGGTCCTCGATGACGTGCCTCCGGATTCAGCGATATTAGCCGAAGAGATCTTTGGACCGGTTGCTCCAGTTGTGTCGTTCGCGACGGAAGATGAGGTGGTCACACTGGCTAATAACACCGAATTTGGACTGGTTTCATACCTTTACACCGGAGATCTTAAGAAAGGCCTGCGCGTTTCTGAACGTCTTGAAGCAGGGATGGTTGGTCTAAATAGAGGTATAGTATCGGACCCCGCCGGCCCGTTTGGGGGCATCAAACAAAGTGGCCTCGGCCGTGAAGGCGGCCACGAAGGGATACTGGAATACACGGAGAGCAAATACATTGCAACTTCCTGGTAGAGCTGACAAGTTTGACAAAGATATCGGTACTGCTCAACTTGAATACCGCCTTAAAACGACATTCCACCGGAACTCGCGCTTGGCGCCGTCAGCATAATCAACTCAGGCTCGGGCTGCTTTTAGCGTTATCACCTGGTCAAAAAGGCCAAGAAGCGCACTGCTGTGGGTTATGACCACAACCTGTTTATCTGAAAATGCTGCGAATACGGCCACCATGACCTCTGCCGAGGTATCCCGGTCCAACGACGCGGTCAGTTCGTCCAGAATCACTGTCCCAAAGCCGGCAAGCAGGAAGCGTGCCAGGGCCAGCCGCTGACGTTTACCCCCTGAGAATTGTGCGCCAAAGCCACCAAGAAGCTGACCGAGGCCAGTAGGCCGGTGCAGGAGACATGCGAGTGATACCTTCTCCAATGATGCGATCATTTCGCTATCGCTGGAGTGCCCTTTTGCAATAGCTGGGTTGGAGCGCAGTAACGATTCGAGTACTGCTGGATCCTCGGGGACTATCTGGAATTTCAACCCGATAAGAATCCAGCCCGCAGAAAATCATATATTTAGCGCAGGATCGAGCTCAGGTGGGGAAAATGTTGGAAAAGCAGGTACAGGCTTGAGGAAAAGCAAGCGGCAGTTGGAGCCATCAGTGCATCTCGCACCGTTGTCTCCAGGACGATCGCTGCTTCACCGGCATATGCAAGCTGCGGAGGTTTCAACAGCTACAGGTTCAATGATTCTGCCCGAATCTTCGATGGTACAGGGTCCAGCTTCTGCCAACCCAATATTGCGC
>SCQM01000027.1 GCA_004298555.1 Actinomycetota bacterium | reverse complement strand
CTTCTGGCGGCGGTATCTGACGAGCTCGGCAATCGATATCATCACCAGGCCATATTTCTCGCTGAAAATCTTGAGTTCGTCAGCCCGCGCCATCTGGGACTTGTCTTCCGTGACTATCTCGCAAAGCACCCCAGCCGGCTCAAGCCCAGCGGCGATTGCCAAGTCCACTGAAGCTTCGGTGTGGCCAGCACGCTTCAGAACCCCGCCGTCTTTATATCTCAGCGGAAAAATGTGACCCGGACGCACGAAATCTGACGATCGGAAATTGCGGTCGGCCAGTGCGCGTATAGTCGCCGACCTGTCATGGGCAGAGATACCTGTAGTTGTTCCATGCCTGTAGTCAACGCTCACCGTGAATGCTGTCCGCTGGGACTCGGTATTATTTGCCACCATTAGAGGAAGCTCAAGTTCGTCAAGCCGGTCACCCTTGACCGCAACACAAATTAGTCCGGAAGTATGTGAAATGAAGAAAGAAATTGCCTCTTGCGTTGCGTACTGTGCAGCCATGATGAGATCGCCCTCGTTTTCGCGATCCTCATCATCGACTACGACAACCATCTCGCCGCGACTAATCGCCGCTATGGCCTCCTCGATGGTTCCAAGTCCCACGGTCATCATCCTGTCTAATTAGAAATACTGCTCTTCGGGAATTCGGTTGGGATCCCAAGGGTGTGCATACGTTCAACATACTTAGCTACGATGTCAAACTCCAAATTGACCCGTTCCCCGATACCTCTTGTCCCCAGTGTAGTCACTGAGCTGGTATGAGGAATAATTGAAACGCGGGCGAAATCATTTCCAGCTTCGACAACTGTCAAGGAAACGCCATCTATCGCGATAGATCCCTTTTCAACCACGTACTTTGCAAAGATCGGATCGAATCCGATCACCAGATCTGGTGCGGCCCGCCTCACAAATCCCACGGTATCCACGTGTCCTTGGACTATATGACCGCCCAGACGATCAGACACCCTAAGCGGCCTTTCAAAGTTGACTCGATCGCCGGGAGAAAGATAACCGAGATTCGTCCGTGACAGAGTCTCTGGAATTACATTTGCAGTCCATTCGTCGCCGTTGAAATCCACCACGGTGAGGCAGCACCCGTTGACTGCAATTGATTCACCCGTTTCGTAAGACGAGGGATTGTCGGGCCAGCTAAAAGTGAACCGGTCCCCGCTGCTTGACTTGAAAGAACCAAAGCCCTCGACCAAACCTGTAAACATTTTGAGCCTCCCTTGGATTTAGCACCCAGCCTATGCCGACGCTAGAGAGACTTGATCAATTTAGATGCTCGCAGGGACCAGGCCTCAATCTCAACATCGTTTCCTAGGGATATTACGCTCTTCGCCTCGAGCCTTGTCAAATCCGACACGCTCCTTGAACCATGACCAGCGAAGGCTGATATTCCGTCTTCACCGCCATGCAGAGCCGGGGCTATATGGAACACGAACTGGTCGATCAAATCGGAGTCGAGAAAGCTCTTAGCCAAATGCGCTCCACCCTCGACAAGAACCTGCAGGACATCCTCTTTCCCCAGCACCTCGAGAAGCACCGAGGGAGAACCGAAATATTCCTCCGCCGGAAGAACTCTGGCACCGGACGGAATTGCGCCAAACACGATGCGCCGGGGTGAGCGGCTGGTGCCCGGAATCCTAACTGTAAGTTGAGGGTCATCAACCATGACTGTATTAGATCCGACCACAATGGCGTCTGATTCGGAACGAAGGGCTTGAACGCGCTTCCTGGCATTCTCCCCGGTTATCCAATTGGAACTTCCGTCATTGGAAGCTATCCGCCCATCGAGGGTGATGGCCAGCTTAAGCACCACCCATGGAAGGCCAGTCGCCCTGTGTTTGAGATACGGTGCCAGTTGAGCTTTGACCGCCTCCTCGCCAACTCCCACTTTTACCTCGACATCGTGACTTTGAAGATACTCAATTCCCTTTCCTCTTACCCTGTAGTCAGGATCCACAAGCGCTATCACCACCCGCCTTACTCCAGCCTTTACAATCGCGTGCGCACACGGAGGTGTCCTGCCGTGGTGCGAACACGGCTCGAGCGTCACGTAGAGAGTTGACCCGAATGCCCGCGAGCCAGCCTGGTCCAAAGCATCAATTTCAGCATGCGAACCCCCAGGGCTTTGGGTATGACCCATTACCAATCCATCCGCCGTTTCCACAACCGCTCCCACCCACGGGTTGGGAGGTGCCTTCATGCGTGCCTTTGCCGCTTCTGCAACAGCAAGAAGCATCATTTCTTCAAGCTGATTCGGAGCAGATGTCTCAGCCACTAGTGTCCCTGCTTCACGCTCTCGTGACCCGTGGAAATGCCTGCCAACAGTTCTAGAGCATGGGGAACAATATCCAAAACGGCTGAGATGGTCTCCTTGGCACCTGCTGGAGAACCCGGAGCGTTAATTATGAGGGTTGTTCCCCTCGTGCCGGCGACTGCCCTCGAGAGCCTCCCTAACGGTGATGCCAGGCGGGCAGCCTCTGCAATGCCCGGAGCCTCCCTTTCCAGCACCAGTTTGGTTCCCTCCGGCGTAAGATCCCTTGGCCCGAACCCAGTCCCTCCAGTTGAAACAACAAGTCCCTGGAAATTCTCCGTCATGGAAATCAGGGCCTTAGACACGCTTTCTACACCATCTTCAGTGACACGGCGCTCCACGACCCGAAAACCCGCCCCGGCGAGAAGCTCCTCCAACGCGGCTCCAGAACGGTCCTCACGGGTACCGGCCACCACACCATCGGATACAGTCAACACTTTCGCTAACAGTTCCACTATTGCGATCCCTCCAACGCGAGGTTTGCAGCCCGCTTCAGCTCTCTGATTGCCCCAGACGGATCAGGTTGCCCAAAGACCGCGGAGCCGGCGACGAATACTTGAGCGCCGGCAGCGCACGAAGCTCCGATAGTCTCCAGGGAAATACCGCCGTCTATCTGCAATATGGTATTGGATCCGCTCTCCTCAATAATCTCCTTCGCCCTCCGAAGTGATTCCAAAACATCCGGAATAAAGGCTTGGCCAGCAAAACCGGGAAACACGCTCATTATCAATAGAAGATCCAACTTCGCGATGTAGGTGGAATAGTCGTCAAACTTGGCATCGGGGTTTACGGCCATACCCGCCTTCATGCCAAGATCGTGGGCCATCCTTATCAGTTCGAGCGTACGCCCGACTTCAAAATGAAACGATACGGAATCCGCGCCAGCCTTGGCGAAGTCAGCCAGATAATCCCAGGGATCAGTGATCATCAAATGGCAGTCCAGATGGCTCTTTGTGTGGCGACGCAGGGACGCAACGACCGGAGCGCCGATCGTCAAATTGGGAACGAAGTGTCCATCCATGACATCGACGTGAATCCAGGAAGTCTCTGGCTCTACAGTTTGTATGGCGTCGCCCAAATAAGCGAAGTCGGCAGACAATATTGACGGAGCGATCTCAATCACAGCTAAATCCTAACCATGCGAGTTTCACGATAACGAATTTATTATCAGATAAAGCGTAGGCCCTGCGCGCGCTTCATGCCGTTCATCCAATCTTTGGCAGTCATCACGCGCTTATTGGGCGGCTGCAGGGATTTCAGTTCTACAACTCCAGAGGCGGTTCCAACCATCGTCCCGGAAATTTCTCCCGGAGAAAGGCCCAGGCTGTTTCCTTGTGATACGACAGCCGAAAAAATCTTGAATCGGGAACCATGCAGCGTCGTCCAGGCCCGCCCAAGCCTGATCTTTCTAAGCACCTCCTCGCAGGAAACCTCCCAGTCTATCCGTAAATCGTCTACTGATAGTTTGTGGGCATAGGTCGGCTCTCCAACCTGTTCGGCCGCAGTCACAAATGCTCCGTCGCCTTTGGCCAACTCATCACCCAATGCCTCATTCGCGAGCCGGCTCAATTGATCCGAAAGCTCTGAGAGAGTAATCTCACCGTTAAGAGGCATTCTTCGCACCTGATACAACGGGCCTGCATCAAGTTCCTTGACCAGCTTCATAACACAGATACCTGTCTCCTCGTCGCCAGCTAGGATTGCCCTTTCCATAGGGGCAGCTCCACGCCAGCGCGGCAAGAGGGAGAAATGGAGATTGACAAACAATCCCTGTTTCAAAAGGGCATCCGATATCAGCTTGCCGTAAGCGACCACCACTGCAAGATCGAACTCCGTGTCCAGGAGAATCGTGGGGTCGTGTGAAACCTTGATGCCGAGTTCGCCTGCAAGCTCCTTGACCGGTGATGGCGTCATCGACGAGCCACGTCCGCGTTTTTTATCCTCCCCGGTAATCACGATCGGAATCTCGTATCCGGAATTGACGATGTAGCTTAAGGTTGATTTCGATATTTCCGGGGTTCCGAGAAATGCAATTTTACGGATCACAAATACGCTATCCCTTGCCCAATAGCCGGCGCTTTGCGAGTTCCTGATCTGGATTTAGAGTTTGGGACCGGAGGATCTTCATTGCTTCCTTGTACTGGTCAGGATCCAGCCTCTCGATGAGGAGAATTCCGTCCAAATGGTCGGTCTCATGTTGCAGGACTCGTCCAAGGAGCTCAGATCCTTCTATTTGAATCTCATTACCATCAAGATCAATACCTTCTAACAGGACGTGGTTGGGACGCACAATAGGCCAGTACAATCCCGGCACAGACAGGCAACCTTCTTCGTAGGTCCATTCACCACTCGATTCGGTGATTTTCCCATTCAGAACGACGGAAGGCCCATCGCCAATGTCATAAACAAAAAGCCTTTTCTGCACGCCGACCTGTGAAGCAGCCAATCCCACTCCCGGTGCCTCATGCATAGTTTCGATCATATCCTCGACCAGATGAATAATTGAGTCGTCGATGTTCTCCACATTAGTTGTAACCTGCCGTAAGACAGGGTCTCCGTAAGTCCTTATTGGAAAAGTTGACACATCACCATCATAGGCGAAACATGGTTTTCAACATTGCATAACCGACCCAGGTAAGTGACGACTCCCCATGCCTAAAGGCAGGGGCTTCTCAGAACACGGATGACGCAACCGCCTACGTTACGTTCTGAAGGCTCCGTCCGAGCCAAGTTGAAACGCTAGGCTAATGCACGTTTCAAGATGTTTTGTGCGGCGTTTGCGTCTCTGTCTTGAACGTATCCACAATATTCGCATCGGTGTACACGGTCAGACAGTTTCTTTGGTACGATTTCACCGCAGTTTGAGCAAAGTTGACTCGTGTTCTTCGGATCAACTAGTACGACACGACGACCAGCTTCTTCCGCTTTGTACGTGGTGCACTGCACAAGTTGATTCCAAGACGCATCAACGATGCTTTTAGCAAGGTGATGATTCTTCACCATTCCCTGCACGTTCAGGTTTTCAAAGGCAATGAGTCCATACCCATTGACCAGCTTTCGAGATACTTTGTGTGCGTAATCCCTGCGTTGATTCGCAATATGCTCATGCTCTCGTGCAAGCTCTCGAACAGCTTTACGGCGTCGAGCAGACCCGTTCTTCTTGCGTGATAGTGATCGTTGTTTTCTGTGTAATTTTCGTTCGGATTCACGCAGAAACTTCGGATGTTCGTAAAACTCCCCGCCAGACGTAATCGCGAGGTGTTTGACGCCAAGATCGATGCCGACAGTCTCTTTGGACTCTGGCAAGATATTCGGCTCCACTTCGCATGACAGGCAGACGTAATACTTCCCGTTTTTCACGACGACAGTACACGTTTTGATTTTCCCTTGCGGCTGACGATGGAGCTTGATTTTTACTTTGCCAATTTTCGAAAGTGCCAACTTGTTGGCGTTGATCGAATAGCCGCATTGTGGGTAAGTGAAGGAATCGTATCGACCTGCGGATTTGAAACGCGGATAGCCAGGTGCTTCCCCCTGCTTCACACGCCGAAAGAAGGCTTGAAATGCTTTGTCGAGTCGCTTTAGCACATCCTGCAATACCTGCGAATGAACCTGTTTTAACGCTGGAATGTACTTTTTACGCTCATTCAACGTGGTGGCCTGATCGTAATAATTCAACGTGGTGTTGTCCGTATCATAGGCAAACCGTCGTTCGTCAAGTAGACGATTGTAGAGCAGGCGACAGCGTTCTAAGGTGAATTGAATTTTCTCTTCTTGTTCTTTCGTTGGGTAGAGCCTGTACTTGTACGTCTTTCTCACGATCTCACCTCGCTTTCTGCTCTTCGATGTATTTCTTGATCACATCGGGTTGAACGGTGCCAATCGTGGCGACAAAGTAGGAATTCGTCCACAACGAAGGTAATCGACTTTTCAAGGATTTGAATTCATCGCGAAGGACTTTGGAGGTGTATCCCTTGAGTTGCTTGACGACTTTGTGAATCCCATATTGCGGATCGCACTTGATGAGAAGGTGAACATGGTCAGGCATGATTTCCATTTCGACGATTTCAGCCTGAATTTCCGCTGCCTTTTCCACAAACAACGCCTCTAACCTTGTGTCAATGGGAGTAATAAGCACTTTACGGCGATATTTCGGGCAAAAGACAACATGGTACTTACAGTCGAAGGTAATATTGTGGTTTGAATCAACATCTCTACCCATGGCGCTTCACCACGAATAGCATACCACAAAACATTAGATACAACAATGCTATCTATTGAATACGAACAGAAAAGATTCGCCTAACGGCGAGCGCCTTATATCCCCATAGCTAAAGCTAGGGGTTTTACGCCGCATTTGATAAGTAAACTCTAAGTTGCCCGGTTTTCCGCAGCAGAAAACCTATTAATAGAGGCGGGAAATGCGTGGAAGAACACATCAGTAGAGCAATGTGGCGGCTCTATGAGCCAATTCACTCTGTCGTCTATTTCCATCCCAACGCCACAAACCACTATCGCCAGGTCGGCCTCAAGGGCGGCTGGATGAGTTATTTTGCCTCCCGGTCCGCAGCATTGGGCACCCCAAGCGAAGAAGTGGTAGAGGCACTTTTTTACCACTTTTCACCTGCACTTGTTCAAAGAGCTATTCCAGATGCTTGGCAACTTGCACAGCCGGGCGAGATACTCGAAGCCAGACATCAGTTAGCCGTTGAAGCCATATACGGCGCCCTAGGCCAAAGGTCATCCGACAATGAACTCAGGATTCTTGCCACCCAGCTTCTTGATATCGCACGCTCACTTCCACTAAGCGGGCGAGCACTCTATGCAGCCCACTTGAATATAGACTGGGAAAACTCTAGCGAGCTGATGTTATTCGGCGCATCAACGCTGCTCAGGGAACACCGCGGAGATTCGCACAACGCCGCGCTAGGTGCAAACGGCATAGACGGGGTTCAGTCGCATTTGCTGCAAATCGCTTCCGGAGCTGTAACTCACGATGTTATTTTTCCACTACGGGGCTGGTCAAAGGAAGCCTGGGATGACGGCTTCAACCGGCTGACCTCCAACGGCGTGCTTTCAACCTACAGCACACCTCAGAACCCCATACTCACCGACCTGGGTCAGCGTTTGAAGCACCAGATCGAACTGCAAACCGACAATAATTCCGATCCATGGTCCGCTCTTCCTCTTTCTCGCATGAAAAGCCTTCAGGCCAGCCTGGTGGTGGTTTCGGAAAAAGTAAAAAGCTACGTCGGCTTTCCAGTCAATAATCCGATTGGCGTCTAGGCAGGGTCCGGCAGGAAACGCACTCCGTTTGGGGAAACTTTTGACCGGCATTTGGATATCAAATCCAGCAGCCGAACCTGCGAATTGCATCTCAAATCGAATGACCCTTCCCCTGTAGAAATAACCTCTACACCTTCAGCAGATCCAATACCCGATTTTTCCATCCAACTTTTCGCATTGGGCCCAAAAACACGGACTACTGCACCGAAAGGAGGAAGATTGAGGCGTTTTCGAAGCTCGGCCTCTTCGGTTGTGGCAAGGCGTGGATCTCCTTCTATAGCCGACTTCACAACGATGCTTCGGACATCTCTGGTCTGGACGTATAGCGGAACGTGTCTGGTGGTTACTGCCCTCGGAGGCACCAGCCTTGCAGCTCTCGACAAAATCGACAGAGCAACTTCGCTGGCATCGAGTCCTGGGGCATAGAGATACTGGTCGAAGTCGGCTATCGCCACCATCTTTGCTGAGCGAAACCGGGAAAATATTGCCTCCGTACCAATGGTGACTAGGCCAAGATCTGAAATTTGCATCTCGCTGGAGGCGTCTATCTCGGTCACCCTTGTGCCTATCGCAGCTTCCAGGAGCGTCCGGAAGCGCTCGATACCAAAAGTGACAACCTTAAGAGATCCTGACATGCATTGTGTGCATATTGCAGGATACTCCTCTCTGCATCTAGGGCACCTCAGACCGGTAACTGCAAGCCGCTGCCTCGAATTCCTGCTTATCTCCCTCCTGTCGCCAGAGGATTCCCGCAGGTGACCTGGTCCCATTTGCATCAGTGTCGTCGAACACTTGACGCATGAAACTACTTGATTGCACTTCGAGCAGATCAAGGTCCTTGCCCCTCCCAGTCGGTTATACAATACGAGCACTCCGTCATAGTCAATGAGACCCTCCGGGGTCAACTCAGGATGTTTGACGCCCAGCTTCAGCGCTTGACGGATGTGCGCAATCAAGCCGGCTGAAATCAAAGGATTAGATCCAGACGTCTCAGATATATCCCCAACCTGAACTTTCGGCCAGCCTGACCTTTCCTGCGGCCGGGCAAGGGCCTTTGTTCTAGCGCCGAACATCATCTCGACCGAGGGAACCGACGAGAGCGTTACGGTGGTCTGGCCTTCACTGACCCGGGCGCGGGCAACCTGATGGCTTGTCCAGATAGGCCTCGAACTCTCGGCGTGGGACGGGTCGTCGGCATCGACGATAATTATCTGCGAGAGCGACTCGACTGATGCGAAAACAGCATTCCTCGCACCTATGACAATTTGCGCACCATCTAAGGCTTTCTCGAACTCGTCTGGGAACAGGGCCAGGCTAAAACCGCAAGCTTCAAGTGAGCGTGCCAGATATTTCACCATGTTTTGGGTGGGGCAAACGACTATGGTCTGCCCAGAGAGTCGGCTTGGATCTCCCAGAAACTCTGCTATCCAGTCAGCCCTTGAATGGGCAGGTGGGATCCTAACCACCAGTGATTCTCCGCGCCCTGTTCTAAACTGCCACTCACATCGCTCGTAGTCCAGTTCGCCCCCTGGGCGTGAAGAGATTCTCTTCTTCGGGCTCGCGTGGGTAAGAAAATTCACCGGTGACCCGATGAAGCGCCATGCCGACCATTTGCAAAGAGCGATTACTTCCGCCGAAGGGCCGCCTCCGAGCAGCCTTGATATCGGGATAATATCGAACCCCAGACCCTTCCTTGCGGCGCCAGATATCTGGCGAAGCCGTACTACCCATCCCTTTGCCCGCGAATTGCCAAGACGGACCGAAACATAGCTGCCGATACCTATCTTGCTCTCAAAACGCTTGGGAACGCTATATGTAAATACCTTGGACAATCCAACCGAGTCAATGAGAACTTCCGCTGTTGGCAACGGGGCCGACAGATCATCTTGACCTGACACTACCATGTCCGTTCCTAACTGAAACTCGGTTACAACCCCAGTGCCTGCTTGAAATCTGCCAGCTTGGAGGTCTCTTCCCAGGTGAATCCCTTATCAGTTCTGCCGAAGTGCCCGTAGGCAGCCGTCCTTCGGTAAATCGGACGTCTCAGGTCGAGGTCATGAATTATAGCCAAAGGCCTAAGGTCAAATACCTCGTCAACCGCCTTGGCAATGACTTCCGGATTCACCCTTTCGGTCCCAAACGTCTCGACCATGATAGACACCGGCCTAGCAACCCCAATAGCATAGGCAACCTGGATCTCACACTTATCCGCAGCACCGGACGCTACGACATGCTTTGCCACCCAGCGTGCAGCGTACGCTCCGGATCGGTCCACCTTTGACGGATCTTTCCCGGAAAAAGCTCCACCGCCATGACGAGCCATTCCTCCGTAGGTATCAACGATTATCTTGCGCCCCGTAAGCCCAGTGTCCGCATGAGGTCCACCGAGTTCGAATCTGCCCGTAGGATTGGCCAAGATGGTCAGATTCGAAATGTCCAGGTCTTTGGGCACCATCGGCATGATCACAATATCGGTGAGATCGGGCAGAAGCAGAGTCTTCAAATCAATGCCCGGCTGGTGTTGAGTTGAAATTAAAACCGTCTTCAAGGCGACCGGGCGGCCGTTCTCATACTCAATGGTCACCTGAGTCTTTCCGTCTGGGCGGAGATACGGAAGGATGTTGGCGCGCCTCACTTCCGACAGACGCTGCGCAAACCGGTGAGCTAGCCAAATCGGCAGAGGCATCAGATCAGCAGTCTCATTACAGGCAAATCCAAACATCATTCCCTGGTCGCCGGCACCCAACAGGTCCAGCTCTCCAGTATGGAGATTGTTCCTTACCTCGTAGGCATTTGAAACTCCCGATGAAATATCCTCCGACTGCTCATCGATAGACACGATTACTCCGCAGGTGTTGCCGTCGAATCCGTATGATTCACGGTCATAGCCAATCTCGCATATCGTCTTGCGCACGAGCCTGGGTATGTCCACGTAAGACTTGGTCGAAATCTCACCTGCAACGACTACGAGACCTGTAGTGAGAAGAGTCTCGCAGGCAACTCTGCCTTGCGGATCGTCAGTCAGAATTGCATCGAGAATTGCATCTGAGATCTGGTCCGCCATTTTGTCCGGATGTCCCTCAGTCACAGACTCCGAGGTAAACGAATATCTCAACTAATGATCCCTTCTATCATGTCGTGGGCTTCAACTACTCCGACCAGACACCATTTTTAAATGCCCATTCTGCCACGAAACTCAAAACCTTGCTGGCAATATCTCTCTTGTCTGCCAGGGCAAGGGTCACCTGGGAGTCTCCGAAGACCAGCGTAACGCGGTTGGTGTCCACGGCGAATCCGGCGTCATGCTCAAGAACATTGTTAGCCACCACGAAATCTGCATTCTTCGCTTTAAGCTTACGCCTTGCTTCAGCTTCCGGATCGCCGGTCTCAGCGGCGAAGCCGACAAGAACCTGATTCTTTGGTTTCACCGATCCAAGATATGCCAAAATGTCAGGTGTTGGCTCAAGCACAATTTGCGGGGCCCCATTATTTTTCTTTATCTTTGTCGGACTAATGATTTTGGATCTAAAGTCAGCCACTGCGGCAGCCATAACAACTAAATCAGTTTCGCCGGCAAGCGCGGAAACTGCATCGAACATTTCTTGCGCCGACTCTACCTCAATTACTTCTACTCCACGTCCAGCGGCTGCCGGTACCGTAGACACCAAAGTTACCTCAGCTCCAAAATTGGCCGCTTGCTCGGCGAATGCGATGCCTTGCTTTCCAGAAGACCTGTTTCCGATATAGCGGACTGGATCAATCGCCTCTCGAGTTCCACCTGCCGTGACAAGTACTTTTTTACCTGACAAGCTTCCACTCTTATTTGACTTAATAAAGAGGCCCTCGATTGTGGCGACTACCCGCTCAATGGTGGCAAGCCTTCCAACGCCGATGTCCCCACCAGCCAATCGGCCGGTCTCGGGCTCGATGACGATCACACCCCGCCTTCTAAGGGTCGCGATGTTATCTTCGACGCTGGGATGTTGCCACATCTCGGTGTGCATTGCTGCGACCATGACCACGGGTGCACTGGTTGCCACAAGGGTTGTGGTGAGAAGGTCGTCAGCGATTCCGGCCGCATACCGCGCGATTAGATCAGCCGTGGCGGGAGACACCACAATAACGTCTGCCTGCTGGCCAAGACGGGTATGGGGGATGGGATCGCCACTATCCCATAATGAAGTCCGCGCCGGCTCTGAGCCGAGGGCGGAGAAGGTGGTCTCCCCAACGAACTTCAGCGATGACTGGGTAAGGACCGGGGACACGAATGCACCTGAATCAACAAGGCGGCGGAGAAGCTCTATGGACTTGTAGGCGGCTATTCCACCGCCGACTCCCAGAACAATTCTTTTGCCATTTAGCGAAGACGAAGTAGACATTGCACTAAAGCCTAGGCTAACTTGGCGAATCCATCCGCAAAACCGGAATGCAAACTTTTCCGTGGGATAAAGGAGTGTCCTGCTCGGTACCTACTCTTCGATGTCGGTGTCTGAAGACTCCTCATCGACCTCATCTG
>SCQM01000026.1 GCA_004298555.1 Actinomycetota bacterium | reverse complement strand
CGTGTGCTCTTCCGATCTGCCAGCTCCAATAGTGCATTCTCGCGTAAACACCGGATCTGAAATGGTTTTGAAATGTCGGAGGTGCGCAAATCAAACGGCACGTGGCAATGTCCCGACTATTGGTGGAGCCACCCTATAATGTCCAAGTACCGCTTCAGTTGATCCGGACCACAGCATATCGCCATGATCGATGACGCTAGCTCCCGCTGCTATTGTGTGAACAACTGTGAGGATCTTACATCCTGGACTCGCCCTGCCAACACGCCCGAAACTGGTGCTTTCTTGTCGATCAGTTATTCATGTTCGAGATTCTCAGACATGGTAGAAACTAGGATCAGACCGGCAACTGCAACCAAAATACAGGGAAGTTTCCGCTCATATTTAGGACTTTAAGGATTCGGCGAGGGTTCGTGAATCCGAGAGGTGCTTTTTCTGGAGGACCGCCAGCTAGACCAACCGCGGCCGAGTCCATAGGAGACTGCCCCCAGCGATCCTACAAAGAATCCCACAGGCCAATCTGAGAGATAGGAGAGGGCAAGGGCTATCCACACAGTCAAGAGCGCAAAAGAAACCGCCAGAAGGACAGCGATCAGTGGCCTGTTGGTAAACGACCGTGCGGCTGCAGGTGGTCCTACCATTAGGGAGAATACCAAAAGGGCACCTACCACGGGGAGTGACATGACAGTAGCAAGTGCTAGCACCAGCAAGAAGAGGATTTCCATCCGGCTACTGCGAACGCCAGAAGCTTCAACCAATTCTGGTGAGAGCGAATCCAGCAGCAGCGGGCGATACAGAATCGCTATTGCCGCAATTGCAAGTGCTCCCAGCACTGCGAGCGGAAGAATCTGGCTGGAGCTGGTGCCGAGAACCTCGCCGAAAAGAAACGAATAGATGGCCGGCGCATATGCGCCGGTAAAACTAAAGAAAAGAGCTCCCAGACCAAGCAGAAAGACAAGCGAGAGCGCAGTCCCGACGCTCTGTTTGCCGCGTCTTCCGAGACGGTTGATACCAAGAACTCCCAGGGCTGCGAAGACTGCCAAACCAATAACCGAATCGATCCCAAGTAAAGTCGCCGCCGCGGCGCCGGGGAAGCTTCCTAATGGCAGTGCGTGTGCCTCGAATGCGTTTCCCCGCAGTACGACAAAGAATCCAACTACTCCGGCCACGACCGCTACGATCGAGGCAATGATCCAGGCGTTGGTCATGAAACCCGAGAACATTGCTATGGCCTGCTTGTCGGCAATGGTATTGAGGTCTCTTTGGAGGTGATGCTGCCGCGGTGCCCGGACCTGGGCCTGGCTATCAGGTAGACAAGGAATACCAGCGTCACGATAAGAAAGCTCACCGGCCAGTTATGCCCCGAAATCCAGCCTGTGCTGTCATATGCCAGGAGAATTCCTATCCATGTGGTTCCAAGTCCAACCAGGGCCGCCAGCCATACGGCAAAACCGGGGCGTTTTGCTATCCGGAGTGCTGTTGCTGCAGGGCCGATCAACAAGGCTGTGGACAGTATTGCACCAACACTGATGGCGGACAGGGCGACTGCGGAACCGAGAATGAGCATCTGCAGCATACCGACCAGCCGCACATGAATTCCCTGCACCGCTGCGATTTCGGGGTTCAGCGAGCTAAGAAGAAGAGGTCTGTATAGCACAACCATGACCGCCAAGGTGGCCGACCCGACTAGGACCACCAAGATTACAGTTGATGAAGGGATGGCGAACATTGAGCCGAATAGCACAGCAACCGTAGCGCCGCTAGTGCTTGTGGTGGTGACATCCAAGTAAAGGAATAGCGCGGCAAGTCCAAGTCCGGCACCGAAGACCACCCCAGTAGCTAGGTCCCTGCCTCGTGCCTTTTCAACCCCAACCAGTTCCATGCTTCCAGCTCCGAGGATTGCCATTCCGAGGAAACCAAGCAGGGGGTTAATTCCGAGTAGATATGAGGCCGATCCGCCTGCACTGCTTACATCGGCGAGGGAGTGGCCCGCAAACGCCTGACCGCGAATGACAGTGAAGATGCCAACGACAGAGGAAACAATGGCTGCAGTTCCACCTACGAAAAGCGCAGTATGGACAGGACCACTCGAAAAGAATCCAGGCTGGAAAATCGAATTGATGAAATTGTTCATGGCAAACTGCTCGTTTCAGGCGTAACGCAGTCGCGGCCCGGCTCAAAGTATTCATCGCCGGGTCCGGTGGTGATCAAAATCCGTCCATGAACCCTTATCACGTCGACGTGATAACCATACAAAGTGCTCAGTACTTTGTCGTCAATTACTTCGTTCACCGGTCCACTGGCAGCGTGCCCGTTGGCCACGTACACTAACCTGTCCATCGCCCCCATTAGCGGATTGATATCGTGGGCAGAAAGCAGAATTGCGATGCGCTGCTGATGAGCCAGCTGGTTAAGCAGATTGACAACTTCAGCCACGCTTCTTATATCCAGATTGGCGAGAGGTTCATCAAGAAGCAGGAGTCTGGGGCGGCGGATTAGGGCATGCGCAATTAGGATCCTCTGCTGCTGGCCTCCGGAAAGCTGTCCGATACGTTGATCAGCGAAAGCCTCGGCGTTAACTGCGTGGAGCATGTCGTCCACTTGCCGGCGGCGCTCTTTGGAAGGAAGGCGTATACCCAGTCGATGACCATCCAACCCCAGTTCCACGAGGTCTCTAGCCCTTACAGGAACATCAGGGTCCAGCAGTATTTTCTGAGGAACGTAGCCGATGGATCGCCTATTGGCGAATCCACTCTTGCCTTCGAAATGGATCGATCCTTCGGCAGGCCGATGGAATCCGAGTATTGTGCGCAGCAATGTGGTTTTACCGGAGCCGTTCGGACCGATAAGGCCGCTGAACTCTCCGGAATGCAGTTCGAAATTGACGTCATGGAGAATCTCGTTTCCACCCAAAACAATGCTCATTTTGCTAATAGCCAGCACCGGACCGGAATTGTAAGTGTCGGAGTTCATAGTTTGGTTGTGGAAAGGTTATCGGCTACCGCTTTTTCGAGTGCAACAGTCTCTGCCATCATCCAAGATTGGTAGTTATAGTTAGTCGGCATAGTCTCGTATACTCCTATGATTGGTATTCCATTCTTTTTCGCCAGGTTCTGGAACGATTGGGTTAGGGTATCTGTGACCTGCTGGTTGTAAACGAATACCTTGACCTGGTGATTGCTAAACAGGTTATCCTGAAGTGTCACATCCTGGGGCGACGGATCGCCTCCTCCCATAATTGCCGCTTCGAGGCTGAACGGCGTTTTTATTTCGCATCCCGCAGCTTGGAGAAGGTAATCCGCCACTGGCTCGCTGACGGCAACCGGTGTGTTGGCGTAATCAGTCCTGAATTTGGCGATTTCAGCCTTCCAGGGTTGAAGAGATGCGTTAAATGCAGCCAAATTCGCACTGAAGTAGGACGCATTTGACGGTTGTAGGACGGAGAGATCTGTTGCCACAGCCTTGGCAACAGATGGCATAGTGTTCGGGTTATACCAGAGGTGTGGGTTTTTGATGTTATCGGGCAGCTTGAGAAGGGTTTGCACGTTAACGACCTTGCGCAGCGGGTTGGGTGAGGCAGCAATCATTTTGGAAGCCCAGTCATCGTAGCCAGCGCCGTTGCGGACAATAAGGTCCGCCGAGGATATCTCACGGGCCAGGGCTGAACTGGCCTCAAAAGAATGGGGATCGGTGTTTGGATTATTCTGAATCGAATCCACGTGAACGTAGCTGCCTCCGATCTGGGCTATGACGTTGGCATACACACTTTCTGCGCCGACAGCCGAAATGAGCGTTGAACTTGGAGAAGTCGAAGCAGGGGTGCCGCAACTGGCTGCCAAGACTGCCAGACCAGCCAGCACGCCGCCCACTGCAGCCCGGTTTGGGGTAGCCGTGCCTTTTGGATGGGTCATCGAGATCTCCTTGAAAATTAATCCAAATACATCTTATACTAAGACTGAGTCTCATTACAAACAATATATACTTTAGACAGGGAAGTTCGTTGGGGAAATACCCTAAGAGGCAAGAGCTGAGTCCGACGTAGATGTTTCTGGTTGGCTGCTTGATGCGCAACCCGATGTGTGGGTTATACGATGGTCCTGCCCAATTATAAAAATGCATGCGAATCAGATATGTAAGATTGGCAAGTGAGAGCCACTGGATGGTCAGAGGTACACGATGATTTACGATAGGGCCGATAGTCTCAACGATCTGGTGGCGGCGCGGCTTCGCTTCGTCGGTCAACGCTACACCAGTGGCAAGCGCGAGATCGTTGGACTTTTGATCGAAGTTGGACATCCGGTGAGCATTGGTGATATTGCTGAGCGGCTTCCTAAGATGCCAAGGAGTTCGGCATACCGTCACCTGGTCGATTTGCAGCAGGCCGGAGTGGTCAGACGGGTCACCGCGAGTGACGAGTTTGCCCGCTTCGAGCTGGCAGAGGATTTGACTGAGCACCACCACCATCTGCTCTGCGTTCATTGCGGCAGAGTTATTGACGTAAAGCCCGGAACCGGTTTTGAAGCAAGCCTCAATCGGACCGTAGGCCAGCTTGCCCGAGCCGAAGGCTTCGTTCCCCAGAGCCATCGTCTCGATGTTTTTGGAATCTGCGCCACCTGCGGGCGCAATTCTGCGTTTCGTTCCTAGCCCAGAACTCCGGGTTGTTGTCCGGCGCAAGAGATCATCTGCTAATTTCAAGTAGCTTCCAGGGCGTGGGTTAGCTCTGTGCATTTCAGCGATTTCCGATAACACCGCAAACGGCGTTGAGATAGTGTTAACTCACCCGTAGCGTCAAATCCTTCGACACCTGTAAGGCGCAGAGCTTTTGGAGGTTCTGAAATTGGAAAAGATAGCTCACGAATGGGTTGGCCAGCCTTTGACAAGGAATGAGGATAGCTTTCTTCTGCGCGGCGAAGGGAAATATTTAGACGATATAAATGTTGAAGGCCAGCTTCATATGAGGGTTGTCAGATCGCCGTTCGCGAGGGCTGTTATCAAGTCCATTGACACGTCGCGTGCAGCTCAGATGAGCGGAGTAGCGGCGGTGTATAGCGCCAAAGATTTTGCGCCCATGTTCACCGTGGTGCCTCCTGCTGCCGCTCCCGGCGTCAAGGTCTCCAATGTTGCGATGTCAATAATTGCAGATAGAAATGTCAACTACGTAGGGGAGCCTGTGGCGGTTGTACTGGCAGCATCCCGGGAATTGGCTGAAGATGCCGCTGACGGAGTTGATATCGACTACGAGCAGTTGCCATGCGTGACCGACCCGCGTTCCTCACTTTTCGGCGGTGTGGCAATACACGAGGGCATTTCCAACAATGTCCTCATCAGCTGGGAAAAGAAGAGCGATGATTTTGACGAGGCATTATCCCGGGCCACCAGTATCGTCGAAGGGACCTTTGAACTGCCTAGACTCGTTGCCTCGCCCATGGAGCCTCGAGGCTGTCTAGTTTCTTACGACACTAGCACCGATGCGATCATGCTCTGGGCTTCGAGTCAGGACCCGCACCGCCCGCGGGCTCAGCTTGCTCAGGTGTTTGATCTGCCAGCTGATCATGTCAGGGTTGTGATTCCAGAAGTAGGGGGTGCCTTTGGATCTAAAGGCGGCGCTCCCCAGGAGTACATTCTCGCATGTGCATCCTCGAAGAAGCTCGGGCATCCCGTCAAGTGGGTTGAAGATCGCTCCGAGAATTTCCTTTCTTCGTACCAGGGGCGCGGAATCAGCGCGCGAGTTCGGCTTGGCCTGGATGACGGCGGGCTATTTCTCGCGCTTGAAGCCGAGCTGCTCGCTGATCTGGGCGCATACCTGTTCCAGTCAACTCCAATTGCTCCTTACACTGCGGCAACTATGATGACCGGTGCATATCGCATTCCCAGCGTCAAAATATCCTTGACCGGTGTCGCTACGAACAAAGTTCCCACCGGACCGTATCGCGGAGCCGGAAGACCAGAGGCATGTTTCTTTGTGGAGCGGATTGTGGATATGGCTGCCAACAAGGTGGGTCTTGATCACCTGGAAATTAGACTGCGCAACCTGATACCTCCGGACTCCTTTCCTTATGTCACTCCGCTTGGTCTGACCTACGATTCTGGTAACTATGAACCCGTGCTAAAGCGAGCCAGCGAATTACTTGGCGTCGCCAAAGGTGCCAACGGCTGCGAGAATTCTGATGGCTGGCTGTCGGCGACAGGCATTGCGATGTCTGTCGAGCCTGCAGGAGCAGGATTGTGGGAGAGTGGCAGCATTGAAGTTCTCGGAACGGGAACTGTGATCGCTAAAAGCGGTTCCTCGTCCCATGGACAAGGTCACAAGACCGCATTTGCGCAGATAGTGGCGGATGAACTTGGCGTGGATATCGAATCAGTGTCAATAATGCAGGGGGATTCTGATTTCAGTGACGGGGTAGGAACATTTGGGTCCAGGTCAATACTGCTCGGGGGCGAGGCGTTGGTTGTCGCATCCCGAGAAGTCAGGGACTTAGCTCTCGATTGGGCGTCTTCGTTTTTTGAAGTTGCCAAGGAGGACCTGGTGTGGGACACCGGCAGAGTCCACGTCCAAGGAAGTCCACAATCTCAGCTGACACTTTTTGAAATAGCCCGGCAGATGGAATCGTCAGAAAAGCATTTGACACTCGCAGCAAAGACCCGCTCCAACATACCCGGCCCGGTTTTTCCTTTCGGGGCATATGGAGCTGAGGTGGAAATCGATTTAGCCACAGGATTTGTCCGCCTGAGGCGCATCATTGCAGTTGATGACACCGGCACTATCATCAACCCTCTTTTGGCTGAGGGTCAAGTAACCGGTGCGACGCTTCAGGGTATTGCTTCAGCACTTTGGGAGGAGATGATTTACGACGAAGACGGTCTGCCGCTTACCGGCAGCTTTCTGGACTATCTCATACCCAGCTCAGCAGAGTCCGATTTCAGGTCGACAAATGAATTTAGGTGTACCCCAACTCCATTTACTTCCCTTGGAGCGAAAGGCATTGCTGAGAGCGGAACCGTGGGAGCATTGGCTGCTGTGGCAAATGCTGTCAACGCCGCTCTAGCCAGGCTGGGGTTTACGGGCCATCTTGATCCACCGTACTCTCCGGAGAAGATGTGGAACACGTTGGTGAATCTGGGAAAGGTTCAGGCGGGGTCAAACCTCCGCAAATAAAGCTCATGCCGTTCAATTCTTTCAGCTGATTGTGGGCTCGCGGGCAATTAGAGAAATGACGCGCTTAGCCGAAGGGTTAACCAATCCGATGTCCCCAATAGTCACTGTTGGAACCGTTTCGTTCCCACCCGTGATGGACCGCACTTTGACACCTGCTCCAGGGATCTCCCAGATATTGATGCTTTCATAGCTGACGTCAGCCTGATCCAGCTCATCCCGCAGCATGACGCAATATGGGCAGCCCGGACGCCAATAAACCGTAACTGGGGGAAAATAGTTTTCCATGATCATCTAAACCAGGCAAATGTCTAATTGATTCCCTTTGTTTCCCCGATGGGAATCCTTAGTGCCCAGTAGTGTCGAGCATTGCTTAGTGCTCTTTCAGATTTACCTGAAGTGACTAGGTATTTGTACTAAGCTGCTCACGCAGACGCCATGTTGGCATCGCAGCTTGACTTTGGGTGGTAATTGCCAAAGTCAGCGCAATTTTCTAAGAAGAGAGTGTTTTTATGACATCAGAGAGCGAGATTGGTTTGCAGAATTCTCGGCCTACTGCTTCTGGCTCGCCCCCAGTCGTGGCGCACGGCGGTTCTGGAACAGATCCTACACCAGTTGCACTCGCGATTTTCGCATTCGCGCTTGCAGCTTACGGAGTTCGATTCATCAGTGTTGACGGAGCGACCTTGGCTGCAGGTCCTACCACGGAGGCG
Organism: Actinomycetota bacterium; assembly: GCA_004298555.1. Taxonomy (GTDB): domain Bacteria; phylum Actinomycetota; class Acidimicrobiia; order Acidimicrobiales; family Acidimicrobiaceae; genus SCQM01. Next base: position 24,097 of record SCQM01000026.1, on the reverse strand, counting down.
CTAAACTATGCGGTCCTTGCCGCGGCAATAGCTCAGGCAGTGAGCGGATTTATCGCAATCATCCGCGGGTTCGCGTATCCGGGTTATGTGACGGGAACACTTGGTCTTTGGCTGTTTGGTTTCTACATGCTGGTTACCTCCGGGGCGGCAAGCAAGGAGTTCACCCCTGATGCTCTGGCCTGGTATGTACTCTTAGCAGTCGTACCTGTTGTGATTTTATCAATTCCTGCATTTATGCATCGTAATATTCCATTCATGGTTGCGTTTGTGGCCATTACCGCGCTGTTGATTCTTCTGGGGCTTGGTTATCACGATTTGTACCATGCCCTGACCGCAGCCGCAATATCAAAGTCGGCTCCCAGCTTGTCTACGGCAGTCGATTTGGTCAAAACCTCGGCTTATTTCAGTTTTATTGCTGCGATCGCACTATGGTGGGCATTCGCAGTAATGCTCGTTAGGGCGACTGTGCAACCCAAGGGAAGCGCTAGTTAGGGCTGAGAATTTGATTATTGTCACGTCTCGATGCTGATTCATCTGGTCGTGGTCGGTACTGGCTTTCGGTGGGACTGAGCGTCTTGACAAAGCGCTTGATACCACCGAAAGTTTTGAGGGCGGCATTTCGCCTAATTTACCGGAACAAAGTCCATGCCAACGATCCCGAATTCAGTATTTTTGAGAAATTGTATCCTTTTGTCCTTTGTCTGCGTCTATGTAGTGTTGATCGACCGGATAAAGGAGAGCCAAATGAAAAAGACAGTCGGAACTATTGATAGGGTAATTCGAGTTGTGGTTGCAATAGCCGCCGTGATAGCGGCGTTTTCAGCAGGTGCAAGCACGGCATGGGGAATCGTTCTCTTGATTGCCGCTTTAATTTTGCTGGTAACAGGCTTGTCTGGGTACTGCCCGATCTACTCTGCACTCAATATTGACACCCTATCTTCAGCTAATAAACCAAGCTCGGGCCATAGGGTCGCTCATTGACCTGCTGGCTGTGACGTTGGATCTGTCCGATTTCTCACTTGCTTGCGGAGGTGGCATAAGATTGTTACCCGGCTTTTTCGCCTGTCGCTGACTCGAACTCTGGATTATTGTTGTCCTAAGATGAATGACTCCGAGCCACTCCTGTTCACATCTGATGGTGGTTTCACAAGAGCGGTAACTGCAGAGATACCGCTCTTGTACCGATATGCGCTGACCTTGGCCGGTGACCCCCTAACTGCAGAGTGGCTCGTGAGCGATACTTTGTCCAGGGCATGGGAAAAATCAGATTCATTTCGGAGCGGGCCTGGGCTTAAGACTTGGTTGCACCGGATCCTGCACAATCTCGCGATCGATAATATGCGACGAACAGCAAGAGAAGTTTCTGTTGAAGAGGTGGAGGACCAATGGAGGGACGAGACCTTCACTGTAGATCCGGAAAAAGTTGCAGAAATGGCTGAGGATGAGGAGGAACTCAAGGACTCGCTTTTGCGTGTGCCATTTGCATACCGCAGCGTTCTGGTTCTTCACGGTGTCGAGGGGTGGAAGCTGCCTGAGATCGCTTCGTCATTGGATATCACACTTGCTGCGGCAAAGCAGAGGCTTCGCAGGGCACGGATGATGCTGGTAAGCGCCCTTTCGCAAAGTGCTGTCAGGAAAGCCGCCAATATTGGTGTGCCCCTGAGTTGTTGGCAGGCCAGGAGTTTGGTACTGGATTATCTTGATGGCGGACTCCCGTCTGCAAAGGAGTCGGATTTGGTGAGCCATCTGTCCAACTGTGCCACCTGCCCGCCCCTTTATGCCTCTCTGGTAGGGATGAAGACATCGTTATCGGGCATGAGGGATTCGGATGCGGTGATACCGCCGGATGTAGTTAAACGGATTCATGATGGCGTGCAACACCGTCATCCCCAGGAAGAGAAGTAGGCTCTCCCCCGTCCGGGCGCGTTCGCTGATTTAGGCCACCTGGGCTCTAGCAGGCGCTATGTAACGGTCGATTAGCAATCCCCGCAGATGAAAATTCATTCTGCGTAATACAGGGTAGCCCGTTATAAGTTTGGATGCCGAGATTGGAGCTCAGCGAAGTGTAGCGCAGACGTTGCTTTACTCCGGAGGATTGCAGGTTCTTTATCAGCCTATCGTTCAGCTATCCTAGTGGTTGGCAGGGTATAAACTCGATTTATCATCCGAATGGCCGATGACCGTCCTGGGTCTTTATTCGTTGTTTATACGCCTTTCTTTTGGGTATCATCAGAGGCTTGTTTCAGATTTCCCGGCGGTGCCTGCGACGCTGTGTTCGCTTTCCGGGCATCTTGCGCGGCTTGGTTTTGCCGGCAGCGATCTGGAGCTTGCCCATAATGCCTATCATGAGGAATTTCAAAGGTTCCGTCAGGCCCTTGAGCAGAAGCCCAATCCATTCCTGAGAAGCGTGGAAGAAGTCAGAGAGAGATTGCGAGAGTCAATTCTGGCAGCGGTTATGGCTTCCTTCAGCTCGGGATAGGCGTAGGAGCACTGCATCTTCAAAGCAATGGTTGACGCCAATTTCCATACGTCTTCTTATGGTCGTGACCACTCGGCCAAACGCAGCGCGCTTGCAGATCTTGTCGTGGCATGAGGCCTTGTTGATATGCCCATCCATCTGCTGCGGCTACTCTTGTAATCGAGCTGCATCTCTGGCAATTTCGCCGAGCACGTCACCCGGGAGACCTGATCAGCCATGTCAGTCAAAGTGGGCACCGACATTTTGGAGATAGACAGACTTCGGGAAGTGCTTAAACGCCGCCCTGGATTGCGTCAAAAGGTGTTTACTCCCCATGAAGTTGCCTATTGTGATTCGAAGGCCGACGCCATACCCCACTTCGCTGCAAGATTTTGCGCCAAGGAAGCCTTTGCCAAGGCAATCGGAACGGGAGTCAGGCAATTTTCCATGTCAGAGGTGGAAGTGGTCCGCAACGAGTTGGGAAAGCCAGATATCGAGTTGTGGGGAGAGGCCAAGCGGATTGCCGAGAGTTTGGCAGTCAAAGAGATTGATCTTTCGATCTCCCACAGCGAACTTTTTGTCGTTGCGGTAGTCGTCATTGAAATCTAGGGGATAAGAAATGATTCCTATATACAGGCAAAATGACATAAAGTCCATTGATGCAGCTCTTGCATCTGCCGGCATGCTGGAGATGGCAATTGCCCATGCCGGATTCAGCGTATTTACTCTCGCAATCGAGATGCTGGGCGGTCCTTACGGCAAAAGGGTGGCGGTGCTACATGGACCCGGGAACAATGGGCGCGATGGGCTTGTAGCGGCAGAACTTCTTCGGGGTGCAGGGGTGTCGGTGAAGGAAGTGGTCTATGGCGGCGCAGAGTATTCGGATGCCTGCACCTATTCAGAGATGGATTTAGTTATCGACGGCTGTTTTGGGATCGGCTTGAGCAGGCCTTTCAAGGCGCCGCCGATCGGACCTGAGATCAATGTGCTGGCGATTGACGTACCCTCCGGTCTTGCTGGAGACGAGGGGAAAGTGCTCGGTTCGGCAGTCAAGGCCAGTGCAACGCTTTGTCTGACCGGAATTAAATTGGGGGTGTTAATATCCCACGGCCCTGATTTATGCGGAGACATCTATTTGGCTGAACTGGGGCTGGGGGATCCGGGCTTGACCAGTCATAGGGAGTATCTGGTAGACGATTTTGATTTGGCGCAATTGGGGAATTTGAGGAGCCGCACGGATCACAAATGGAGCCATTCGGTGGCAGTGATTGCTGGATCGCCAGGTATGGACGGTGCAGCCCATTTGGTGTGCGATTCGGCATATTTTATGGGAGCCGGAATCGTCCATCTCTATACCGACATGGGGAATCAGCGGGGCGATTACGGAGTTGAGACCGTTGTGCATCAGACAGCTTTCGCCGACTTCGACGAGCCGGGGAAACGTGCGTTTTTCCATGAATTGGCGCACAGGTTCAAGTCGTTGGTGATTGGACCAGGACTTGGCCGGGAGCCATGGATGACGGAATTAATAGAAGGTGTGATTTCCTGCGGACTTCGGACTGTTATCGATGCTGATGGCATCGCAGCAGTTCCATCGATCGAATGGCTGGCCAGCCGAATCGCTTCTGACCATCCCGGAGTTATACTAACGCCGCACCAAGGCGAGTTGCGGTCGCTTCTCGAGCGATCCGGCGGCAAAGATGCCGTCGACGATTTACTACAACAGAACGTTTGCAGTTTCGCGGGAGATTTTGCGGCTAAGAGCCGAGCAAGCCTTCTCCTCAAGGGTGGTCCAACCGTGGTTGCCTCCCGGGAAGGCGCGTGCTACCTGACAAGTGCTCCAAGTGCTTCATTGGCGGTAGCAGGCAGCGGAGACACGCTGTCCGGGATGCTCGGTGCAGTTCTTTCTTACCAGGGTGATATGGCAAAGCAGGCAGCTATAACGGCTCACCTGCACGGTTTGGCGGGCCGCTCCCTTTCAAGGGGGCTTTCTGGAGACTTGGCCCGGCGGGCGAGAGACATTTTATTGAGATTTGAAGCGTCTGGTAAATCTCATTGGAACGGCAATTTACAGAGGCCCACTCAAATTGAAGGGAATCTGGTTGCTGGAAAGCAATTAGTTGTGGGCTATCACTGAAGCCCGGTGTAGCCTTGGAGGGTATGAGCGAGCGGAAGGAGCCCGTGGCATGATCCGGGCGAGGTCGCGCCCAGCGTGGGCTGAAATAGACGCTGAGGCCTTGGTAGCAAATGCTCGGCTGATGAAAAATACCATCGGATCGGCGAAGCTTTGCGCTGTCGTCAAGGCTGACGGCTACGGACATGGTGCTGTTGTGGTGTCAAAGATCCTTGAAGCCAGTGGGATCGACCAGTTTGCAGTTGCGCACGTGGATGAGGCAATAGAGCTTCGCGAAGCGGGTATTTCGAGTCCGATTCTATGTCTGGCCGAACCTTCAAGCGAGGCATTTTCTGCTGCGTTGGAAAATGATGTAACTCTCACCCTTTACACGAGCCGGGCTATAGATGAGCTGGCTCGGTTAGCGGGAAGGCTCGATGAAAAAGGGCTCTTGGCTAGTTCCAGCCTTGACTTCCATCTAAAGATCGATACCGGAATGCATCGGGTGGGAGCTGACCCGCAAGATGTCATCGACCTGGCCGAGCATGCAAGAAGATCGGGCCTGAACCTGAGGGGATTTTGGACGCATATGACTGTGGCCGATGAGCCTTCGAACGCCGTGCATGACGACTTTACGAGGCACCAGATTCACCTGTTCGAAACTGCAAGGCAGCAGCTGTTATCGAGTGGTTTTGCTCCGATATTTCACGTCGCCAATTCCGCTACCGGAATCAATTATCCCCAAGCCCGTTATGACATGGTCAGATCTGGAATTGCCCTTTATGGATGCCCTCCCTCACCCAGCACGCAAATACCAGGGTTGAAACAGGTGATCTCTTTGAAATCCAGGGTCGTCTATCTAAGAACCGTCGGGCCAGGAGAGCGTCCATCATATGGCCGCAGACGACCTACCCAGGGAGACAAGACGCTGTTGGCCACGGTGCCTCTGGGCTATGCGGATGGAGTGCCCAGATCGCTGTTCGATGCGGGGGCAGAGGTCTTGATCAGGGGCAAAAGGCGTCCATTTGCGGGCGCGGTGACAATGGACCAGGTAATTGTGGATTGCGGGAGCGATTTCGACGTCTCAATTGGCGACGAGGTTGTATTTCTGGGTTCACAGGGTTCGGAGTCTGTAACTCCGGATGACTGGGCCTCGATGTTGGGAACGATAAATTATGAGGTGATCACTAGGATTGGATTCAGAGTTCCCCGAATCTTGGAAACCGATGTCGATGAGGTTATTGGCGGAAGGGCCAAGGTGAGTGAGCATATATGAGGATTGTCTAGTGTCAGATGATCTGTCCAAATCGCAGCGGATCGAACAGATTGCCGTCGAAATCGCAATCTGCCAAAGGTGCCATCTACACGAGTCCCGGAAGAACCCTGTGCCGGGAGCGGGAGATTACAATGCCAGGCTTGTGATCGTGGGAGAGGGGCCGGGTGCCTGGGAGGATGAACAGGGAAAGCCATTTGTTGGAAGATCTGGCAAGCTGTTGGACCAGATCATCGAAAAGCACGGCGTGCTGAAACGCTCCGAGATCTTCATCACCAACGTTGTCAAGTGCAGGCCGCCTGGGAACAGGACCCCCATGCCCGAAGAGATCAAGATGTGCAAAGATCACCTGATTGCTCAGCTGAATACTATCCGCCCCAGGGCAATCCTTTGCTTGGGTTCGACTGCAGCCCAGACGTTATCTGGGCAAACCTCTCCATTAACTAGACTACGGGGCAGGAATTTGTCTGGCCTGAAACCGGCAATAGTTGCCACATATCATCCGTCATACGGTCTGCGAATGGGTGAGCCGGTGGTCAAGCTGATGGAAAGCGACTTTGCGCTTGCTTGCAGTCTTGCATTAGGAGCATGAAATGTCCAGGTTTGTGGTCGAAAATGCTGAAGACACCAAGCTTTTGGCCCAGACTATCGCGAAATACCTGAGATCCGGCGACCTTGTGATTTTGAGTGGAGATCTTGGGACCGGCAAGACAGTTTTTGCCCGGGCGCTTCTTGCTTCTATGGGAGTCAAAGAGGTCGTGACTTCGCCCACCTTCGTGCTCGTGAAGAGCTACCAGGGCGTTATCCCAATCGACCATATAGATATCTACAGGATTTATGATCCGGATGAGCTTGACATTTTGTGCATTGGCGACCTTTTGGAAGACGGCCACGCAGTCGTGATCGAATGGGGGGAACGGGCAATCGGATTGCTGGGCCCGAGTTACATTCAGATTACCTTCGAGCGGCTGGAATCAGAAATCTCCATCGATGAAGAAGTTGCCGGCGCAGCGAAGCGCTTTGTGACAGTTGATTTTAATGGGCCTCGATTTAGGGACAGAGCAAGGCAGTTGGAAGCTGAAATCGAAACGATTTGGAGTGTGGCCTGATGATTCTATTAGGAATTGACACTGCCACCGAGATGACATCGCTTGGGTTGTGCAAATACGGCACGCCGCCAGCTGTCATCTCTTTCCCGGGTCCCAAGAACCAGCTCGAGTCGATAGGCCCGATCGTCCGCCAGCTGCTCGACCAGTCAGGAATTTCTAAATCACAGATCGGTGCCATTGCGCTGGACGTTGGCCCGGGGCTGTTTACCGGCCTTCGAGTGGGAGTTTCATTTGCCAAGAGCCTTGCCGGCGGTCTTGGGATTCCGATAGTCCCTGTATCCTCTCTCGATATTCAGGCCTATCCGCAGGGGAACTGTTCGCGGACTATCGTCTCCCTTGTGGATGCGCGTCGCGGCGAAGTGTTCTATGCGACTTACCGCAAAGTCCCGGGTGGAGGCGTGGAAAGGCTGACAAGCTATTCGGTTGCGAGTCCTGAAGAGGTTGCTTCTGAGATAGAGAGCATGGCGGAGTCCGTGCTTTTGGTCGGTCTGGGAGCGATTAAATACAAGGATGCATTTTCTACCGTATCCCAGCCTCTTCATTTCGCCGGGAGCGCTTCTGCGTACCCACTTATGCCTGTGCTTTTCGAGATTGCGTTTCCTCTGGCCTTCTCCGAGGAATTTGTTTCTCCTGAAAGTGTCGAAGTCATCTATATACGAGATGCGGATGCCAAAGTAAACTTTGATGTACGCCAGGCTTTTCCAAAAGACAGGTAGGTCCACTGATGCGCGAACTTGAAAAACCAGATCTTGGTCAGTTTCTCAGTTCGTTAGAGGTCGTGGCAATGCGCAAAAAGCATCTGGATCAGGTAATGGATATTGAAAGACGGGCGTATCCTAACCCGTGGACCAGGTCGGTGTTCGAGAGTGAGCTCTCTCAGGGCGTTACCAGGTCATATATAGTTGCACTGCATAGCCGGGCGGTGACGGGCTACTGCGGAACCCTTTACATCATCGATGAAGCTCATATAACAAACATCGCAGTAGATCCCGATTGGCAACGCATGCATATTGGAACTCTGCTCATGTCTGAGATAGTTCGGCGTGCCTGGAACAGGAATATTCAGGCTATAACCCTGGAAGTCAGAGTTTCAAACTTCAAGGCTCAGAGGCTTTATCAGAGATTTGGTTTTCAGCCAGCTGGTATCAGAAAGGGCTACTATCAGGAAAATAATGAGGATGCCTTGATCATGTGGGCATATGACATAGATTCTGGCGAATATCACGAACGGATCAAGAATATTGAAGCTCAGGCGGGGATCCCGGTCGAGTCCAGAAGGCGGCGCAGGCACCTATGGGGATGAATTCGCACGCTGTCGCCAGCGGATTGATCTTGGGTATTGAGACCTCTTGTGACGAAACAGCTGCGGCAGTTGTAAAAGATGGAGCCTTGGCGCTTTCTTCCGTCATCTATTCGCAGCAGGTGCACTCGAAGTTTGGCGGGGTCGTCCCAGAGCTCGCTGGCCGGGAGCATGAACGGCGGATACTTACCGTGATAAGACAGGCGATCGATGACGCTGGCTTGAAAATGGCCAAGCCGCAAATCGATGCGGTTGCGGTTACCACGGGTCCCGGATTGGCGGGAGCACTTATGGTGGGCGTAGCTGCAGCAAAGGCGTTGTCGTTGGCCTGGGGGATTCCGATCGTGGGGGTAAACCACCTTGAAGGTCATCTTTTCGCGGTGCACCTTGAACAGGACTCGATTGCCTACCCGTCGATAATGCTTTTGGTATCGGGTGGGCACACCATGATTGTGCTGGTTGAGGAACCTGGTAAGTACAGAGTTGTAGGTCAAAGCCTGGACGACGCTGCAGGAGAAGCCTTCGATAAGGTTGCAAGATTCCTTGGTCTCGGATACCCCGGCGGACCCGAAATCGAACGCGAAGCAGAATTTGGAGATCCTAAGGCTGTGCGCTTTCCTCGGGCTTTGCGCGATGGCTCGTTCAACTTTTCATTCTCCGGCCTGAAGACTGCAGTTGTCACCTATGCAAAGAGGAATGCCGATGTTGGGGTTTCTGATATCGCCGCAAGCTTTGAAGACGCGGTCGTTGACATCCTGGTAGAAAAGACCTTGAACGCGGCTAAGGCATTTGGGGCTCACTCGGTTGCGCTTGCAGGCGGCGTTGGAGCGAACACCAGGCTTAGAACGGTTCTGACTTCTCGGGCCCGTACGCTGGGTGTCGCTGTGTATATTCCTTCCCGGCAGAACTGTACAGACAACGGCGCGATGATCGCAGCGGCAGGTGCCTGGAGGCTAGAAAACTTTGGCCCCAGTGATCTTGGTCTTGGTGCATATCCATCTCTTGCGTTGCCATAAAGTCATTAAATTCAAATTTAGGCTTGAAAAATGAAATATTTTCCGCTACATTTAGCACTCGCTAGCCGAGAGTGCTAATCGACTACTACACTTTACTCTCAATAACGAAAAATCTATAAGGAGGCTTGTAAAACCATGAAGCTTCAACCATTGGACGACCGGATTGTCGTGAAGCCAAACGAATCCGAGGAGCGAACAGCTTCCGGCTTGGTTATTCCAGATTCGGCAAAAGAGAAGCCCCAGCAGGGGCAGGTCCTTGCAGTTGGACCCGGCCGCAGGACTGAATCCACAGGAGAGATTATCCCGCTGGACATCAAGGTGGGAGATGCCGTTGTTTACTCAAAGTATGGCGGAACCGAGATTACCGTTGACGGTGACGAACTCCTGATTCTTTCCAGCCGAGACGTACTTGCAAAGGTGACCAAGTAATGGCTAAGAACTTAATATTTGACGAGAATGCCCGAAGATCTCTTGAGGCTGGCGTCAACAAGCTTGCAAACACAGTCAGGGTGACGTTGGGTCCAAAAGGACGCAATGTCGTTTTGGAGAAGAAATTTGGTGCTCCAACCATAACCAACGACGGGGTATCCATCGCACGGGAGATCGAGCTCGAGGATCCCTTTGAAAACATGGGTGCACAGCTCGTCAAGGAAGTTGCCACCAAAACTAATGATGTGGCAGGCGACGGAACCACTACTGCGACTGTTTTGGCTCAGGCGCTCATTCGTGAAGGGCTGCGCAACGTTGCGGCCGGAGCGAACCCGCTTGGTCTCAAGCGTGGCATAGAAAAGGCTGTAGCCGCTGCTGTCGAGTCCATTGAAAAGCAGGCGAAGCCGATTGAAGCAAAGTCAGATTTTGCTCAGGTGGCTTCGATTTCGGCTGCTGACAACAGCATTGGTGAAATTCTTGCTGAGGCGATTGACAAAGTCGGCAAGGATGGAACAGTAACTGTTGAAGAATCAAACACATTCGGCCTCGAGCTTGAGTTCACTGAGGGAATGCAGTTTGACAAGGGTTTCCTGTCTCCATACTTTGTGACTAACCAGGACCGCCAAGAGGCAACTCTGGATGACCCTTTTATTCTGTTTTACGCGAGCAAGATATCTACGGTGCATGAGCTGCTGCCGCTCTTGGAAAAGATCATGCAGGCCGGAAAGCCACTGGTTATTGTCGCAGAGGACATCGAAGGGGAGGCACTCGCCACTTTAGTTGTCAACAAGATCCGGGGAACATTCAATTCAGTCGCCGTCAAGGCGCCTGGATTCGGTGACCGCAGAAAAGCAATGCTCCAGGACATGGCAGTTCTCAGCGGGGGTCAGGTAATTTCAGAGGAAGTCGGTCTCAAGCTTGAGACGGCAACCCTCGATCTTCTTGGGTCTGCGAGGAGAGTCGAAGTTACCAAGGATGACACCAAGATCATTGGCGGGCATGGCACCAAGGCAGATGTTGAAGCGAGAATTCTCCAGATCCGGCGTGAAATTGAAGAAACAGATTCTGATTGGGATCGTGAGAAGTTACAGGAGCGTCTCGCCAAGCTTTCTGGTGGAGTTGCCGTCGTGAAGGTCGGTGCTGCCACGGAAGTCGAGCTCAAGGAAAAGAAGCACCGGATCGAGGACGCGCTGTCCGCGACACGTGCAGCAATTGAAGAGGGTATTGTTGCTGGTGGTGGAACTGCTCTGGTCCGATCACGTGCAGCTGTCGATGCTTTGATTGCTGAACTTGAAGGTGATGAGGCGACAGGTGCCTCCATAGTCGCGAAGTCGCTCGCGGAGCCACTTCGCTGGATTGCGAACAATGCGGGTCTGGAGGGAGCGGTAGTTGTCGAATCCGTTTCCAAGTCCAAGGGCAACATTGGACTCAATGCCAGGACCGGCGTGTTTGAGGATCTGGTCAAGGCCGGCGTCATTGATCCTGCCAAGGTTACCCGGTCGGCGCTGCAGAATGCAGCTTCGATCGCAGCGCTGTTGCTTACGACCGAGGCGCTCATTGCTGACAAGCCTGAGTCTGCCGCGGATGCGGCTGCCGCGGCTGCAGCTATGGGTGGCATGGGCGGCATGGGTGGCATGGGCGGAATGATGTAGCTCTTCTCCAACCGGAGAATAGCGGCAATCGCTGCTCAGCTTGTTGAAAAATTGGCTTAGGGGTCGGATCTTTTGGTCCGGCCCCTTTTGTCCGTTACCGACCGCTAGCGCAGGCCATCTGTCTGGGTAAACTGGTATATAACCTTATTTCGGAGTTCCCGGGGCTTCTGGTTGAATGCAGGGAGTAGAAGTTATTGGACCGTAGCGGAAACGGAACCTATAGGCAAAAGGTCGACAGACCTAGCGGAGTGCTGCCAGCCACATCGCTTGAGTGGGTTTCTAAGAGTCCCTTAGCTGGTGGCGTCCCATTTTCTTTAATTAGAAAGGTCATGGTTTCCCACGTTCCGATCGTTTTGTCGCCTCGTCGAATTCTCCCCGATCTTTCAGTTGATATGGATGCGCGGCCCAGTGCAAGCATCCTGATCCCGATTTTCGAACAGGACGGCATGGCGAATATCGTGTTGACTCGACGAAGCGCTGAATTAAGGAGGCATGCGGGAGAAGTGGCATTTCCAGGCGGCAAGCTTGAGGAGGGCGAAACCGCCGAGCAGGCTGCTATACGCGAGGCCTACGAGGAGATCGGTCTCGATCCAGCTGACGTGGAAATTGAGGGGAGACTAATTACGTCGGCGACAATGTCATCATTCATGTCGGTGGTGGCAATTGTTGCGACTATTCCCAATCCGGTTTCTTATAGACTTAACCCAAATGAAGTAGAGAAGGTTTTTTCTTTTCCAGCCTCATATTTGTTCCAACAAAACGTGCACAGCGTCGAATTTTGGCCGTTGGCTGACGGTGGCCAATACGAGATGCATTTTTTTGATTTTGGTGAAGATCTTGCTTGGGGTGCCACGGCAAGGATCCTGTATGAATTCATGCGGACACTGTCTCAAGCCGCGATGGCACAGTGAAGACTGCATAGATAGCTTAGGGCATGAATATTCCGGCAAGTGATCAGGAGCCAGTTCTAACAGACAAGCTCTACGAGATTACCTGGTGGTCAGTTTTGATTTTGAGTCGTTCATTTAGGAGGTAACGTGGCCGAGGTAGAAATTGGTATAGGCAAGTCAGGGCGCCGAGCATATGGCTTTGATGACATAGCTATAGTCCCCAGCCGCAGAACACGGGATCCTGAGGATGTCGACATCAGCTGGGAAATTGATGCTTTCAAGTTCGAACTTCCCCTGATGGCTTCGGCAATGGACGGGGTGGTATCGCCCGCTACGGCCATAGAGATGGGCCAGCTTGGCGGAGTTGGGGTTTTGAACCTCGAGGGTCTCTGGACTAGATACGAGGATCCGGATCCTCTTTTGAAGGAAATTTCTGAGCTGGATCCAGAAAAGGCGACCCAGCGCATGCAGGAGATCTACTCGGAACCAATCAAGCTCGAACTGGTAACAGAGCGCATTCGCCAGATCAAGTCCGCGGGAGTTGTGACTTCTGCTTCTGTGACACCTCAAAAGACTGAGTTTATGGCAAAGGCGATTCTTGATGCCGAACTTGACCTTCTTGTGATTCAGGGAACTGTAGTTTCAGCCGAGCACGTTTCAAAGACATCCGAGCCGCTAAACCTGAAGAAGTTCATTCGGGAGTTTGAAATTCCGATTATTGTCGGTGGCTGCGCATCTTACCAGGCTGCATTACACCTTATGAGGACCGGAGCTGCAGGAGTGCTGGTTGGGGTTGGCCCGGGCAACGCCTGCACTACGCGCGGAGTTTTGGGTCTCGGGGTTCCCCAGGCGACAGCAATTGCCGATGCGGCCGGAGCCAGAATGCGTCACCTCGATGAGACCGGAGTATATGTTCACGTGATTGCTGACGGCGGAATGAGCCGTGGTGGAGACATTGCAAAGGCCATTGCCTGCGGTGCAGACGCCGTGATGGTGGGATCGCCTCTGGCAAGCGCGTACGAGGCACCTGGACGTGGTTACCACTGGGGCATGGCGACATTCCATCCCACCCTCCCACGAGGTGCCAGAGTGAAGGTGTCGCAGAGGGGTTCACTGCGGGAAATCCTTGTCGGCCCGGCTCACGAGAACGACGGGCGCATGAATCTCTTTGGTGCCCTTAGAACATCCATGGCGACCTGCGGTTATGAAACCGTAAAGGAATTTCAAAAGGCCGAGGTCATGGTGGCACCTGCGCTTCAGACTGAAGGCAAGGCGCTTCAGACTGCGCAGCGCGTCGGTATGGGCCACTGATCGAATATCAGGGTTGACCAAAGTGCATGACTTTAGGACTTCATCGGTAGTGGTAGTGGACTTTGGCGCCCAGTATGCTCAGCTCATAGCGCGCAGAGTCAGAGAGCTGCACGTATATTCCGAGATTGTTTCCCACGACATCACCTATGAGGAGCTTGTTGAGCTGGATCCCAAAGGGATCATCCTCTCCGGCGGACCAAAGAGTGTTAATGAGCCGGGTGCACCACGCCTCGATAAACGCATCTTTGAAATGGGTGTTCCAATGCTTGGAATATGTTACGGAGCCCAACTCATTGCATCGGAACTTGGCGGGATCGTCGAAAAGAATTCCAAGGGTGAATACGGAAGAGTCGAATTGGCGGCTGAAGGCCATGGTATATTGCTGTCGCACTCGCCGCTAAGCCAGATTGTTTGGATGAGCCATTTCGACGCGATTTCCAAAGCGCCAAGCGGTTTTACGGTGACTGCTTCTACTGCAAGCACGCCGGTAGCTGTTATGGAGAATCCTGCCAGGGGAATTTATGGGGTTCAGTATCACCCCGAGGTCGGCCATACCGAGTTTGGCCAGCAGTTGCTTGGCAATTTTCTGGCTGATGCAGTTGGTGCGGAGGCGTCATGGACCAGCTACTCGATAATTGAGGATTCGCTGAGCAGCCTGAGAAACAGAATTGGATCGGAGCGTGTGATTTGCGCGCTGTCCGGAGGCGTTGATTCATCAGTGGCGGCCGCACTGGTGCATGAGGCTGTCGGCGATCAGCTGGTGTGTGTGTTCGTCGATACCGGACTGATGCGCGATGGTGAACGAGAAACGGTTGAGAAGACTTTCAGGGATCAGTTCAAGATAGAGCTGATAGTGGTCGATGCAAGCCAGAAGTTCTTTTCACTTCTTAAGGACGTGACTGATCCGGAGGAAAAACGAAAGATCATTGGAGCGACTTTTATTCGTGTTTTTGAAGATGTCGCCCAGGAGATCGAGGGCGCAAAGTATCTGGTTCAAGGAACTCTGTATCCAGATGTTATCGAATCTGGCACCAAAACCGCAGCCAAGATCAAATCCCACCACAATGTCGGAGGACTTCCGGACGACATGAACTTCGAGCTTGTGGAACCACTCAGGCTTCTATTCAAAGATGAAGTGCGCGCTGTTGGCAAAGAATTGGGGTTGCCCGAGAAAATAGTCTGGAGGCAGCCGTTCCCAGGTCCAGGCCTGGCTGTACGCATCGTTGGAGATGTAACCCCTGAGCGGGTTGAGATTCTGCGCCAGGCAGATGCAATTGTACAGGAGGAGATCGAAAATGCCGGTCTCACGAGATCGCTTTGGCAGAGTTTTGCCGTTCTGGCTGCCATCAAGAGTGTGGGTGTAATGGGGGATGAGAGGACTTACGCTTACCCCATTGTGCTTCGCGCTGTGACCTCTCATGACGCCATGACTGCCGACTGGGCCCGTCTGCCCTATGAGGTTCTTGAGTCGATTTCATCCAGGGTGATTGCGGAGGTTCCCGGAGTGAACCGGGTAGTATATGACATCACGTCCAAACCGCCCGGTACCATAGAGTGGGAATAGCGGCCATTCCATCCCAGCAGGCTGCACTTTGTATAGGCCAATGTCTTTAGATTCTTTGCTTTCTGATTTGAATCCTGCCCAAAGGGCAGCAGTGACCCATGGTGAGGGTCCACTTGTCGTAGTTGCGGGAGCTGGTTCAGGCAAGACCAGAGTACTGACCCGGCGTATCGCTTACCTGATAAGCGCGATGGATATCTCGCCCCACGAGATTTTGGCAATTACCTTCACCAACAAGGCGGCTGCGGAAATGAGAAGCCGTTTGGTGGGACTCATTGGGCCTGTGGCCGAGAAGATGTGGGTATCAACGTTTCACTCGGCTTGCGTCCGCATATTGAGGCAGCACGCCTCCGCGCTTGGATTCAAATCGAGCTTTACCATTTACGATCAGGCTGATTCCACGCGTTTGATAAGTTACGTTGCGAGAGATTTGGATCTCGATGCAAAAAGATTTCCACCAAAGTCGCTCGCAAACTACATTTCTCAGGCAAAGGCAGATTTGATCGGCCATTTGGAATATGCCGAGACTGCCAGAAATATCTTTGAACGAAAGATTGCCGAGGTCTATGCAGAATATCAGCGACGCCTTTTGGCATCCTCGGCGATGGACTTCGATGACTTGCTCAATATGACGGTGACGCTGTTCGAAGAATTTCCAAACGTTCTGGATTACTACCAGCGGAGATTCCGGCACCTGCTTGTTGATGAGTATCAGGACACCAACAAGGTTCAGAACCGCATAGTGGCTTTGCTGGCAGCGCAGTCGAGGAATGTATTTGTGGTAGGGGATTCCGATCAAAGCGTATATGGATTCCGCGGTGCGGACATTACTAACATTTTAGAGTTTGAAAGATTTTTCCCTGAGGCCCAAACAGTGGTTTTGGAACAGAACTACCGCTCTACCCAGAGAATTTTGGATGCCGCTAATGCAGTTATAGCCAATAACGCTTCCAGGGTTAAAAAGAACTTGTGGTCATCCAGCGGGCACGGCGAACTCATCCGGCTCTATAAAGCCCAAAGCGACCGTGACGAGGCCTCATTTTTGGCGTCACAAATAGTGGAACTGACTTCATCTTCCCATTCGTTCTCTGACGTCGCAGTTTTCTATCGCACCAACTCTCAGTCGCGTGTGATTGAAGAAGAGTTTGTCCGGCGTGCGATCCCATATAGGGTCATCGGCGGGACACGATTTTATGACCGGAAGGAAGTCAAGGACATGCTTGCCTACCTTCGGGTCATCAATAATCCGCAGGATGAAGTTTCAATGAGGCGGATTCTGAATGTCCCCAAACGCGGGGTTGGCGATGCATCCGTGGCAAAGGTGGACCTTTATGGCGGTATGGCCAATATCGGATTATCTGATGCACTAATGCAGGCAGATGCGGCTGGAGTCAGTGGGAAGGCGCTCACCGGCATTAGAAATCTGCTGGAGCTCCTGGCACAGGCCAGAGGCATGGTGTCCGATGGAATTGACTTAAAAAGGTTGATGGAGTTCGTATTAGATCGTTCCGGATACATGGCCGAACTCAAGGCCGAACGGACTGTCGAGGCCATGGGCAGAATTGAGAACCTTGAAGAATTAATGCGCGTTGGCGAGGAACATGAATCCCTGGAGGACCTCCTGGAGGATGTGGCACTGGTATCAGCAGCCGATGAAGACGTTCCTGAATCAACCGTAATTCTGATGACGCTGCACATGGCGAAAGGCCTTGAATTCCCTGTTGTATTTATGACTGGCATGGAGGATGGCATCTTTCCCCACTCGCGTTCGCTGGTGGATCCACAGGAACTCGAAGAAGAGCGTAGGCTCTGTTATGTAGGTATCACCAGAGCCCGTGAGAGGCTTTTCCTATCTCTGGCAGGCTTCAGGGGACAGTGGGGCGAGGGCCTGGCTAACCCGCCAAGCCGGTTCCTCGACGAGATACCCGTTTCTCTGATCGAAGATATCTCGCCCAAGCGAAGCATTTCGTCGCTCTCTTACTTTACGGGTGGGATTTTTGATAAGCCCGACTTAGAAAGTGCGCGGGGATCTGATTCTTCGATTAAGTCCAGTTTTGGGTCGAAGCCACTTGCTAGCGATCTTGTGACTCTCAAAGTGGGAGACGATATCGTCCACGCCAAATGGGGCGAAGGAGTTGTCACTGGCACAAGAGGATCTGGAGAAAAGACCGAGATCACGGTTCGCTTCCCTGCTCTAGGGGAAAAGACACTATTGCTCTCGCTCGCTCCAATCAAGCGTGCATAAGTTTCGCTGCAACCTCAAGCACTTGTCATTTCGGTCGTAGCGCTTCGGGCCGGTTTGATCTGAAGTTTGCGATGGCATCTGCCAGTTAAAAGATGCTCAAATGCTGGTGACATTGCCTATACCGAAAGTCTTGGGTTGCCAAAGGTAGCCGTTGACTTGGTCATCGAGGAGATCCGCGCGCAGCCGTACAATGTTGGGCCGTTTTGTAACCGGCGAGGGTTGCTGATGTACGATGATTTAGCCGGGATTATGTCAATAAGCAAGGTCGAGGAAGTTTAGTGAGTCTTTGGAAATTGTCCAGGAGCAGAGGTCCTGCCGTCTGGCTATCCAACATCAATGTGCCCCGCAGGCTGACTTTCAGTTTGCTTGCAATGGCCGCGATATTCATCGCAGGCACTGCTGGATACATGGCATTTGGGTTCAGTATTGTCGAGGCCTTGTTTGAGACGGTCATCACTGTAACCACGGTCGGTTATGGTGAGGTTCACAATTTTGGGCCGGGCGAGCAGGAATTTTCAATTATCTTGATTCTGCTGGGGGTGAGCACTGCTGCCTATACGTTCAGCGTGCTGATCGAGACATTTGTAGAAGGTTATTTAGGTGGCGGGTTCCGGAGGCGAAGGATGGAGCGAAAGATACTGGCGATGAATCAGCATGTCATCGTTTGCGGATGGGGCAGAGTGGGCCGTGCCATTTACAATAATCTGAAGGCATCGCACGCTGAAGTAGTAGTTATTGATATGTCGCCTGATCGGATTGCAACCGTCGAAGGACAGTATGTTGAGGGTGACGCTACGGACGAGCGTATCCTCCGTAGCGCCGGCATAGACCGCGCCCGCGTTCTGATTACCGCGCTCAATGCCGATGCAGACAACCTTTATGTCACGCTTACTGGACGATCGATGAGGCCCGACCTTTTCATAGTTTCGCGCGCCGCAAGCGATCAGGCAATTCCAAAACTGCATCAAGCAGGTGCCAACCGCGTAGTAAATCCCCAGGATCTTGGTGGCGCCAGAATGGCTGCGCTTGCCGTGCAGCCTCATGTCGCCGAATTTCTAGATGTGGTTATGCATGATGGCAGCCTTGATTTCCGGCTTGAGCAGATTACGGTGTCGGCAGAATCTCCGCTGGTGGGACAGACGCTGCGCAGCGCCATGGTGCATGATCAGACGGGCACTCTGGTGCTTGCCATGCGGGATTCCGGCGGAGGATTTAGAACCAATCCGCCACCAACGGCAGAGATCCGCGCAGGTGAAGTGCTTATTGTCATCGGAGACGGCAATCAAGTGGCGACGCTGCGTGTTTTGGCGCGGGATATTTAGCTAGATTGCTCGTTTCCAAATCAGGGACGGTTCCCTGTGCTCCCTGGTCTCCATTCTCAGGGTGCGGCGCACGGAGAAAATGCAACTCAGCCGATCTTCTTTGAGTTTGATTCAACTTCGACAGATGTCATTCCATGGGTGTCATGGCTGGCCATCCAGGCGCGGAGCAGGCTCAAGGCTTTGCCAGGTTCGGGAGGGCAGCCGGCAATCGTGAGATCCGGATCGTTCAGACCGCCGTGACTGGCATAGCTGTCCTGGGAAAACCCGCACCCGGCGGCACAGTCGCCGAAGGCGATACGGATTTTTGGAACTGAGATTGCCTGCCAGACGCGCTCAACAGACCGGGCCATGGTATCGGTCACTGGACCGGTGACCAGCATCGCGTCAGCATGGCGCGGAGATGCCACGATGTCGAGGCCGTATCGCTGCATATCGTAATCGCGGCCGGTTAGAGCGGTCAGCTCTTGCTCGCAACCATTGCAGCTGCCTGCATCCACATGGCGAATTTGCAAAGAACGCACTGGTTTTGACATGGTCGTTACCTCTTTTCTTCAGCGATCTGTGCAGCTGTAGCAAAGCTCGAAGCTCTTGTTGATCAGCGGAAAATCGGCCACGGCATTTCCCGCCACCGTTTGAGCCACCAGAGGCCAGTTTCTGTAAGTGGCAGCTCGGACATGATATCTGCTAACCCGTCCTTGGGATAGAGATACGTCGTGAACGTTCAAGCCGTGTGGTGATTCTGAAAATGCCACAGCTCTTCCATCAATATCTTCCGGCACGGTGAAGGGCTGGTCCTGGAACGGAGTTTTGTATGTCATTCTTGCAGCTTTCTCTATGATTCTCAGCGATGCTTCGACCTCATCCAGCCGAAGCTCAAATCGTGCCAGGACATCGCCGCTGGTGCGTATGACCGGCCCTTCGAAGACCTCCCCATACCAAGGAATTGACTGGCGCGCGTCGAATTCTTTGCCGGCCGCGCGCGATGTCACACCCTGCGCTCCCATTCGAATAACCTGGTCGAGGGGAGTTGTGCCGACACCCCTCATGCGGTTTGTGAAACCGTGATGTCCCATAACCACTTGTCGCCATGGTACCCAATGCCTGCGAACAGCATGCACAATTTCCGAGACTGCGTCTGCCGGCGCCGAGACCGCCGAACCTGGATGGACGGTCTCAAATAAGAAACGGTGGCCGAATAGAGATTGCAGGCCGCGTTGCCAGAGTTCCTTCATTGCCAGGGCCCGCTGGTGTGCAACCTGATATCCGACGCCAGCAGGTATCTGTGCCAAATCATTCAGGTGGCTAAGGACTCTTTCGGCCTCCAGGAGGATGATTCTGTTAAGGAGTAGGCGCTCCGAGGGGATAAACCCCGCCAACTGCTCGACTGCGGAGGCCCAGTTTGTCTGGTTGGATACCGAATCGGCGGCACAGATTCGGGTCACAAGAGGTGATACTTCGCCTACCGTCTTGCCTTCCAGGAGTGCTTCAATGCCCCGGTGGTTTTGAAAGAGGTGGGCATCGAGGTGGAGTACGTTTTCTCCGATGATGCTGAATACGAAGTGGCCGGATTCAATGATGCCCGCATGGGTTGGGCCGACCTTCATTATGGTCACGCCGTCACCTTCGACCTGGAGCGCTGGCAGATCCGGTTCTACCTCAAGCCAGCCCGGCGAGAGCTGGGCACTGCGAAGGGGAAGAAAATCTTTAGGCCATCGGGGAGTGCGTATCAGTGGCCGGGGGTCCGGGTGCCCGAGCGGGATATAGCCAAAAAGGTCATGGATTTCGCGCTCATCCCAGGCTGTCTCGGGCAGCGAGGCAGCGAGCGAGGGGAAACTCCCATCAACCAAATCAAGGTCTAAAAAGGACTGGCGGTGATCGTCGGGGTCAAGCCATACGCTTGTCAACTTTCCTCGGCGATTGGCGGTGAGGGTTAATAGTTCATGCCCAGAATCTTTATGCAGCTGGTTTTGGTGTTTCCATGTGGTTGTCAACTAGATTGCCCCTTGCACTGAGGCTTCATGACCGCTTGAGCGGCTGCGGAGAACTGGTTGGCCGTCACCCCAAAGGGTCCGAAGCAGATGATGGACTAGTGCGGCAAATGTCAGAGTAAGGGCCCCCGAAGTAAGAAAAACAACTACGTATGAATGCTGGATCCATAATTGTTCGATGATCAGCCATTCACTGTAGGCCAGTCCCAGCGGCGGGAGACCAGCCAAGGCCAGCATGCCCAAAGCCCATCCAAATGAGCCGGCTTTGCTCTTTGAGATCAGGTCATTAATTCCGTCTAGACGCTTAGTGCCATAGGTGACGCTCAGATGCCCGGCCCCATAGAAGAGGCTCGATTTGATCACGGCATGGAAGACAAACTGTAGCAGAGCCGCAAAAAGCGCGGCCCGGGTGCCGACTCCTAAAGCAACTGCCATGATGCCGACTTGTTCGATCGAGGAGTACGCCAAGAGGCGCTTTATGTCGTGCTGCACAAGTAGGGCGAGCGAGCCAACAACAAGTGATATGGTGCCAAATATTGTCAGCAGATGAGAGCCGGTCAGCAAGGCTCCTGACGGCACTGGTGCTGCTCCGACGAACTGTGCGACCGTGAAGAGCGACAGACCTAGCAAGATGCCAGACAGAAGACCGCTGACAGGTGAGGGAGCCTCGGAATGTGCATCCGGCAGCCAGGTGTGGAAGGGAACCAATCCAGCTTTGGTTCCAAAGCCGCTAACGATGAAGATCGTAGCCAGTTGCCGCACCACGGGTGCAATATTCGCGTACTGGGCGCGAAGGTTGCCGTAATCCAGAGTAGACCATGACAGCCCCTGGAATCTCAAGCTGGCGTAGATGAATACGATGCCAATCAGTCCAAGTACCAGGCCGACTGATGCAATGACTATGTACTTCCATGCAGCCTCGAGCGAATGCCGGTCGCCCATCTCAATAATTAGAGCGCCTGATGCCAGAGTGGAGAACTCTAAAGCAAGCCAGGAAAGTGCGAGATTCTGCGAAAGCGAGATCGCTAAGAGTGCTGCCCAGAAAAGCCCCCACCAGAGATAGTAACGGTGAGGGGATATATGTGGATGTTCCCTGAGCCAGTAGACGCTATCCCAGGCGCTCGTTAGCGCTATGAATCCGGTGGTGGCGATAAAGACAGCCTGCCAATTGCCAAGAAGCAGGCCATGAAATGCAATGCCTGTGGTGGCGATGAAAACTGCAGCCACCCAGCCGGCGATCCACATGGACCAGCGTGAGCCCAAATGTCGGCGCACGACTGAGGCTGCAAGTACCACCAACAGCGGACCAATTAAGATCCAATCGTAACTCATTGCTGTTGTCACCCTTTCAGAGCCTGAAGGGCTACGACGTCAGTTGTCTGGAACTCTCTGTGAATGCGGCGGCCCATCCATACCAGCAATGCAACTGCGATCATCAAGTCAGCTAATATACCGAGTTCCACAAATGTGGGTAGCGAGTCGGACAACGAGATCCCAAGCACCACCAGGCCGTTCTCAATGCTTACGAGCGCCGTTATCTGAGACAGAAGGTGGCGTCTAGCTACAACCATCACCATTCCTAAATAGATCGTTGACAGAGAGTAAAAGAATGCCGGCCTGTTTTGAATCAAGTGGACTGGCCCCAGTAGCTGCATGATATGACCAGTGCCCAGCACAACCACAAGAGCGGTAGCATAGGCCCAAAGAGGCAACGGATGGTCTCGGCGGACTTCTATAGGCCAGGAGTTCATCATTCGGGCGAGAACGGTGGGAATGAGCCCAGCCTTAATTGTCAAGGTGGCTAAGGCCATTAAAGCTGAATCCCATGTCAGAGGTTGGGAGGTCCATGCCATGATGCTCAGCAGCACACCTTCTAGGGCAAGTAGCGCGATACCGAGCCGCAAGCTTCGCGACCAAAGGAGTGCTACTGCGGAAATAAAAAGTACCAAATCCATAACGTTCACAGGTTGAATCCTCCAGATGCCAGTAAAAAGCCGAGCAGGCCTATGCCGGCGGCAATTGATAAGTATGCGGGCAATTGAAAATAGCGCAGCTTTGTAAGCCTGCTTTCGATCCAGCCCAGGGCCACCGATGTAAAAGCCAGCTCAATGAGAAGCAGAGTAAGATTGGGCCACGAGGATCCGAAATGCGGTCCCATGATCACCCAGCCGAGAGCCATCACTACGGTAAGCTTCAAGGTCATGGCCAGCTGTGAGAGAGCCAGCAGCCTGCCGTTGCTCTCCAGAATGGTAGCTTCGTGGATCATAGTCAGTTCGAGGTGGGTGTCC
Organism: Actinomycetota bacterium; assembly: GCA_004298555.1. Taxonomy (GTDB): domain Bacteria; phylum Actinomycetota; class Acidimicrobiia; order Acidimicrobiales; family Acidimicrobiaceae; genus SCQM01. The sequence goes on along the minus strand of SCQM01000026.1, from coordinate 1,142 downwards.
GGGTTGTCGACCGGCATGCGTCCCAGCTCTGCCAATAGAAGGAGAGCAAAGCTGACAGCTGCCAGAGACCAGGCAATTGTTCCCCCAGGGCTTGCCTTCAGCAAGGGTGTGATTGGCTCAATAGCGCTGCCACCACCGACCCTCCATAGAACCCCAAATGCCGCCAGCAGTGCAGGCTCAATTCCAGTGCCAATAGTGCTGGTACGGCTGGAGCCCAGGCCTCCGAACGTGCCGGCGCTGTCAAGGCCGCCCAATCCTATCCAGAAACGTTCGAGCGCCAGCAGGAAGAAGACAGTAAGTAGATCATGCGGCCATCCAATCGGCACCTGTCCTGATGATGGAATCATGATCAAGACCGCCAACAGCGCTGCCATGCTGACGCTCGGGGCAATACGGAAAATCCAGGAACTGAACTCGGGTGCAGTAGTTTCCTTGCGCCAGTTTTTGGCTATTACCCAGTACATCTGCCAAACGGGTGGTCCGTGACGTCCCTGTATTCGGGCCTTGACTGTTTGGGTAATGCCCCATAGGAGCGGGGATGAGACAAACAGAATGAGAATTCCGACGATTTGGGTAAACCACAACAAACTCAGATCTCCCTGCTTCTAATGAATAATGGCTATCATGAGGCCAACGGTTCCTAGCAAATACGCGAGGTATAGACGTACCGGCCCAGCTTGAATCCGTGTGCTGAGATGCGATATTTTCCACACCCAGCGATAAAGCGGCTTGTAGACATGCCGTTCCCAGACCGGTATCGTGCCGCCTTTGTATACCAACCGATCTGCGAAATCTGGAGCATGCTCGCCCAAAGGCTGCAAGTTGCGGTGCGGCCGGTAGATCACTGCGAAAGTGGTCCGGATTGCCTTGGTGAAGGATGCTGATGTGAACTGCATGGAGGAATCAGGTATCCTTCCGCAGGACCAGCGAGGTACCGCCTCCACTTTCCACACCCTGCTTATTCCTGCAAACAGTGCTGTACCGGCGAGCAGTATGGCGGCAATCGTCAGTGTCTTTGCCGAAATGAGGAGGTCGCCATAGGCTGGATGCGCCACTCCTGAAAGCGGTTCAACCTGAGTAATCAGATTGAGAAGCGGTTGAGGAAAGACCCCAAGCAGCACTGATAGCATCCCAAGCACCCC
>SCQM01000025.1 GCA_004298555.1 Actinomycetota bacterium | reverse complement strand
ATTTTAGTCGTGTGCACCAAAGGTGAAAAAGGGACTATTGACGCTTCAAGGGATATTGCAAAGCTTGAAGCAGACCGGCATTTGGAATTAGAGAGAGCAGGCAAAATTGTGGGAGTCTCGCAGATGATAGGACTGTCCATTCCCGATGGGTGCATTGAAAACTCGGCCATCTTTCGGGCGCGCATAGTGCATCTGATTCGGGAATTCAAACCTGAAGCGGTACTTTGTCCTGACCCAACGGCTGTTTTTTTTGGTTCGGGATATTTTAATCATCGCGATCATCGCGAGCTTGGGTGGGCTGTATTGGATGCCGTCTCTCCAGCCGCAGGTCTTCCCCACTATTTTCCTTCTGAAGGCCCAGCCCATCAAGTGGCCACTGTGCTGTTGTCTGGCTCTTTGGAGGCGGACGCGTTTATAGATGTGACTAGATCGATCGAGAAGAAATTGGATGCGGTGCTCTGTCATGAGTCTCAGATCGGTGATAGGCAAGACTGGATGCGGGAAGTGATTTCGACCAGGGCAAAAGAGACCGGAAAATCCGTTGGTGTCGGGTTTGCAGAGGCATTCCGGCTGCTTGAATTGGGAGCATGAAATGGTAACGCTGCTACTCGTTGAGATAAAGGGTTCAGGGCATCATGAGCGCCCTTACCGGTAGCGAATGCCAGTGCCAGCCTCGTCAGGGCCCCGTCGGCCAGAGGCTGATTTGAGGCTAGGTTGGCAGCTATCGTGGCTGAAATGCTTGAAACGGGGACGAAGGAGGCATTGCAGTTTGCAAAAGGGGTGTGGCAAAGGTTATCTCAGGTCCAGAGACGGCAACCCGATCGAATCTTGAGCCTTTTTATGGTTGTGAGATTGAGATAATCGTCAGAGTGGCTCCCAGCGATGCATTGGCCAGGGCCTTGATCCGGGAAAATCACAACAGGTTGCTGGAAGAAGTGATTCCCCAGGCATTATACGAAATTCAATTCGATGTGGAAAATACCCAGTGAGGTGCTCTTCCACAAAGCCAAATTAGCGTGTATTTTTTCGGTACGGGACAGCATTTTCATGCCGGATCACGAGTGTATTTATGATTGTTCCCGTAGTAAGATATAGGTAAGTAAAAGAGACTAAAGCTCTATGATTATTCAGCTGGCGGTTATGGGCTTCAGTGATGCGGGAAAGGAGGCGGAAGGTGCCACTTTCGGAAGAGGAACACCGGATTCTCCAGGAGATTGAAAAAAACTTCTACGAGAACGATCCTGAGTTCGCGACCCGCGTTAAGTCGGAGACTGTCTATAGGCACGCCGGCAGGAATATAAAGTGGGCTTTGCTTGGGTTCGTCGCAGGGCTAGCGATGCTGATCTTAACCTTTACGAGTTCAGTATTGTTTGGTTTTATCGGTTTTTTAATCATGCTGGGTTCGGCAGTGATTTTCGAACAGAACCTTCGGCGCATGGGCAAGGCAGGCTGGAATGATATTTCCACGTCTGTCCAGGGTAAAGGTATTCGCTCGCAGTTCGGAAACTTTTCATCAAAGTTTGGAAAGCGTTTCGGGCAAAAAGGCTAATAACGCAGTCGTTGGCATGCTGTTATAGTTGCCCGTATGGATCATTTTTTAGCGCTTGATATCGGTGGTACAAAGTTTGGCGGTGGCGTCGTTTCTGAAAGAGGCGACGTCATTTCTTATATTGCTTCTCCTACGCCCAAAGGTGCATCAGACTCAGAGCTTTGGGAAATCACCAAGCGGGTGCTGCATGATGCTGCTGTCAAAGCGGATATTCACAAATTTTCATCTGTCGGGATAGGTTGCGGCGGACCGATGGACTTGGACCGGGGGCTGGTTTCTCCACTGAACATACCTGGCTGGAGAGATTTCCCACTTACTAAATCCATCCAGGATGAGTTTGGGCTCGAAGCCTATCTTAATAACGACGGGAAGGCTATCACCCTCGGAGAGGGTTTGTTTGGAGCTGGCAAAAATGTGAGGAACTTCATGGCAATGGTTGTGTCAACCGGCATTGGCGGCGGAATCATTTTGGACGGAAGACTCTTGAATGGCCGGCTTGGGAATGCGGGCCATATTGGTCATGTCAATGTCGAACCAAATGGGAACATTTGCAGTTGCGGGGCGCGGGGGTGTCTCGAAGCTCAAGCCTCGGGTCTTAACATTTCAAGGTACTACGGTCAGGACCCCCGCCAGGCAACTGATGACATAAAGGTGCTCTGCGGAGAATATGTTGGCCGGGGAGTTGCGTCGGCGGCTTCGCTGTTGGATCTCGATTTGATAGTGGTTGGCGGATCCGTTGCTCTTGGATTCGGGGATATCTTCTTTCGCGCTGCGCAGAAGGAGCTGTCCAACCGCGCTAAATTGAACTTTTCAAGCAGTGCGAAGATCGCCCCCGTGGAGCTTGGAGAGCACGGCCCAATTATTGGTGCGGCAACGGTAGCAATCTCAAGCCAAAGGGGTCTTTTCTGAGCTTTTTCAACTGAATAGCACTGATAGGCGCATCGAAGGACTTCACATGGACGTCAGCTACTCACCGCAAGCGCAGGCTTTCCGCCAGGAAATGCGCAAGTTTTTAAAAGCGAATCTCCCTTCCGGATGGCGCGGTACGGGAACTTTGGAAAAGGCGAAGGTGGCTGAGTTCACTACTCAGTGGCGAAAGATTCTTTATGACAATAACCTGCTGGCATTGGCCTGGCCCAAGAAATACGGAGGAGCGGGTCTTTCTCCTCTCGAACAGGTAGTGCTCTCGGAGGAATTTACCCGGGCCGGTGTCCCTTTTGGCGGATCCAATGACCAGTTTGGAATTCAAATGGTCGGAAATACTTTAATTGCGTGGGGAACAGAGCAGCAGAAAGAGCACTTTCTGCCGAGGATACTGTCTGGGGAGGACCGATGGTGCCAGGGTTACTCTGAGCCAAATGCCGGTTCCGATTTAGCGAATGTTGGCACCAAGGCAGATCTTGACGGGGATGTCTGGGTGATTAACGGCCAAAAGATCTGGACATCAGGAGGGCATCTGGCCAATTGGATTTTTGTACTTGCGCGGACAAATGCACAGGTGGAAAAACATAAAGGGATTTCGTTTCTTCTGGTGCCAATGGATCAGCCTGGCGTGGAAGTCCGGCCAATCCGAATGATGTCGGGTGAATCGGAATTCAATGAAGTGTTCTTTACCGATGCTGTCACCGCAGGCGCGAACGTAGTAGGGAAACCGGGAGATGGTTGGGCAGTCGCGACGACCCTGCTTGGATATGAGCGGGGTGAAGCTGCGGCTACGCTGCCGATAAGGTTCCGCATGGAGCTCGACCGTCTCATGGATCTTGCCAAGGAGAGCGGTGCAGACAAGGATCCATTGATGCGCCAGCGTCTTGCGTGGTGTTACGGCAAAGTGGAGATCATGAGATTCCTGGGGCTTCGCACCCTCACGGGTTTCCTGAATGGTAAAAGTCCTGGTCCAGAGAGTTCGATTTCTAAGTTGTACTGGTCCGAGTACCATCAGGTTGTCACGGAGCTGGCAGTTGACATCCTTGGAGCCCGAGCGCTTGTGCCTTCGGGCAGAGGTCCATCCACCGCCTTCCGCACCGACGATCCAGGAGCGCCCAATTCATCCATGAGCTGGGTGACAACATTTCTGAACTCCAGGGCGGGGACTATCTATGCGGGTACTTCACAGATACAGAGGAATATTTTGGCCGAAAAGGTGCTTGGCCTCCCAAAAGAGCCAAAAGTGGCTACCTCGTAAAGAAATGCGTTAGTCATCTTGCGCCCGATGCTCGCTATTTTGTTAGGGAGAGCAAGCTGAGGTGTTTTGGATGAAGACCAATTTTAGAATGGCGCTATGGTTGCTGCGGTCCGGTATAGCGCTGCTGCCACATAATGACCTTTGGATAATTGGCTTCATCGAACTAAAGAGGTTTGCTCGCGTGAGATGGTGGGCAAGGGTGCCGTTTCTTCCGCTTCCTTCCAGCGAATTTTGGGAGTTCCGAATGGAGTCAATATATGGCGACCCCAAGGCAATGCCATCTAGAAGGGATCTCGTCGAATTTCTTCAGTGGTGTATGGAAATTCGATAAATTTCAGGATAAACTGAGCTTCAATATGGCAATCGATCATCGGATAGGTGACGGAGAAAGACGGGCTAATTTACGGGCGAGGTTTGTACCCTCTGACGATTGCTGCACTTCTGACCACTTCGGAACTTACTGTTTGGGACTCGGTTCGATGCGAGACCGGGTAGGACATCTGAGGTAATTGGTGTCCAGGGCTCTCGTGCTAAATGTAAGCTACGAAGCTCTTGGTATCGTCTCTAGCCGTCGAGCATTGGGCCTTGTGCTTGCAGGCAAGGCGCTTCCGATACACGAAAGTCACGATGTATTCCATTCCGAGCGTGCCAAGTTTTATGCGCCGTCGGTGGTCCGTCTGAACTATTTCGTCAGAGTTCCATATCCCACCAGAGTGGCATTGAACAAGAGGTCGGTATTCGCCAGGGACAACTACATCTGCCAATACTGTGGTGCGCCAGCGGAGAACATTGACCATGTGATACCGCGATCGAAGGGTGGGGAGCACTGTTGGGAGAACGTAGTGGCTTCATGCAAGACATGCAATTCGAAGAAAGAGGACCGGCTTCTCTCCGACACAAATTTTGTGCTTCGGAAGCTTCCGATGGCGCCCAAAGGCAAGGCGTGGGTGCATCTGTTGGGGGCCGTGAACGAGGACTGGGTGCCTTATGTGGGATCGAGTCCGATTTCCGCATAGCATCCCGGGGTTTTAGATCCTGACAGGTCGATAGTCTTAGTGTGTGGAACCATGGCGCATAGTGGATGAGGTCGGACCAGCATCGAACATACATGCAAATCCGATGCGCTACGCCGACCAGAGAACTGCCCGGTTCGTGAATGTCACCCGTAGCGCCTTGGTACTTGGCTCCAGCCAGGATCCTAACGAGATCGACCGGGAATCCTTGATACGTAAGGGTGTTGAGCTGGTCATTCGAAAGTCTGGGGGAGGAGCTGTATTTCTGTCGCCAAATGGGCAGCTCTGGGTTGACATCGCAATTCCCAAAGGTGATAAGTATTTCAGATGCGACGTGAGTGAATCTTTCGAGATAATTGGAGAAATTTTTCTCCAGGCATTATCGGATCTTGGCACTGAGGATCTTCAAATGCATGCTGGCAGGTTGCTGGGCAGCGAAATTGCAAAAAAGGTCTGCTTTGCTGGTCTGGGTCCGGGGGAAATAACTTTCGAAGGGGCAAAAGTTGTTGGTATCTCTCAGCGAAGGACGTCACTCGGTTCAGTGTTCCAGTGCACCGTATATGTGAGATACCCATTCGCCGAATTGCTTGAGCTGATGCCAGGGTGTGCTTCTGCGAGTCCCGGCCGTGGTTACGCGCTCGGATTGGCTGAAATATCTCAGGACTTGGCTGACCGTGAGAACACTTTTGTGATTTCCGGACTCAGGAAGCGCCTTTTAGAGGCCCTCACAACTCTTGACTGATCTCACTGCCTCAAGTCCCTCGAGCTAGGCGAGAATGCACATAGCTGCGCTGATTTCCGCGTTGGTGGTGCGACCCACAGGTTGTATGGCCAAAGACAGCTTGGTTTTGAAGTTCGAGCTGTTGCTGCGCCAAGCTCACGTGTGACCTATGCGGGAGGCCGACAGCTGTACGGGCCTAAGTTGAGGCTTGGATTTCTGGCCAGTTATGCCTGAGACGGAACCGGACCAAGCCACGCTTGGGGACTTCGACTCCGCCCCACTTGCTGTTGAGCTTTCTATCTGCCAGGTCCCTGACATCGGAGCCGTCATTGTATTCGCCTTTGGGCCAGGTGGGCCTTCCGTGGGCCTGGGAAAGCCCGGTCCAAATCCCGAATCCGGCTCGGGGCGCAGTCTCCGGGGAATTCTCATTCCTACCTAAAAACCTGTGTATCGCAGTATTGGCCGGATACCCATGCCTTATGAAAGGGGATCGCGCTTACCAGTTGATCAAGAAAATTCCTTCAGAATCAAGCCCAAAGGCCCGATTCGGCAAAATCCTACAATTTCTGCACCTCAAAAGTCGATTTTGTGTGCAGAATGATTGATAAATGGGGTGATGTGGGTTAAAGTGGGTCGAAGTGGTGAATGCGGGTTCTTAGGTACAACAAAGGGCAATGACAGCGATGTCCCAAACGCAGCAGGCGCAGGCAAAATTTTTTGGTGCTTATGAGCATTCTCTTGATGTCAAGGGACGTTTGACCCTGCCCGCCAAATTCAGGAGCTACCTGGGGGAAAAATGCTTCGTGACCCGATCGCAGTATGAGGATCCCTGTCTTGCCGTCTGGACCCAGGAGGATTTTTATGCGTATGCCAATTCATATCAGAGCCAGGATCTGTCTGATCCATCACTCCGCTTGAACATGAGGCTATGGGCATCAGAGGCATTTGATATTGACATAGATAAGGCAGGGCGGCTCGCGCTTCCACAACCGCTAAGAACGTTTGCCGATTTGAGCAAGGAGGTCTTGGTACACGGAGCGCTTGGAATCATAGAGCTTTGGAGTCCAGACACCTGGAGAAGCGCACAAGCGAGGGTTCGAGCATGACTTCAGCCGAATTCTTGCACAGGCCAGTCATGTTCGAGGAAGTAATGGCTGTTTTTGCACCTCTAGAGGCTGGTACGTTTGTTGACGGGACTCTCGGAGGTGGAGGCCACAGCCAAGGTCTGTTGGAGCGCGGAGCGCAACGGCGAGTACTCGGGCTCGACCGGGATCCAAGCGCGATTGAAGCAGCGTCCAGGCGCCTATCGGGATATACGGCAAGATTCATGGCGCTGCACAAAGAGTTCGATGAACTTGATGAAGCATTGGCGCAGGCTTGCCAAAGCAACACCCAATTTTGCGGTGCCCCAACTGGACTTCTTTTGGATCTTGGCGTCTCTTCACCGCAGTTGGAAAGAGGCGAGAGAGGCTTTTCATACCGCCTGGAGGGCCCTCTGGATATGAGAATGGATCCAACCAAGGGTCAAAGTCTCGCTGAATTTCTCGATCAGGTAGGCCTTGAGGAGCTTGCCAGCCTGTTGCGCAGCAACGGTGAGCCCAGATTTGCCTATCGAATTGCAAAAGCGATCATGGCTGGAAGACCATACGCATCTACTACGGAACTGGCTGAGGTTGTCAAGCTGGCTATACCGGCAGCAGCGCGACGGACTGGCGGCCATCCAGCTACGCGGGTGTTTCAAGCCTTGCGCATAAGAGTCAATAATGAGCTTGAAAGGCTCGAGATGGCCCTAGTAAAGGCGTTCAAACTGTTGCGGCCCGGAGGGCGGATTGCAGTTCTGTCCTACCACTCTGGTGAAGACTCAATCGTCAAGTCGCTCTTCCGTGAACAGGTGACCGGAGGATGCACCTGCCCGTCTCGTTACGGATGTGTTTGCGGTGCGGTGCCAAAGGCAAGCTACGTCGTTCGTTCAAAGGCGCCTTCAGTAGGTGAGATTGAGGAAAATCCAAGATCGCGCAGTGCCCGCCTAAGGGCGATTGAGATTTTGGAAGTTGATGAACCGGTGGAAAGGTTCGGAAATGGCTAAGGCCCAGCGAGAGATGAGACTAAGAAATGCCAGGCCAGAGGTAAACACTCAGGCAGCCCTAGCCTTGGCAAGGGCGAGTGCGGGAGCCAGGAACCCCTCGGGTGCCGGAGCTAAGCACAAGGTTGCATATGAGCGTCCCCAACTTATCGTTGTCGAAAGACCTCGGAAGCTGGCTGGATTCCGCATTTCGAACAAGATGTTTCTTGCTTACCTGATCGGATTTCTGGCTCTGTTTGCAGCGGTGGTGATGAGGGCGGAAATGGCTGCGACTCAGTTGAAGCTGAATGCCTTGAATTCGCAGCTTGCTTCCATAGAAACTCAGCATCAGAGGTTGGAGGTGCAGTTATCGGCACTTGAATCTCCGGATCGTATCGTCTCGTATGCAGAAAGTCACCTTGGAATGATCTACCCGTCTCAGGTTGGATATCTTGGGGCTGCCCCGACTTCAACACCGAGCCAGACTTCGTCAACGGAACTCACGCCGCAGGTCATATCTGCGCCCGATACGCTTTTCGCCCCTGCCGGAGAAGCGGGTGGCGGCGCGCCGACAAAAACTCCTGTGAGTTCGTCTACGCCTACAACGGCTGCCAGCCGAGCCAAGGGTTCTACGACCACTTCAGTAGCCAGTTCTGCTGGCAGTTCTTCTGCCGCTTCACCTTCGTCAAGCCCGAAGACGGGTTAGAAAAGGGTTCATTAATGTCGGATCAAAGGACCACCAGGAGCCATGATGCACCGGTAAGCGCCAGGCGCTTGCTGGCATCGAAGATTCTGATCGGCATGTTTGTTCTGGCTTTGGCCTATCAGCTGATCCGAGTAACCGTTTACCCCGATCATCGTTACGTAGAGCTTGCCAAGGCGGAAGGCTCTTCAACTATTGCGGTTCAGGCGCCGCGCGGGGCAATTCTCGATAGAAACGGTAATGAGCTTGCAGTCTCCATTCCAAAGAAGACGGTTGTAGCCGATCCGGCTTTCGTTGTTGATCCGGTCAAGGAGGCTGACATTCTTGCCCAGATTCTTGGCACCCCGGCGGCAACGATTCGGACCGCCCTGCTGGTGCCTGGGCAATTTTCTTTTGTGCAGCATCTTGTAAGTTCTGACCAGTCTTCCAAGATCCAGTCGCTCATCACGCAGGGAAAGCTTCCAGGGATCTCGTTGATTACCGAAATGACCAGATCTGATCCAAACGGAAATCTCGCACTTCCAGTCATAGGGTCGCTCGGACCCACTGGTATACCACTGTCTGGGCTGGAGTACCAGTTCAGGAATCTTCTTGATGGCCAAGCCGGTCAAAAAATGATCTCAGTGTCTGAATCCGGCTCGCCCCTTCCAGGAGGAGCGGTTGACCTTATACCCCCTAAGCCCGGAGACGACTTGGTGCTCGGTTTGGACAGGGCGATACAGTTCAACACTGAGCAGGCACTGGGAGCTGAAATCGTAAAAACACAGGCTTTGTCTGGCAGTGCAATAATCATGAATCCCGAAAATGGCGAAATCATCGCTATGGCAAATCTCGTTGGTACCACCGGCCAAGCGCAGACTGGCAAATCTGCGAAAACTAAATCAGCAAGCAAATCGCAAATTGGCAACTCGGCAGCAGATTCGAACCTTATAACCGGATTTGCGCAAGCCCCCGCGAACATGGCTGTCACAAATGTGTACGAGCCGGGATCGGTAGCGAAAATTGCCACCTTTGCCGCGGCTCTGAAAGCCGGCGTAATAACTCCGTCCAGCAAGGTGGTAGTCCCGCCATATCTGACAATTGACGGGGCGACGTTCCATGATGCTGAAGCGCATGGAACCGAGGTCTTGTCTCCGCAGCAGATTCTGGCGCAGTCGTCCAACATCGGAACCATTATCGTCGCCCAACATCTCAACAAGTATTCAATCACAAACTCGTTTTTGAATTTTGGCTGGGGTGTACCTACGGGGCTTGGATTTCCTGGAGAGACATCCGGGTTTCTGGTAGATCCGGCGAAGTGGTCGGGTACAGCGATTGGTTCGGTCCCGATTGGACAAGATGAGGCGGTTTCTGCGCTTCAGGTTTTGGATTCGTATAACGCAATTGCCAACAACGGAGTTTTGGTATCGCCACACCTGGTAGACAAGATTGTTCCCCAGGATGGCAAGCCTTCGTACAACGTGCCGGTGAAATCAAGGCAGATACTGCCGCCGTCCCTGGCATCGACCATGCAGGAGCTACTCTCTGCAACGGTTTCGCCAAATGGTACTGCTCCACTAGCGCAGGTGCCGGGTTACGACATCATAGGTAAGACTGGAACCGCACAGATACCATATCCCAATAAGCCCGGATACCAGCCAGGTGCCTTTATGGCTACGTTTGTTGGCTTTACCCACGGTACTTCAACGCCGCTCTCCGCAATTGTCGTGTTGGAGCGCCCAAACATTATGTATGGTGGATCAGCCGCAGCGCCGGTGTTTTCGCAAATAATGGGTTACGCCCTTAGGCAGTTGGATATAGCGCCGACTTCGGGCTATTTACCTGCAGGTTTTGGCAAGGGTTCTGCTTCTGCTGGCACTTCGCCCGCAATGGAGGCGTCCGGCATCGTGGCCCCGTCTACCGGAAATCAAACGGTTTTGAGCCAGTTTCCGAATTCCCAAAGCAGTACCGCTGATAGATTGGCTAAGACTAAGGGTTCGGTATCACCATGAGTGAAGATCAGCGAGCAATAGGCCGTGAAATATTTAGAAAAGTCGTCGGACGCCGGAGCGGAGCAAGGGATCCGTTGATGGAACTTACAGAGCTTGTTTCGTCAATCGAGACTCTCTCCATTCTCGGAGATACTCATGGGGTTGTCGTCACCGGCATATCTTTCGATTCACGCCATGTGGGTCCGGGAGATCTTTTCTGCGCTATAGCAGGCGAGCATTACGACGGACACCTTTTTATTCATGACGCCGTTGCCCGGGGAGCAGTGGCAGTAGTCGTTGAACGCTTCGTACCGCTCCCCATTGTGCAAGTGAGGGTGCCTCCAGGATCAATGCGGGTCCAGATGGCAAAACTTGCCAGCCGTTTGTACGGAAATCCTTCCTCCCGCATTCCCATGGTAGGAATAACAGGCACCAACGGGAAAACTACTACCGCTTTTATGCTTGCATCCATCGCAGATGCTGCTGACCACTCTTCCTTTGTGATGGGCACGCTAAGCGGCTACAGAACAACGCCGGAATCCCCGGTGATTCAGAGTTCGCTCCACCGCGCCATCGAGGACCACTGTGACATCGCCATCATGGAAGTCTCGTCGCACGCTCTGGACCAGCACAGGGTTGACGAAATTATCTATGACATCGGGATTTTCACCAACCTGACCCAGGACCATCTGGATTACCACCACACTATGGAAGCTTATTTTATGGCCAAGTCGAGATTGTTCGAGGCGGCCAGGTGCCGAATAGGCATAGTCAATATCGATGATCCGTGGGGGGTAAGGCTGATCAGGGATTCCCTGATTGCCATGGAAACCTATTCAATTGACGATGCCGTAGACCTTCATTTGGGCATTGATAGTTCCAGCTTCGTACTCGATGGAATCCCGATATCGCTGCAAATTGCAGGGAAGCACAATGTTTACAATGCCATGGGTGCAATCAAAGCGGCAAAAAGACTCGGTTATTCTTCAGAGGCGATTCAAAAAGGCTTGGAAACCTTCCGTGGAGTTCCGGGTCGCCTTGAGAGGATCGACGAAGGCCAGCCATTCAAGGTATTTGTTGACTTCGCCCACACTCCGGTTGCCCTTGAAGCCGCTCTTGAGGCAGCTAGAGTAATTACTCCTGAAGGCGGCAGGGTTATTGTCGTGTTCGGTTGTGGTGGTGACCGGGATCGTCGAAAAAGGCCGTTGATGGGCGAGGTGTCGGAAAGTCTCGCCGACGTTACGATTTTAACCTCGGATAATCCAAGGAGCGAAGATCCGACTGTGATTATCCAGGAGATCCTCTCCGGAATGACCAAGCGAGCAATGACTGTGCTCGGCGAATCATCGCAGGTGCTTGTCAACCCGGATAGGCGTGAAGCGATAGAGATGGCTCTTTCTATGGCGAAAGAGGGCGACGTCGTTGTAATAGCTGGCAAGGGCCACGAGACGCATCAGACTATTGGGCAGAAGGAGATTGCTTTTTCGGATCAAGAGGTGTCCCGGGAGATACTTCGCCGCCAGCGGAGTTCTCTGCAGTGATCGCAATCTTTGTTGCCGGGGGGTTTGCCCTGCTTGCGGCGGCGGTTGCCACTCCGGTGCTTATAAAGGCACTGCGTCTAAGGGGCGTCGGTCAGCAAATTCGCGAAGACGGCCCGCAGCGCCATGTGGCAAAGGCCGGCACGCCTACGATGGGCGGCTTGGCAATCATAGGCGCATTCGTGATCGGGTACTTGATTGCTCATGCCAGACTTGGTGCGCCATGGACTGCTGACGGCATCCTCGTTGTCTTGGTGGTGGTCGGTTTCGGGATTATAGGTTTCCTTGATGACTGGATCAAGGTGCGCCATCATAGATCACTTGGACTGACGAAGTCCGGCAAGCTGGGAGGGCAGATATTAGTGGCCCTCCTTTTTGCGTTGGGATCGCGCTACCTGGGAGACCTCTCGAATACGATCACATTTGTACGCACGGGGGCGCTAGCCATCAATTTAAGCACGCCGATCTGGGTGCTCTTTGTCGTCTTGGTAATAATTGGGGCTTCAAACGCAGTAAATCTTTCAGATGGCCTAGATGGGCTGGCGGCCGGATCGTCCATTTTCGCTTTTTCGATTCTCGGGGTCATCGGATACTGGGAATTCAGGCATGTCCAGGTCTACGGGGTCGGTTCCGGACTTGACTTGGCGATTGTGGCAGTGGCAATGACTGGTTCGTGCGCCGGATTCCTTTGGTGGAATGCTCCACCCGCCCGAATTTTTATGGGTGACACGGGATCCTTGGCGATTGGCGCTGGCCTTGGTGCCCTTGGCATTGAGATGCGGCTGGATTTGCTGCTTCCGATTATTGCCGGTCTTTTCGTGGTGATAACGCTGTCGGTCGTGATCCAGGTTGCAAGCTTCAGAATCTTCCACCGCCGTGTTTTCCGTATGGCCCCTTTGCACCATCACTTTGAGTTGATGGGCTGGCCGGAGACTACCGTAATCATACGTTTTTGGATATTGGCAGGTCTGTTTACTGCACTGGCCCTTGGCCTTTTCTATGCGGACTTTTTGTCGCTTGGCCAGGTGGTCAAATGAAGCCGGATCTATACCTGGGCCAGCGAGCGGTGGTAATTGGATACGGAATTACCGGGCGTGCGGTAGCGCAGTTCTTGACACGTAGCGGAGCAGCTGTCCAAGTCTATGACGACAGAGCTTCCCAAGTAAGCTCACCTGAGCCGAATGTGACGATTTCTACCATTGACACGGGGTTTCAGGGGGCTGTTGAAAACGCCGACCTGGTGCTGGTTTCACCGGGAGTTCCAAGGTCCCACCCTGTCTTCAAATTTGCCCAGGTGCCTATTTCCGAGTTGGAGCTGGCCTATCGTCACACGACCGTGCCAATCGTAGCTGTTACGGGTACAAACGGGAAAACCACCGTTACCACCCTCACCGCACGGATGCTCGACAGGGCCGGGATGAGAGTCAGGGCAGTTGGAAACATTGGTACCTCGATAGTCTCGATGCTTGAGGAGCACCTCGACTATTTCGTTGTGGAAGCATCATCATTCCAACTGGCAACCATATCCAGTTTTCGTCCAAAGGTTGCAGTGTGGACAAATTTTTCACCTGATCACCTTGACTGGCACCAGGGTATCGATCACTACCTCAGCTCGAAAGCTAGGATTTTTGAGAATCAGACGATAGGTGATACTGCGGTGGTCAACGCGGCCGACGCGGTGGTAAGCGCCGTTTCACTTCCTGATGGAGTAGAGC